>VGBI01000028.1 GCA_016870595.1 Actinomycetota bacterium
TGACCTTCGGGCGGGTCGTCGTCGTGACCTTCGGGCGGGTCGTCGTCGTGACCTTCGGGCGGGTCGTCGTCGTGACCGACGGGCGGGTCGTCGTCGTGACCGACGGCCGGGTCGTCGTCGTGACCGACGGCCGGGTCGTCGGCGGGGTCGTCGGCGCGACGGTCGGCACCGTGGTCGGCCAGGTGGCGAACCGGCGCACCGGTGGCGCCACCCCCTCGCTCACGGTCACGTACCCCGACCCGTCGGCCAGGAAGCCCACCGCCTCACCCTGGGGCTCCGAGGCGCTCGGACCGGTGCACGACGCACCCGAGAACGCCGCCTCGATCTCCGTCCCCGGCGACCGCAGGTACAGCACCACCGATCCGTAGGTCCGCACCGCCACCACGTCGCCGGCGGGGGTCACGTCGGCGCCGGTCACGGTCCCGAGCGGGAACGCGCCCACGGAGGTCAGCACCGTCGCCGAACCGGGCGCGAGCCCGGCGGGCGCGCGGTACACCTCGGCCGGACCCGACCAGCTCTTGGCGATCACGACGAGGGAACCCGAGACCGGGTCGACCAGGAGCGCCTCGGCGTCGCGGGGCCCGTTCGGGTAGGTGAGGGTCAGGGCCTCGGTCCCGGAGAGCGCGAGCGCACCCACGGGCCCGGCCACCGCGGGCTCGGGCACCCGGTACACGACCACCGAGGGCCGCGCCGCCGAGTTGTCGCCGATGTCGGCCACGTAGAGGTACGACACGCCCGCAGTCGGACCGGGGCCCACGGCGATGTCCTCCCAGTCGCGTGCCGTCGCCCCGGTCAACGTGAACTGCCCGAGCGCACGGCCGTCGTCGCCCATCGCGAACACCCGGGCCGAGTCACCCGAGTCGTTGTGCAGCCACCACACGCCGGGGTTCCGCCGGCTCGCCACCACCCCCGACACCTCGCGCATCGCCGGATCGCCCACTGCCCCCGGCGTCGATGCCTGCAGCGTGCGTCCGCACGCCGCAGCCCACACGGGGGACCGGGCACTCGAACCGGCGGACGACCCGGGGCCCGACTGGGCGACCGCCGTGACGCCGTCCGGACCGGTCCAGACGAGCACCGCCACCGAGACGACGGCGACCACTACCCCGAAGATCCCCGCGACCCGGGGGAGACGGAAACGATGCATCTGGCAAGTCTATCGGCGGTCGGTGGTGCGCCGCCGGTCATCGCTCCCGGCTCAGCGGGCGTGGGGCATCACCTGCTCGGCGAAGAGGCGCAGCGTGGTGTCGTCGGGGTAGTCGGAGCACCACGGGACGAAGTAGGTGCACCCGAGGTCGACGTAGGTGCGGATCCGCTCGACCACCTGCTCGGGGGTCCCGACAAGGTTCCCCGCCGACCAGGACTCGAACGGCTCGCCGAACTTCGAGCCCGCCGCCCCCGATCCACACCGGGGGCCGGGGCTGCTGGAGCGGCTTCGGGTCGCACTGGGCGCCCTCGACCCCCACCAGCTCGGTCTTCCAGCCCTGGGGGGCGAACACCCCGAAGCGCACGTCCGTCATGGCCGACCTCCCGCACCCGCGCCCCGGCGGTGACCGGGGCATTCCGGCGCACAACCTACGCTGCGCCCATGGCGCCGCTCCCCGGATCCACCCGCGCCGCAAGCGGTGACCCGGCGGATCCCGCGGATCCCGCGCGTGCAGCGCACGCGGCCCGCGTCGTCGAACGCTGCCACCGTCCGATCGCCGCCGACCTGGTGGCCGCGATCGGGGTCCCGGTCGGGGCGCGGGTGCTGGACCTCGGCGCCGGGACCGGGGTCGCCGCCGCGGCGGCACACGCCGTCGCCGGGCCGACGGCCCGGGTGGTCGCCCTCGACCCCGGGCGCACCGCGGCCGTCGACGGCGTCGCCACCGTGCGGGGCGCGGCGCCCGGGCTCCCCTTCGCCCCGTGCACCTTCGACGTCGTGCTCGCGCACCTGGTCCTCGGCCACCTCCACGATCCCCGTCGGGCCCTCCACGACCTGGTGCGGGTCCTGCGGCCGGGCGGACGCGTCGGCCTGGCCACCTGGGGGCGCACCGACGACCCGCCCCCGGGCGACGCCGCCGACGCCGCCGAGCGGGCCGCGCACGCGTGCTGGGACGCCGTGGTCGCCCGCCACGCCGACCTCGACGCGATCGACGACGACGCCGAGGCGCTCGTCCCCTGGGAGGCCACCTTCGCCGACCCCGCCCAGGTGCGGCTCGCCCTCGTCGGCGCCCACCTACGGGTCGCCTCGACGGTCGGGCGCCGCTACCCCGTGACCCTGACCCACGCCGAGTGGCTCGACCGGATCGCCCTCGGCGCCCGGTCCCGGGCGCTGACCGCCCGCCTCGGACCCGACGCCGCGAGCATGATCCGTTCGGAGGTCGGGCAGGCCCTGGTCGCGGTGGGTGTCCCCGACCCGGTGACCGGCGTCGACGAGGTGGTCCTCACCGTCGCCGTCGCCCCCTTCCGGGGGCCACTTCCCCGATGAGCGCCGCACCCGACGCCGCCGACCTCGTCGCCGGGCTCACCGACCGGCTCGCGCCCCTCGACCATGCGCTCGCCGCCGCGTGGTGGGAGTCGAGCACCGCCGCCTCCCCCGGCGCCGACGCCCGCCGGGCGGGCGCCGACCTGGCCCGCCGCTCCCTCCTCGCCGATCCCGACGCCTACGCCGCCGTCGTCGCGGCCCGGGCGACGCCACCCCCCGACCCCCACCTGGCCCGCTGCCTCGACGTCCTCGCCGACACGATGCTCCCCCACCAGGTCCCCCACGACCTGCTCGGCGCGCTCGTGGACCTCGAGACCGCGGTCGACGCGCGCTTCACCGCCTTCCGGGCCGACCTCGACGGCGCCCCGGCCGACGACAACACCCTGCTCGAGGTCCTGCGCACGAGCGACGACCTCGGCGCCCGGCGCGCCGCCTGGGAGGCGAGCAAGCAGATCGGGGCCGAGGTCGCCGACGACGTCCGCCGCCTCGCCCGCCTGCGCAACGAGGCGGCCCGTTCGCTCGGGCACCGCGACCACTTCGCCCTCGCGCTCGCGGCGGGCGGGCTCGACGAGACCCGACTCCTCGCGACGCTGACCGAGGTGGAGCGCCGCACCGATGCTCCCTTCCGGACGTGGAAGGCCCGCCTCGACGCCGACCTCGCCGACCGGTTCGGGGTCGATCCCGCCGCGCTCGCACCCTGGCACCTCGACGACCCGTTCTTCCAGGACCCCCCGATCGCCGGGGCCGTGGACCTCGACGCCGTCTTCGCCGACGCCGACCTCGTCGCGCTGACCCGCCGCACCTTCGCGGGCATCGGGCTCGACGTCGACGCCGGCCTCGCCGCCTCCGATCTGTTCGCGCGGCCGGGCAAGAGCCAGCACGCGTTCTGCATCAACCTCGACCGGGCCGGCGACGTCCGCGTCCTCGCCAACGTCGAGCCCAACGAGCGCTGGGCCGACACCATGCTCCACGAGTTCGGCCACGCCGTCTACGACCTCGAGCTCGACCACGGACTCCCGTGGCTGCTGCGCGAGCCCGCGCACGCCTGCACCACCGAGGGCATCGCGATGATGTTCGGTCGCCTCGTGCGCGATCCGACCTGGCTGCGGGACGTCGCCGGGGTCCCCGCCGCGACGGTCGAGCGGCTCGCGCCGCGCCTCACGGAGGCGACCCGGGCCGGGCTGCTCGTCTTCGCCCGCTGGGTGCTCGTGGTCACCCACTTCGAGCGGCTGCTCTACGCCGACCCCGACGCCGACCTCGACGCCCGCTGGTGGGACCTGGTGGAGCGCTACCAGCTCGTGCGCCGCAGCCCGGGCCGACGCCACCCCGACTGGGCGGCGAAGATCCACGTCGCCGTGGTCCCCGTGTACTACCAGAACTACCTCTACGGCGAGATGTTCGCGTCGCAGGTCCTGGCCGCGCTGCGCGCCCGCACCGACGGCCTGGTCGACCGGCCCGCCGCCGGCGCGTTCCTGCGCGACGCGGTCTTCCGTCCCGCTGCGAGCCTGCGCTGGGACCACCTGGTCGAGCGGGTCACCGGTGCGCCGCTCGGCGCATCGGCGTTCGCCGCCGACCTCGGCTGATCAGCGGCCGAAGCCGTCGGCGAGCATCTCGGCCATGGCCCACCCGTAGGCGATCACGGCCTCACCCGACTGGGGGTCGACGGTGCCGATGATCTCGGTGGCCGCCTTGCCGCCCATCTTCACGTACCGGGCGTCGAACACCGGCTCGGGCCCGCTGCCGCTCGCGACCCGGAAGGTGCGGTCGTCGTAGCGGGCGTCGCAGCCGAAGCGCCGGGCCAGGCGCCGGCCCCAGGCCCGCTCCTCGCCGTTGGGGTTGTAGCGCGGCCGCGGGCAGACGTCGGCGAGCCCGCCGAGCAGCGCGTAGGCCGCGGGCTGGGCCATGCGGCCGGCGACGAGCACGTCCTCGTCGGGGAAGGAGATCGCGGCGCGCCGGTACAGCTCGCTGACGAGCTCCTCGAGCGCGGGCTTCGCGTTGGTGCCCTTGCGCACCGCACCGAGGCCCCAGAGGACGCACGGGGTCCCACCGATGCGCTCGAGCGACCCGAACAGAAAGCCGGAGCACACCTCGTCGTGGGTGGACAGCACCACCAACGGGAAATGTTCGACGTGCTGATCGAGTTGCTCGTCGGCGAGGGGCAACCCCACCGAGTGGACGAGCTGGCCCAGTTCGTCGAGCTCGGCCGGCTTCAGAGATGCGGAATCGCGGGACTCAGCTGCCATGGACATCCATTCTCCCCGATCCGACGGCGTAGGAGCCAGTCGGTGGCGCCACCGGCCCGGCCGGGGCCCGGGGCGGGCGGTCGCCACCGCCCTCGCCGCCGCCCTAGCCCTGGTCGCCTGCGGCCCCGGGAGCTCCGATGGGGCCCGGAGCGCCCGCCCCGGGCGCCCCGGGACCGCCGCCAACCCGACCGGTCCGGGCGCCCCGGCGACCACGCCCACCAGGCCGACCACGGCCTCCACTCCCGGCGCCCCGGTCGGCACCGCGCCGAAGCCGGCGGCCACCGAGGTCGCCGAGGCGTTCCGCTTCTCGGCCCCTGCGCTCGGGGGTGGCCGGGTCGACGGGCGGGACTTCGCCGCGACCGGGGCAGCCCTGTGGTTCTGGGCCCCCGGCTGACTCACGTGCAACCGGGAGGCCCCCGGGGTCGCGCAGGTGGCGCGGCAGTACCGAGACCGGGTTCCCGTCGTCGGCATGGCCGGCAACGGCACGACCGCGGCCATGCGCGACTTCGTCGCCCGTCACGGGCTCGACGGCGTCCCCCACACCGTCGACACCGACGGCAGCCTGTGGGCCGGCTTCGGCGTCCGCGGCCAGCCGGCGTGGGTGTTCCTCGACCGCCGGGGCCGCTCGACGGTGGTGTTCGGTGAGATCCCCGAGGCCGACCTCCGGCGGCGTCTCGACGCGATCGCCGCCGCCTGAGCCGCCCGGGTCAGGCCCGCAGGTCGACGACCACCCCGCAGTGGTCGGACGGCCAGACGCCGCCCACCGGGGCGGTGCCGATCCGGTGGGCGGCCACCGCCTGGCCCCGCCCGCCGTCCCGGGGATAGCCCACGAGCACGTAGTCGATGCGCCGGTCGGGCTCGTGGTCGAGCGCGGCGAACGGATTCCGGTTGTCCCAGGTCCAGCCCGGCCCCGAGTCCGGACCCGCGGCACGCCACGCGTCGATGAAGACGAGGCGGGGCACCGGCACCGTGGTGAGGCCGGTGAGCAGGCGGATCTCCTCGGCCTCGGGGTCCGCGTTGAGGTCGCCGCACAGGACCGGCGGGTACGAGCGCCGCTCCGTCGTCTCGTCGATCCAGGTGCAGAGGTCGCGCACCTGCGCCTGACGGACGTCGCTCTGGTCGAGTCGGTAGTTGAGGTGGGTGACGAAGACCTCCACCGGACCGCGCGGGGTCGCGAGCTCCACCCGGAGCGCCACCCGCAGCTCGTCGAGGCCGCCCGGGGCCGGGAGGACCCGCACCGCTGCGTCGGTGATCGGCCACCGCGACAGCACGGCGTTGCCGATCGCGGTGTCGAACACGTCGAGGTCGAAGCCGGTGGCGTACGCCACGTGGTACCCACCCAGCGCCGCGGCGAGGTCGCCGGCCTGGTCGGCGCCCGACCGGTCCCGGTAGACCTCCTGGAGGCACCAGACGTCGGCGTCCGCGTCGCGCATCGTGGCGACGATGGCGGCCTGGCGCTCCTCCCACGGCCCGAGGTGCCACCACAGGTTCCAGGTCGCGACCCGGAGGCAGTCGTTGCGCGTCACCCCCGTCATTTCGGGCACACTATCCAGCCATGGCGACCACGGTGAACCTGCTCGACGGCGCGTTCTACGCGGGTGACCCCACCCCCGTGTACCGGCAGCTCCGGGACGAGGCCCCCGCGTACTGGGACCCGGTCAACCGGCTGTGGGGCATCAGCCGGTACGCCGACGTCGTGGCGGTCGAGAAGCAGACCACCCGCTACTCGTCGGCCCAGGGCTCGCGGCCGCGCATCGTCGGCGACGTGTCGATGATCAACAACGACGACCCGCTGCACCAGCACAAGCGTCGCCTGGTCGCCCGGCGCTTCACCCCGCGCTCGGTCAAGGAGCACGAGGACCACGTGCGCAAGATCGTCACCGGCCTGATCGACGCCGTGATCGACCGGGGCGAGTGCGACGTCGTGCAGGCGTTCGCCGCACCGCTCCCCGCCCGGGTGATCGGCGAGATGCTCGGGTTCGGGACGGAGCTCTGGCCGAAGTGCCTCGAGTGGTCCGAGATCACGATGTTCGAGGGCGGGCAGTACAACACCGACGGCACGGTCCGGGCCACCACCGAACGCACCATCACCGCGGTGCTCGAGTTCGCCGCCGCCACCCTCGACGTGATCGAGCGGCGCCGGTCCGAGCCTGCCGACGACCTCATCTCGGCGTGGGTGCACTCCGAGGTCGAGTTCCCCGACGGCACCGTCCGCCCCCTCGACGACGACGAGATCGTGCACGAGGCGCTGCTCGTGCTCGACGGCGGCGCCGAGACCACCCGGACCGTGATCGGCGCCATCGCGCTCGAGCTGGCCCGGCGGCCCGATCAACGGGCGATCCTGCGGGACGACCCTGCGGTCATCGGCACGACCGGGGTCGAGGAGTTCATCCGCTGGGTCACCCCGATCCTGAACATGCGCCGCACCGCGACCGAGACCCACGAGCTCCACGGGCAGACCATCGCCGCGGGCGACGAGCTCGTCTTGATGTACTCGTCGGCCAACCGCGACGAGCGGGTGTTCGAGGACCCCGAGAACTTCGACGTCACCCGTCGCCACAACCAGCACGTGGCCTTCGGCTTCGGCACCCACTTCTGCCTGGGCGCGTCGCTGGCCCGGCTCGAGCTGCGGGTGATGTTCGAGGAGCTCGTGCGGCGCATCCCCGACTGGCGGCTGGCACCGGGGT
The DNA here is from genome assembly GCA_016870595.1 of Actinomycetota bacterium. Lineage (GTDB taxonomy): Bacteria > Actinomycetota > Acidimicrobiia > IMCC26256 > PALSA-555 > CAIUKV01. The sequence continues at coordinate 7,398 of VGBI01000028.1, forward strand.
CCGAGCCCCGCATCCTGCCGTCGGCGTTCACCCGGGGCTACGAGGCGGTCCCGATCGAGTTCACCGCCGCCTGACGGCACCGGGGGCGCGGGTGCACCGGACCTCGATCCGGCGGGGGGCCGGTCCCACCGCGGGCCCACTCGTGCTCGCGGTCGCGCTCGCGCTCGCGGGGATCGCCGGATGCACCGAGCCGGCGCCGGGCGACCGGCGACCGGCGACCACGACGACCACGACGACGACGACCACGACGACGACCACGACGACCACCACCCGCGGTACCACCACCGGCACCACGATCCGCGCGACGTACGACCCCTACGCAGGCACCCGACCCCCGGTCGCGGCGGCCGGGCGGGTGACGGTGCGCACCGTCGGCACGCCCGACGGGCGGACCCGCCGTTACCGCCTCTACGTGCCGCAGATGCTCCCGTCCGGCCCGGTGCCGCTGCTCGTCGCGCTGCACGGGGGCCTGGGCAGCGCCGAGCAGTTCGCCGCCAACTCGGGCTACGACGGCCTCGCGGAGGCCAACGGCTTCGTCGTCGTGTACCCCGACGGGATCGGCGCCCTGGCCGACGGGGCGGGCGCCCAGACCTGGAACGGCGGGTACTGCTGTGGCGCGGCCGCCCGGGCGGAGGTCGACGACGTCGGCTTCGTGCGCCTGGTCCTGGACCAGCTCGCACGCGAGCTCCCGCTCGACCCCGACCGCATCTTCGCAACCGGACACTCCAACGGCGCCATCCTCGCCTACCGGCTCGCCTGCGAGCTCGCCGACCGCATCGCCGCGATCGGCGTGCAGGCCGGGAGCCTCGGGGTCGACGCGTGCGCCCCGCGCCGACCGGTGTCGGTGTTCCACCTCCACGGCACGGCCGACACCAACCATCCGATCGGCGGCGGGACGGGCACCGGTGTCGCCGGCGTGGCCTTCCGACCGGCCCGCGCCGCGGTCGAGGCGCTGGCGACGGCCGACGCCTGCCCGACGCCCACGGTGGGGTCGACCGACCCCACCAACGGCGACCTCGTGGTCACCACGTGGTCGCCGTGCCGCGCCGGAACGGCGGTGCGCCTCGTCGCGGTGACGGGCGCGACCCACGCGTGGATGGGAGGCACCCCCACCTCGGACCGGGCCGCCGCACTGGTCGGAACGCCCTACGACCGGCTCGACGCCGGGCGGGCGATCTGGTCCTTCCTCGCCGCTCATCCCCGCCGCTGACGCGCCGGCGGGTGGGCGTCGCGGCGCGCCGCCCGGGCCTCGTCGGCGATCACGGCCTCGAGCGTCCGCCGGATCGCGTCGAGGGACTCCACCCGCCAGCGGGCGGCGATCCGCTCCGGCCCGGACGCCGACCGGGCCCGGTGCGCCAGCGCGGTCGCGGCCGGGGCGAACCGGTCGAGCTGGCGGCGGGCCAGGGGCGCCACGGGCCGGCCCCGGCGCTGCCGCAGCACCATCTTCGCGAGGAGCTCGGTCCGGACCTCCCGGGGATGCTCGACCGTCCGGTCGAGCCACCGGGCGGCCCGGCCCGCCCCCGCCCGGGTGACCCGGTAGACGGTCCGGTGCGGGCCCTGGGCCCCGGCCTCGGTGCGCACCGGGACGATCAGCCCGGCGCCGCGCAGATGGTCGAGTGCCCGGTAGACGAGCGGTCGGGCCACGGTCCACACCTCGCCGACGGGCGCCTCGGGCCGCAGCTCACGGGCCACGGCGAACCCGTGCCGGGGCTCCTCGGCCACCAGGACGAGGACGACCCAGTCGGTGAGCGACAACGGCTCGGCCACCCCCCGATGATGCCACGGATCCCCCGCCATTAGTCTCACTGCGACTATTCGTCTATTCGTCGAGGAACACCATGACCACGGGTCGACCGAGCCGGGCCGCCGGACGGAGCCGCACGCTCGTCGGTGTCACCGTCGCGCTCACCGTTGCGTTCGCCGCGGCCGTGGTCGCCGTGCGCACCGGTGTTCCCGCGACCGGGAGTGCTGCGGGCGCCGCGGTTCCGATCGCGGCCGAGCGGCGGACCCTGACCGTCTCGGCCGCCACGTCGCTGACCCAGGCGTTCACCCGCATCGGCGCCCGGTTCGAGCGCCGCAACCCTGGCGTGACCGTCGCCTTCAACTTCGGCCCGTCGTCGACGCTCGCGACCCAGGTCCAGGCCGGCGCCCCCGCCGACGTGTTCGCGGCCGCCGACCCGTCGTCGATGGACCGCCTCGTCGCGGGCGGCCAGGTGACGACCACGCCGGTTCCGTTCGCGCGCAACCGCATGGGGATCGCGGTCAAGCCGGGGAACCCGGGCCGGATCACCGGGGTCGCCGACCTCGCCACCGCCGGGACGGTGTCGCTGTGCGGCCCGTCCGTCCCCTGCGGGGCCTACGCCGCGGGTGTCCTGCGCACGGCGGGCGTGACCATCCCCGAGGCCCGGATCACCCGCGGGACCGACGCCCGGACCACCCTCGGCGCCGTGGCCCGGGGCGATGCGGTCGCCGCGATCGTCTACGCCACCGACATCGCCGCCGCGGGACGCGCCGTGGAGGCGGTGGCCATCCCTGCGGCCGGGAACGTGGTCGCCGTGTATCCGATCGCGCCCGTCGCCGGGGGCGACCGGCGTCTCGCCCGTTCCTTCGTCGACGTCGTCACCGGTCCCACCGGGCAGCGGATCCTTGCTGGGCTCGGCTTCCTTCCGGCCTGAGCCCGGGCGGCGGCGCCGGGGCACCGGTGCGGCCGTCCCGGTCCCCGTCGTCGCGCTGGCGGTGCTCGGTGCCGCGTTCTTCGCGCTGCCGTTGCTCGGCCTGCTCCAGCAAGCGGCGTGGAGCGAGGTGGTGCGCGACCTCGGCAGCCCCGAGGTCCGGGCCGCGCTGCGGCTCTCGCTGGAGTGCTCCCTGTGGGCGACCGCTCTGGCCACGGTGCTCGGGGTCCCCGTCGCCTGGGTGCTCGCCCGGGGCCAGTTCCGGGGCCGGAGCCTGCTGCGCGCCCTCGTGCTGCTGCCCATGGTCCTGCCCCCGGTGGTCGGCGGCGTCGCGCTGCTCGCCGCCTTCGGTCGCACCAACGGCCTCGTCGGGCCGTGGCTGTTCGACACGTTCGGGATCCAGTTCACCTTCTCGAAGACCGGGGTCGTGCTCGCCGAGACCTTCGTCGCGATGCCGTTCCTCGTGCTGACCGTCGAGGGCGGCTGGCGCGCGCTCGACGCCCGGTACGAGGATGCCGCCGCGACCCTCGGGGCCGGTCGCTGGACCACGTTCCGCCGGGTCACCCTCCGTCTCCTCGGCCCGTCGCTCGCCGCCGGTGCGGCTCTGGCCTGGGCGCGCGCCCTCGGCGAGTTCGGGGCCACGATCACCTTCGCCGGCAACGTCGAGGGCCGGACCCGGACTACCCCCCTCGCCGTCTACCTGCTGCTCGAGACCCACCCCGGGGCCGCCCTCGCGCTGAGCCTGGTCCTGCTCGCGGTCTCGGTCGTCGTCCTCGTCGCGCTGCGCGACCGCTGGTTCGGCGTCCGGCGATGACGTTGGTCGCCGCCGGGACCGCGCGCGTCGGCGCACTCGACGTGGCGGTCGACCTCACCGTCGCCGACGAGATCGTCGCCGTGCTCGGACCCAACGGTGCGGGCAAGACCACGCTGCTGCGCACCCTCGCCGGACTCCACCCACTCGACACCGGACGCATCACGCTCGACGGCACCGTGCTCGACGACCCCGCCGCCGGGGTGTTCGTCCGCCCCGCCCACCGGTCCGTGGGGATGGTCTTCCAGGACCACGTGCTGTTCCCCTTCCTCGACGCCCGGGAGAACGTGGCCTTCGGGCTGCGCAGCCGCGGGGTCGGTCGCCGCGAGGCCCGGCGACGGGCCGACGACTGGCTCGCCCGCGTCGGCCTCGCCGACTGCGCAACGGCCCGGCCCGACGCGCTGTCGGGTGGCCAGACCCAGCGGGTGGCCCTGGCCCGGGCCCTCGCGTCCGAGCCGCGCCTGCTGTGCCTCGACGAGCCCCTGGCTGCGCTCGACGCCCAGGCCCGGGTCGAGATCCGCCGCGCGCTGCGCCGCCACCTGGCGGCGGCGGGCGCCCGGGTCCTCGTGACCCACGATCCCGTCGACGCGGCGGTGCTCGCCGACCGCGTCGTGATCCTCGAGGCCGGGCGGGTCATCCAGACCGGGACGATGGACGAGATCGCGCTGCGGCCCCGGTCGACCTACGTGGCCGACCTCGTCGGCTGCAACCACTACCGGGGCGTCGCCGCCGACGGGCGGGTCACGCTCGCGGGGGGCGCGACCCTCGTCGTCGCCGACCGGACGGTGACCGGCGTCGTCCACGTGTCGGTCCACCCCCGCAGCGTGGGCCTGCACCGGGAGGCCCCCGGAGGCAGTTCGCGCAACCACTTCGCCGGCACCGTGACCGACGTCGACGGGCTCGGGGACCGGGTCCGCGTCCGCATCGAGGGAGCCGTGCCGATCGTCGCCGAGATCACCGCCGCCGCGTCCACCGAGCTCGGGCTCGCGCCCGGGCACGGCGTGGTCGCGAGCGTGAAGGCGACTGAGATTACGGTGTATCCGGCGTGAGCCTCCGCGACGCCCGATCCACACGGTCCGCCCGGCGCGCCCGGCGCATCGGGGGCGCGGCGCTCGTCGGGATCCTCACGCTGGTCGGCCTCGTCGGACTCGGGTCGGGCGTCGCCTCCCCCCCGCCGGCCGGGGCGCACGGCAACGCGGCCACGATGGGCCTCGAGGTGGTCCCGGGGCCCGATCCCCGCAGCGCCCGGGTGCGGGTCCTGCTCGAGTACGCCAACGACGGCCACCTGGCGACCGGCGCGGTCGTCACCGCGAGGGCCATCGGCCCCGGCGGGGCCGCCCTCGCCCCGACCCCGGTCCCCGAGGTCGCCGAAGGGCGCTACGCCACCGTGCTCGCGCTGCCGGCAGCCGGGGCGTGGACGGTCATCGTCACCGCCGCCGGCCCCGACGCCTCGGCCCGGGCCGACGTCACGGTGCTCGACGCGGGTGCCGCCACCACCACTCCCGGCACCCGCCCGTCGGCCCCGTCGGCGCCCCCCACCGGACCCGGCTCGGCGACTTCGCCCGCCACCGCCGACGACGGGAACGGGTGGGTGCTCGCCGCCGGGGCGGTCGTGGTCGGGGCCGGCGTGGTCGTGGGCGTCGTGGCGGCGTCGCGACGGCGCCGGAAGCCGCGGGGCTGACCGCGCGACGACGGGTCACGACGGGTCAGGACCGGTCGGGATCGATCAGGACCGGTCGTCGAGGAGTGTCGGGTCGGCCCGCAGCTCGGCGCGCGCCATGGCCTCCCAGAAGCCGGCGAAGCGGGTGCCGTCGGACTGGGCGACCCGGGCGAGGAACCAGTCGGGCAGCGGGGTCTCGACCGCGCCGCCGGCGACCCGCACGTGCCACGCCCGCTGGCACCGCTGCTCCAGGGCGACCGCCCGTTGGTGCACGGCCCGGACGTTGGCGCCGAGCACGAACACGCCGTGCCCGGCGAGCAGCGCGAGGTCGGCGCCACCCATCGCGAGCACGGCGCTGCGCGCTGCGCCCGAGTCGTCGACGGCGCCGCCGTACTCGTCGACCAGGACGAGGGTCCCGCCGCCGAGCGACGAGCTCTGGTCGTAGATCGGCGGGACCTCACGCAGGTTGCTCCACACGGTGCCGTAGAGCGGGTGGTTGTGCATCGCGACCTGCACCTCGGGCCGCACCTTGTGCAGCTCGAGGTGGAGCGGGATCCCGGGGGGCACCGGCCAGTCGCCCTCCACGACGTTGCCGTCGAGGTCGATGCGGATCACGTCACGCGGCCGGATCTCGTCCCACGTCATCATCCACGGGTTGCACCAGAGGGTGCCGTCGCCGCAGTTGATCGTGATGTGGCCGGCGAGGTGGTCGTTGTACCCCTCCCGCCAGAGGGTCCGGGCGAGGAGCACGAGCTCCTCGCGGGGCGTGAGGTCGGGCAGCAGCTTCTCGGGGGTCGGGGTGAAGTCCATGCCCTCAGTCTCGCACGAGGACCATCGCCCCGCTCTGCGGACCGTGGGCGTTGGCCACCACCGCGACCCGTGCATCGGGCACCTGACGGGCGCCGCACTCGCCCCGCAGCTGCTGCACGGCCTCGGCGAGGAAGGCCAGGCCGTGGAGCCGCCCTTCGGCGAGCTGACCGCCCGAGGTGTTGACGGGCAGGGCGCCCCCGGGACCGATGCGGTCGCCGTCGTCGACCCAGTCGTGGAACTCGCCGATGCCGCACAGGCCGAGGGCCTCGATCCACGAGATCGTGATGTGGGTGAACCCGTCGTAGAGCTCGGCGACGTCGACGTCGGCCGGACCGACCGACGCCTGGGCCCAGAGCCGCCGCGCGCACGGGATCGTCCCGCCGAAGAGGAAGTCGTCGCCGTAGAGCCAGTCGGCCCCGGCCCCGGTCCCGTAGGCGAGCGCATCGACGACCACCGGGACCTGGCGTAGGTCGCGGGCCCGCTCCGCCGACGTGAGGAGCACGGCGCAGGCCCCGTTCACCGGGTAGTCGCAGTCGAGCAGCAGCAGCGGGTCGGCCACGGGGCGCGCCGCGAAGTAGTCGTCGAGCGTCAGCGGGTCACGCAGCACTGCGCGCTCGTTCAGCGCCGCCCATCGCCGCGCGTTGACGGCGATGCGCCCGTAGTCGGCATAGGAGCCCCCGAGCTCCGCGACCCGCCGCTGCTTCTTCATGGACATCGCCGGGATGATGCCGCCGCCGTACCCGTAGGGCGCCGCGAACTGGAGTGCCCCCCGGGCCTCGGGCGGGCCGGTGCGCACGGCACCGGTGTGGCCCGACGCCCGCGTGATGCACCGGTAGACGAGCACGGTCTCGCACACGCCGGCGGCGATGGCCATCGCGGCGTCGAGCGCGCTGGCCAGGCCGGAGGGGCCCGTGCCCATGAGGTCGTTGAACATGGCCAGGTCGGGGATCCCGAGCAGCCGCTGCGCGCCGACGGCGCTCGGCGCGTCCCCCTGGCCGAACTGGTACTCCACGATCCCGTCGACGGCGGCCGGGCCCACGCCCGCGTCGGCCATCGCCGCGGTGCAGGCGGCCCGGGTGAGCGTGCGCACGTCGAAGTCCCCCGAGCGGGCCACGGTCGAGTACCCGACCCCGGCCACGGCCACGTCGCGGGTCAGGCCGCTCACGGCCCGACCACCCGGAACTGCGGGAGCGCGACGCCGTCGCCCTCGCCGACCCGGGCGTCGACCCGGGCGCCGACCCCGGTGGCGGGCTCGAACTCCACCGCGACCGGTGTCCCCACCGCAACCGGCTCGGCGGGATCGGCGCCGAGCAGGTTGGTGAGGATCCGCACCTCGGGGGCGTCGTCGGGTGCGACCAGGGCGAGGTGGTACGGAACCGCATCGGCGAAGGCGGCGTCGAAGGCCTGGCGGACGACGCAGGCGGCGAAGACCGTCCCCCGCCCCGAGACGACCCGGGGCCGGGGGCCGTCGGCGCCACAGCGGGGGCAGGCGGGCTCCGGGGGGTGGTGGGCCCGCCCGCAGGCGTCGCAGTGGGCCACGGTGAGCGCACCCCGGTCGGCACCCGCCCAGTAGGCGGCGCTGACGGCGTCGGGGACGGGCCGGGGCCGGGCGGTCACCGCCGGATCCTGGCCACGCCGGGCCGGGGGCCGCAAACCGGGCCCCGGCGGGCGGGAGCCGGGGTGCGGGGCCCGGGGTGGGCGATACAGGACTCGAACCTGTGACCTCCGCCGTGTGAAGGCGGCGCTCTAACCGACTGAGCCAATCGCCCGGGGTCGGAGAGGATACCCGGGCGGGACCGGCCTCCGGGGCCCCGAGGAGGAATCCCCGGAACGGGCCGTCGCGGGCCGCCCGGACATGCGACAATGAGTGCTAGCCGGAACGACGAGGTAGGTGCACCGTGGCGAGGAAGGGACGTGCGCGTCGCTTTCGTGAGGCGCGTGAGCTGAAGCAGGGCTTCGACGACGGACTCTTCACCGAGGGGGACCGCACCCTGGCCGACGTCGACGACGACGCCGCCGCCTGGGACGACGACGATCTCGACGACGACGAGGACGAGTGGGACGAGGACGACCCGCTCCTCATCGACGAGGGTGGCCGCCAGGCCTCCTGACGCTCTCGGCGGTGCCCGCCGCGCCGCTCAGGCGAGACGGGGATCGATCCGGTCGGGGTCGATCCCGGCGCGGGTGATCGCGTCGGCCACCACCGAACGGTCGACATCGCCCGCCTCGGCGAGCGCGTGGAGCGCCGCGACCACGACGTGGCCGGCGTCGACTTCGAAGTGCGCCCGGAGCGCAGGCCGGGTGTCGGAGACGCCGTAGCCGTCGGTGCCGAGCGGCACGAAGGGGCGGCGCACGAAGCGACCGATCTGGTCGGGCACCGCCTTCATGTGATCGGTGACGGCCACCACCGGCCCGGGCGCGTCGGCCAGCAGTCCGTCGAGGTACGACGCGCGCGGCGGTGCCCCGGGGTGGAGGCGGTTCCAACGCTCGACCGTCAGGGCGTCCTCACGCAGCGCCTTGTAGCTGGTCGCGCTCCACACGTCGGCCGCCACCCCGTGCGCCTCGGCCAGCACGGACTGGGCCGCGAGCGCCGCGGCCATGGCCGAGCCGCTCGCGAAGATCTGCACCGGGATTCCCGGACCCGGCGCGGCCCGGAACCGGTAGCACCCCCGCACGATGCCGTCGGCGGCGCCGTCGGGCATCGCCGGCATCACGAAGTTCTCGTTGTAAAGGGTCAGGTAGTAGAAGCAGTCCTCCTGCGCGTCGCCGTACATCCGCTCCAGGCCGTCGCGGACGATCACCGCGAGCTCGTAGGCGAAGGCGGGGTCGTAGACACGGCAGTTGGGCACGACCGACGCGAGGATCGGGCTGTGCCCGTCGCAGTGCTGGAGTCCCTCCCCCTGCAGCGTGGTGCGACCGGCGGTCGCGCCGAGCATGAAGCCGTGGCCCCGTTGGTCGCCGAAGCTCCAGATCAGGTCGCCGACCCGCTGGAAGCCGAACATCGAGTACAGGATGAAGAAGGGGATCATCGGCTGACCCCAGGTCGCGTACGCGGTGCCTGCGGCGGTCATCGAGGCCAGCGCCCCCGCCTCGGTGATGCCCTCCATCAGCAGACGTCCGGTCCGGGACTCCTGGTAGCTGAGGAGCAGCGCGGCGTCGACCGGCTCGTAGGCCTGGCCGAACGGGGCGTAGATCCCGACCTCACGGAACAGCGCGTCGAGGCCGAACGTCCGGGCCTCGTCGGGGATGATCGGCACGATGCGGTGGCCGAGCTCGGGACTGCGCAGCAGGTTGCGCAGCAGCCGGGCGAACGCGCTCGTGGTGCTGGCCTGGACCTTGTCGCCGGTGCCCGCGAGCACGTCGGCGTACACGTCGGGTCCGGGCTGGGCCAACGGCGCCGCGCGGACCACCCGCCGGGGCACGCCACCCCCGAGGGCGGCCCGGCGGTCCATCATGTACTCGTGCTCGGGAGACCCGGGCTCGAGCCGGAAGTACGGGGCGAGGCCGTCGGCGAGCGCGGCGTCGGGGATCGGGAGCCGGAGCCGGTCGCGGAAGGCCCGGAGCCCCGCGGCGTCCATCTTCTTGATCTGGTGGGTGGCGTTGCGACCCTCGATCTCCGCGCCGAGCGACCAGCCCTTCACGGTCTTGACCAGCACGGCGGTGGGCGCGCCGCGGTGCTCGGACGCGAGTCGGTACGCGGCGTGGACCTTGCGGGCGTCGTGCCCGCCCCGGGGCAGGCGCATCAGGTCCTCGTCGGAGAGGTGGGCGACGATCTGCCCGAGCCGGGGATCGGGACCGAAGAAGTGCTCCCGGATGTAGGACCCCGACTCCACGGAGTACTTCTGGAACTCGCCGTCGACGGTGGCATTCATGGCCCCGACGAGGAGCCCGTCGACGTCGCGGCCGAGGAGCTCGTCCCAGCCCTGGCCCCACACGACCTTGATCACGTTCCATCCGGCACCCCGGAACCGGGCCTCGAGCTCCTGGATGATCTTGCCGTTCCCGCGGACCGGGCCGTCGAGGCGCTGGAGGTTGCAGTTCACGACGAACACGAGGTTGTCGAGCGCCTCCCGGGCCGCGATCGACAGCCCGGCGCTGGACTCGGGCTCGTCCATCTCGCCGTCGCCGACGAAGCACCAGACCTTCGCCGCAGCGGTGTCGGCGATCTCGTGGTGGAGCAGGTACCGGTTGAAGCGGGCCTGGTAGACCGCGTTGAGCGGCCCCAGCCCCATCGACACCGTGGGGAACTCCCAGAACTCGGGGAGCCGCCGCGGGTGGGGGTAGCTCGGCAGGCCGTGTCCGGTGGTCTCGCGTCGGAACGCGTCGAGCTGGGTCTCGGTGAGGCGCCCCTCGAGGAACGCCCGGGCGTAGACCCCCGGTGACGCGTGCCCCTGGAAGAAGATCTGGTCGCCCCAGCCGTCGGTGCCCTTGCCCCGCCAGAAGTGGTTGAACCCGACGTCGTAGAGCGTGGCCGCCGAGGCGAAGGTGGACAGGTGCCCCCCGAGGCCGTCGTAGCGGTCGTTCGCCCGGTCGACCATCGCGACCGCGTTCCACCGGATCGCGGCCCGGACGCGCTTCTCGATCGCCTCGTCGCCGGGGAACGGCGGCTCCCGGTCGGACGGGATCGTGTTGATGTAGTTGGTCGTGACCAGCGCAGGGAGGTGCACGCCCTGCTCACGGGCCCGCTCGGCCAGCCGGGCGAGGAGGTAGTGCGCCCGCGCCCGGCCGCTCCGCTCGACCACGGCGTCGAGCGACTCGAGCCATTCGGTGGTCTCGGCCTCGTCGACATCGGGGAGCTGGCGGACGGACCCGTCGATGAACCCGTCGTTGAACCCGTCGTTGAACCCGCCGTTGAACCCGCCGATCAACATGGCCACCTCCGACGCGGGCCTGCAGCCTACGCGGCGGTCATGGACCGTTCCGGGCCGTTCGGCCGCGGGTCACTCGCAGCAGGTGTTCTTGACCTTGCAGTGCGGGCACAGCCATCGGTACCGGATCGGGTCGAACTCCTCGCCACAGTGCTGGCACGGCATCGGTCCCCCCTTCGGCGCCCGGTCCCGACCCTATCCCCGCGTCGCCTCGCCCGAGCGGACCGGGGTCAGTCGCCGTCCGACCGGGCGACGAGTCGCCCGCCGGCCGCGACCACGAACGCGCCCGCCGCGAGACGGGTCCACCCCGGTTCGTCGGTGAGCGGCACGCTGGCCACGATCACGCCGTCGGACCGCTCCAGCAGATGCAGCGTCTTGTGCCCGTCGTGGTAGGCGAACAGCGTCGTGCCGTCGGTGCACAGGAAGTTGACCCGGCTGTCGTGGGTGGAGAGCTCTCGACCCACTGCGTGCACCGCGTCGGCGAGCCCTGCGGCGTCGTCGGACGATTCCGGGGGCTGCGCCTCGAGCCGGGTCAGGAGGTGGAGGAAGGCCCGCTCGGAGTCGGTGTCCCCCGTCGGGTTGCGGTCCCCGAGGTCGAGGCGGTCGAGCGCGCGCACCGTCCCGTTGTGGGCGAACACCCAGGTGCGCCCGAGCGCCGGCGCCGCCCACGGGTGCGTGTTGGGGAGCGTCCGCTCGCCGATCGTGGCGGCCCGCACGTGCACGAGGAACATCGCGCTCGTCGGGTGCTCGTCGACGAGTCGCGCTGCGAGCGCGCTCTCGTCGGCCGGGATCGGCTCCTTGTGGATCTCGGGCCCCCCGTCACGCCACCACGCGATGCCCCACCCCTCACGGTTCTCGGCCGCGCGGGCCCGGAACCGCTCCAGGTACGGGTCGAGTCGGGTGGGGACGACGAACGACGCCGCCAGCAGCTCGCACACGCGTCGGTCAGCCGAGCGGCTGGGCGACTTCGATCAGCCGCCCCTCCGGGTCCCGCAGGAACCCGATGCGGTGGCCGTGCTCGGGACGGTCGCTCGGGGCCTGGGCCACGGTCCCCCCGGCGGCGACGGCGCGGGCGAACAGCGCGTCGACGTCGTCGGTCCGGAAGCCCGGCACCACACCGTCGGGCGCGCCGGTCGGGCCGGCGTAGCGCATCAGGATGAACCGCCCCGCGCCCTCGGCCGTCGGCGCGTAGACGATCTCGGCCATCTCGAGCCCGGCGATCTCACCGTCGACCCGGAACTGCTCCTCGAGTCCGAAGGTCGCGGTGTAGAAGGCGGCCGCGGCCTCGAGGTCGTCGACGACCACCTTGGTGAACGAGAAGTGGGCCATGGCTCCCCCGGTCTGGGCGTGGACGCGCCGGTGCGGCGCGTCGGGTCGGGCGTCAGCGCGGGATCTGGCTCCAGGGCGCGTCCTTGTCGACCCGGACGTCGCCGGGCAGACCGAGGACCCGCTCCCCGAGGATGTTGCGCATGATCTCCGAGGTGCCGCCCTCGATCGTGTTGGCCCGGCTGCGCAGGAACCGCCCGGTGCGCGAGTCGGGTGCCTCCGAGCTGCGCGTCATCGGGTAGCCGAGCTCGTGGAGGGTCCCCTCGGGGCCGAGCAGGTCGACGATGCAGCGGTGGATCGCCTGGGAGAGCTGCGCCGACTCGAGCTTGCCGACCGAGCCCTCGGGGCCGGGGTTGCCCGACCGGGCGGAGTCCTTGGCCCGCTGGTTGGTGAGGCGCAGGACCTCGGCCCGGACCCACAGGCCCGCGACCCGGTCGCGCATCACCGCCCGCCCGGCCGGGGCGAGCCGGTCGGCCCGCTCCGCCCAGCACTTCACGAGGTCGGAGACCGGGCCGCCCCCGCGGGGCGTCGGCGATCCCGACAGCGCCACCCGCTCGTTCATCAGGGTGGTGGTGGCGACCCGCCACCCGTCGCCCTCGGCGCCGAGGCGCATCCGGTCGGGCACCCGTACGTCGGTGAGGAAGACCTCGTTGAACTCGGCTTCGCCGGTGATCTGGAACAGCGGCCGGATCTCGACCCCCGGTGACTGCATGTCGAGGATGAAGTACGAGAGACCCTTGTGCTTGGGCACGTCGGGATCGGTGCGGGTGAGCAGCAGTCCGTAGCGGGAGATGTGGGCGAGGGTCGTCCAGACCTTCTGGCCGTTCACGATCCACTCGTCGCCGTCGCGCACGGCGCGGCTGGGGATCCCGGCGACGTCGGAGCCGTTGGTGGGCTCCGAGAACAGCTGGCACCAGACGTCCTCGCCGGTGAAGATCCGCCGGAGGTGGGCGTCGACGACGTCGTCGGACGCGTAGGTCAGGAGCGTGGGCGCGGCCATGCCGATGCCGATCGGGTTGATGCGCAGGTCGTCGTAGCGCACCCCGTGACCGCGCAGCACCTCGTTGACGATCGCCTGCTTGCCCGGGGAGCACCCGAGGCCGCCGCGACCCTCGGGGAACTGGACCATGGCCAGGCCGGCATCGAACTGGGCGCTGCGGAACGCGACCTGGTCGTCGAGGACGCCGGCGTGCTCGGCGACCAGCGCCTCGGTGCGCGCCCGCAGCTCGTCGTCGGTGATCGTGGCCGGACTCATCGTCGTCGCCATGGGGACCTCCTCGGGGCGGCACCCCGACCCCGGAGCGCCGCCCCGAGGGTAGGCCGCGCGCCGGGCCGGCGCGTCCACCGTCGCCCGATCCGGCGATCCCGCGGCCTTGCGCTCGCGCGCTCCTGCGCTGCTCCGACCCGGGCAGCCTCGTCGCCGGCCGGGTGCTGATCGTTGACGGTGGCCTCACCCCACACTGAGTCCGCCCCGGGGCCGCCCGGGTGTCGGGTTAGCGTTCGGTGACCCCGACCCCCAGGAGCCCGCCATGGCCGATCCCGCCGTCATCGTCGATCAGGACGGCCCCGTCCTCACCGTCACGCTGAACCGGCCCGAGAAGCGCAACGCGGTGAACTCGGAGGTGATGTGCCGGCTCTACGACGCGTGGGTGCGCCTCGACGCCGACGACGACCTGAGGGTCGCGATCCTCACCGGTGCGGGCACCACCTTCTGCGCGGGCATGGACCTCTCCGAGATCGGCAAGCTCGGCGGCCCGCCCGAGAACGAGTACATGGCCCGGGTCCAGCAGCACCCGGAGATCATCTACGGCGCCTGGCTCAAGACCTACCGGCCGACCAAGCCGGTCATCCTCGCGGCCGAGGGCTTCGCCCGTGCGGGCGGCACCGAGATCCTCCAGGGCACCGACATCCGGGTCGCGGGCGAGCACGCCATGTTCGGGGTGACCGAGGTGCAGCGGGGCCTGTTCCCCATGGCCGGCTCCGCGGTGCGCCTCCGTCGTCAGGTCGGGTACGCGGTCGCCGCCGAGATGCTCATCGCCGGCGAGGACCTCCCGGCCCGACGGGCCTTCGAGCTGGGCCTGGTCAACCACGTGGTGCCCGACGGCCAGGCGCTGGCCAAGGCCCGCGAGATCGCCGACCGGATCGCCCGCAACGGACCCGTCGCGGTCCGGGCGATCGTGGCGACCCTGCGCGAGACCGAGACCCTGCCCGAGGCCGAGGCGTTCGTGATCGAGCAGCGCCACGGCCGGACGGTCATGGCCTCCGAGGACGCCAAGGAAGGACCCCGGGCGTTCCTGGAGAAGCGGGACCCCGTCTTCCGGGGCCGCTGAGGGCCCCGGCCGGGATGGCGGCCGACCGGATGGGGCACCGGTCGGCCTCGGGTGGGCGATAGAGGATTTGAACCTCTGACCCCTTCCGCGTCAAGGAAGTGCTCTGCCCCTGAGCTAATCGCCCGTGGAAGCGCCGCATCGTAGCGGGTCGGCGCCGCATCGCCGTCGGCGCCGGGCCGACCGGACGCCGACGGCTCAGGGCCGCCCGATCGCGTCCAGCACGTCGAGGCGGGCAGCCCGGCGCGCCGGGAACGCCGCGGCGAGCATCCCGGCCAGGCCCGCGCCGAGGACGCCGGCGCCCAGCACCACCCACGGCACCCCGAGCGTGGTCAGCCCCCGGGGCGCCAGCACCGCGACGAGCGCGGCCCCCCAGACCAGGCCCACCCCGAGGCCCACCGCCGCGCCCACCCCGGACGTCCACCGGGCCTCGGCGCGCACCATGGCCCGGACCTGCGCCGGGGTCATGCCCACGGCCCGCAGCAGACCGATCTCCCGGGTGCGGGCGAGCACGGCCAGGACCAGGGCGTTCACGATGCCGAGGGTCGCGATCACGAGGGTGAGCAGGAGCAGCGCGACCGTGACCGCCACGAAGCGGTCGATCGCCCGCAGCTGGTCGGCCCGGTACGCGGCCCGGGTCCGCACCGCGACCGTGGGGAAGTCGGCCCGGAGCCGGTCGCGCAGGCGCGCCGCGACCGCCTGCGGGGCGTCGGCGGTGCGGACGTAGACGAGGGTGTCGGGCTCGTCGGTCCCGAACCCGGCCGTGTACACGGACCGGGGCACGATCCAGGTGACCGGGAGCCCGCCGGTGACGTCGGCCCGCCGGTAGGTGCCGGCCACGGTCAGTCGGAACGACCCCCGGGCCATCGGCACGACGACGGGGTCGCCCACCGCGAGGCCCCGGGCCCGGGCCGCGTCCTCGTGGACCAGGATGCCGGCGGGCTCCAGCGCGCGCAGCGAACCCGACCGGATCCCGAGGTCCACCGTCGCCGC
Organism: Actinomycetota bacterium; assembly: GCA_016870595.1. Classification (GTDB taxonomy): domain Bacteria; phylum Actinomycetota; class Acidimicrobiia; order IMCC26256; family PALSA-555; genus CAIUKV01. The sequence continues at coordinate 22,865 of VGBI01000028.1, forward strand.
GAGCCCGGCGGGGTCGGCGCTCGCGAGCACCTCCGACGGGGCGTCGCGAGCACCGGCGCCCGCGACGCGCACCGACCGGAACTGCAACGCGAGGACGTCGGCCACCCCCGCAGTGCGCGCGACCACTGGTGCCACGACGGGCGAGAACCCGTCGAAGTCCGTGGCGCGCAGGATCAGGTCGGCCCGGATCCCCCGGTCGACGGCCCGGCCCACCGACGCACGGGCCGACGCCCCCACCACCGCCACCGCCGTCATCACCGCGAGCCCCACCGCGACCGCAGTGGCCGGGGCGGCGATCCGGCGGGGGTCGCGCGCGGCGTGGGCCCGCGCGAGCCGGGCCGGAACCGCGCACGGGAGGGCCCTCCGCCACCCGGTGTGCGACGCGCCGGCGCGCCCCGCCCCGACGAGGACGCGCACCCCGGCCGGCAGGGCCAGGGCGACCCCCAACAGGAGCAGCCCGGCGCCCGCCACGACCGGCCCGCCCGACCCCACGGACCCGAACGAGCCGGACGAGCCGGACGGGTCGCCCCCCGGCCCCCACCGCGCGAGCCCGAGGAGCCCGACCCCGGCGACCGCCACCCCGAGTCCGACCCCGGTGCGGAGCGCACCGGGCCGCCCCGGACCGGTCGCCGCACCGGTGAGGGCGACGACCGGGGCCGCCCGGGCCGCCCGCACGGCCGGGAGGAGGGCCACGCCCACGGTCACCACCAGCCCCAGTACGACGGCGACCACCACGGTCCGCGCGGAGAGCACCGGACCCCCGGGGACGAACCCCACGCGCGCCACGGTGTCGGCGAGCGCAGCGGCCGCACCGACGCCGAGGAGCCCCCCGAGCACCGTGCCGACGATCCCCACGGCGAGCGCTTCGGCGGTCACCGAACCCACGACCTGCATCCGACTCGCGCCGAGGACCCGCAGCAACGCCAGCGCACGCGCCCGCTCGGCGACCGACACCGCGAACGTGTTGGCCACCAGCAGCGCGGCGACGACGATCCCGACCGCGGCCACGCCGAGGAGCAGTGCGGTGAGCCGACCGACGAGCGTCCGGACGGTCGCCCCCGCGTCGGCCACGACCGCGTCGGCGGGACGGACCTTGAACCCGGGCCCGACCGCGGTCCGGATCCGGTCGACGACACCGGACCCCGCAGCCCCGCGTGCCCGCACCACCTCGACCGCGTCGAGCGCACCGGGGGCGCCGACCACCGCCTGCGCGGTGGTGCGGTCGAACGCGGCGAGCGTGACGCCCCCGACTCCAGCGCGGTCCCCCACCCGGAACCGCCCCACCACCCGGTAGTCCCGCGCCGGCCCGATGCCGGCGACCCGGACGGTGTCGCCGAGCGCGAACCCGTTGGCGCGCGCGGTGTCGACGTCGATCGCGACCTCGTCGGGTCCCTGCGGCGCGCGATCACGCGCGCCGACCGGACGGAACGGGCTGCGGGCATCAGCAGCCGACCACGACGTCGCGAGCGTCGGCGCCAGCCCGGTGCGGACCGGTGCCCCGTCGGCACCGACGAGCTGGGCCGGGCCCCACACCACGCCGCGGGCGGTGGCGACCCCGGGCACTGCCGCGACCCGGGCGGCCACCGCCTCGGGGAACCGCTCACGGGTGCCCTCGGGGCCGGCCTGGTCCCGCAGCGCCACCACCAGGTCGACCCCGGCGAGGGTGGCACCGAACAGATCGTCGGTCGAGCGCTCGAACGTGTCGACCAGCACGAAGGCCCCCACCACCAGGGCCACGCCGAGCGTCACCGCCACGACCGACGCCGCGAGGCGGGACCGGTGGGCCGCGATCGCCTGCAGGGTCGCTCGGATCATGATCCCGGTCCGGTCGGTCGGGGGTGGTCGGGGCACGCAAGGAGTGGGCGGGCGGAACGCCGCTCGGGCACCATGATGCTCCCCACCCCCCGAGCCGAGGAGGCACCGCCGTGGGACTGCTCGACGCCACCCGGGCCCTCGTGACCGGGGGCGGCTCCGGGATCGGGGCCGCCACCTGCCGGCGGTTCGCCGCCGAGGGCGCGGCCGTGGCCGTGCTCGACGTGAACGGCGACGCCGCCCAGGCCGTCGCCGACGCGGTCGGGGGGATCGCCTACGCCGTCGACGTCACCGACTGGGCCGCGATGGACGCGGCGATCGCCGACGCCGATGCCCGCCTCGGGGGCCTGAACGCCATCTTCAACAACGCGGGGTCCAGCACCATCGCCGGGGTCCACGAGTACGACGTCGCCGAGTGGGACCGCATCGTGCGGGTCAACCTGACCGGGGTGTTCCACGGGATGAAGGCCGCCGCCCCCCGGCTGCTCGCCAACGGCGGCGGGTCGATCGTGAGCACGTCGTCGATCAGCGGCACCCGGCCGTCGGGCGGTGAGGCCCCCTACGCCGCGGCCAAGGCGGCGGTGGCGGCGCTCACCGCGACCGCGGCACTCGAGTACGGGCCCACCGTGCGGGTCAACGCGGTGGCACCCGGGATGATCCACACCGGCCTCACCGACCCGCTGCTCGCGCTCGACTGGGCGGTGCCCCACATGACCGCGAAGACGCCGCTGGCCCGGATCGGCACGCCCGAGGACATCGCCGACGTGGTGGTGTTCCTCGTCAGCGACCTGGCCCGGTTCGTGACCGGGCAGAACCTCGTCGTCGACGGGGGCATGACCCTGCACGGCGCCGGCGTCGACGGACTGCTCGAGCGCTTCCGCCCCCGGGCCTGAGCCGTGAGCCGGCGCGGTGGCGCCCGGCCGGATCAGTGACGCGCAGCGGCGTCGGCGGCCTCGAGCACGTGGGCCTTGCGCAGGAACGCGGCCCAGCCCCCGAAGAACGCGCCGCCGAGCACCCCGACGATCACGCCGATGCCGATCCACGCGGCCAGGTGCTCCGGGCTCTTGCCCCCGACGGCGGCGAGGACGATGGCCGCGTAGACGACGACGGTGAGGGGCGTGGCGAGGATCACGTCGCGGCGGACCGCCCGCCAGACGGTGCGCTCGGCGGCGAGCTCGGCCGCGAGGCCGACGTCGCCGGGGATCGCGATCTCGCTGCCGGCCAGGACCACCTCGGCACCGGTCGCCGGGCTCGACGGGCTCGTCTGGTCGCTCACGGTCGTTCCTCCCCTACGGGATCCTCGGACCGGGCGACGACCCGGCCCGCCGATTCTGGCACGACCCCGAGGCGGATCAGGGATTCGACCACCGCCGCCGCGGCCGCCGCCGGGGTGGTGGTTCCGCCTGCCACCACGAGGTCGGCCGCCGTGGGCGCCTCGTAGGGGTCGTCGACGCCGGTGAGGCCGGTGAGCTCGCCGGCCCGGGCCCGGGCGTAGAGCCCCTTCGGGTCCCGGTCCTCGCACACCGCGAGCGGCGTGTCGACGAACACCTCGACGAAGTCGAGGCCGGTGTCACGATGGATCCGACGGGCGTGGTCGCGCCCCGCCCGGTACGGGCTGATCACCGGCACCACCGCGACCAGCCCGGCGTCGGCGAACAGGCGGGCCACCTCGCCGACCCGGCGGACGTTCTCGGCCCGGTCCTCGGCCGAGAACCCGAGGTCCCCGGTCAGGCCGTGACGGAGGTTGTCGCCGTCGAGGCAGTAGGCGGGGACTCCTGCGGCGGTGAGGTGGGCGAGCAGCGCCACCGCGATCGTCGACTTCCCCGACCCCGAGAGCCCGGTGAGCCAGACGGTGGCCCCGCGACCACCCACCGCGGCCCACCGGCGATCGCGATCGGTGCCGTCGTCGTGCCAGACGACGTCGGGACTGCGGGGCGCCCCCGTCACGAAGGCGTGCCGGTGCCGAGGATCATCCCCGCCCCCACCGTCTCGTGGGTCCCCTCGTCCACCAGGATGAACGACCCGGTCGTGCGGTTCCGGCGGTACTCGTCGACGAACAGCGGGTTGGCCGTGCGGAGCGACACCCGGCCGATGTCGTTCATGGCCAGCGCCGCGGGCCCCTCCTCGCGCCGCAGGGTGTTGACGTCGAGGCGGTAGGGCAGCGCCTGCACTCGCGCCCGTGTCCAACGGGTGGTGTGCTTCACCGACAGCGTGACCCCCGCCTGCAGCGGCCGCTCGCTGAACCAGCAGACCATCGCGTCGACGTCCTGGGTGGCGTCGGGCATGTTGTTCGGGCGGCAGAGCATGTCGCCCCGCGAGACGTCGAGGTTGTCGGCGAGGCGCACGGTGACCGACATCGGCGGGAAGGCCTCGGTCACCGGGCCGTCGGCGGTGTCGATGCCGGCCACGGTGGTGGTGAAGCCACTCGGCAGGACGACGACCTCGTCGCCCGGCCGGAACATCCCGCTCGCCACCTGGCCGGCGTAGCCCCGGTAGTCGTGGTGGTCGTGGCTCATCGGCCGGATGACGTACTGCACCGGGAAGCGGGCGTCGATGAGGTTCCGGTCGGAGCCGATGTAGACGTGCTCGAGGTGGTGCAGCAGCGTCGGCCCCTCGTACCAGGGCATGTTGGGCGAGTGGTGCACGACGTTGTCGCCCTCGAGCGCCGAGATCGGCACGAAGGTGAGGTCGTCGATCTCGAGCTTGGCCGCGAAGTCCCCGAACTCGGCGCAGATCTCCTCGAAGCGGGCCTCGTCGTGGTCGACGAGATCCATCTTGTTGACGCAGAGCACGAGGTGCTTCACCTGGAGGAGCGACGCGATCACCGCGTGGCGTCGCGACTGCTCGAGCACGCCCTTGCGGGCGTCGATCAGCACCAGCGCCAGGTCGGCGGTCGACGCGCCGGTGACCATGTTGCGCGTGTACTGCGTGTGGCCGGGCGTGTCGGCGATGATGAACTTGCGCCGCGGGGTCGCGAAGTAGCGGTAGGCGACGTCGATGGTGATGCCCTGCTCGCGCTCGGCCCGCAGGCCGTCGGTCAGGAGGGCGAGATTGGTGTAGTCGAAGCCCCGCTCACGGCTGGTGCGCTCCACGGCCTCGAGCTGGTCCTCGAAGATCTGCTTGGTCTCGAGCAGGAGCCGCCCGATGAGCGTGCTCTTCCCGTCGTCGACCGACCCGGCGGTGGCGAACCGGAGCAGCTCCATCAGAAGTACCCCTCGCGCTTGCGGTCCTCCATGCCGGCCTCGGAGATCCGGTCGTCGGCGCGGGTCGCGCCCCGCTCGGTGACGGTGGAGGCCGCGGTCTCGGCGATGATCGCCTCGAGGGTGGCGGCGGACGACTCGACCGCGCCCGTGCAGGTGGCGTCGCCGACAGTGCGGAACCGCACCAGGCGCTCCTCGGGGACCTCACCGTCGAGCAGGGTGAGGAACGGCGTGACCGCCAGCCACATCCCGTCGCGGGCCACCACCGGGCGGTGGTGCGCGTAGTAGATCGACGGCAGCTCGACCCCGTCCTCGGCGACGTACTGCCAGATGTCGAGCTCGGTCCAGTTCGACAGCGGGAACACCCGGATGTGCTCGCCCTTGCGGTGGCGGCCGTTGTAGAGGCTCCAGAGCTCGGGCCGCTGGTTCTTCGGGTCCCACTGGCCGAAGTCGTCGCGGAACGAGAACACCCGCTCCTTGGCCCGGGCCTTCTCCTCGTCGCGCCGGCCCCCGCCGAACACGGCGTCGAAGCCGTGGGCGGCGATGGCGTCGAGCAGCGTCACGGTCTGCAACCGGTTCCGGCTGGCCCGGGGCCCGGTCTCCTCCACCACCCGTCCGGCGTCGATCGACTCCTGCACCGACGCCACCACCAGCTGCGCCCCGAGCTCGGCGACCCGCCGATCGCGGTAGTCGAGCACCTCGGCGAAGTTGTGCCCGGTGTCGACGTGCATGAGCGGGAACGGGAGCCGGGCCGGCGCGAACGCCTTCTCGGCGAGCCGGAGCATCACGGCCGAGTCCTTGCCCCCCGAGAACAGCAGGACCGGACGCTCGAACTCGGCGGCGACCTCGCGGATGATGTGGATCGACTCGGCCTCGAGCGCGGCGAGGTGCGAGAGCTGGGTCGGCATGCGCCGGTCAGGCTACCG
>VGBI01000029.1 GCA_016870595.1 Actinomycetota bacterium
CACGGCCTTCTTGGCCGGCACGGCCTTCTTGGCCGGCACGGCCTTCTTGGCCGGCACGGCCTTCTTGGCCGGCACGGCCTTCTTGGCCGGCACGGCCTTCTTGGCCGGCACGGCCTTCTTGGCCGGCGTCGCCTTCGACGCAGGTCCCTGCTTCACCGGAGCCATCGGCCTGCCTTCCCGTCCTTGGACGCCGTCCCGGCCGCGTCACCGGAGCGCGCTCCGGCCGGGCGAGACCGGGCATGGTACCGGTCCCCGACGCGCCCCCGTCGGGATGCCACCACGGGGCGATCAGCCCCGGGCCCGGCCCGGGGGCGCCCGGGGTCCCGCCGGTACGCTACGGCCGATGTTCACCCCGGTGGAGCGCGCCCTGGACCTGCCGGTCCTCGAGGCGGCCGTCCTGGAGCGCTGGGCCCGGGACGACACCTTCGCCGAGAGCCTCCGGCGCCGGGCCGACGCACCGGCCTGGGTGTTCTACGAGGGCCCGCCCACGGCCAACGGACGCCCCGGCATCCACCACGTCTGGGCCCGACTGTTCAAGGACCTCTACCCGCGGTTCCACACCATGCGGGGCCGCTACGTCGCCCGCAAGGCGGGCTGGGACTGTCACGGCCTCCCGGTCGAGGTGGAGGTCGAGAAGGAGCTGGGCTTCTCGGGCAAGGAGCAGATCGAGGCCTACGGCATCGCCGCCTTCAACGCGAAGTGCCGGGAGTCGGTGCAGCGCTACGTCTCCGACTTCGAGGCCCTCACCCACCGCATCGGCATGTGGCTCGACACCGAGCACGCCTACTGGACCATGTCGAACGAGTTCGTGGAGAGCGTGTGGTGGCAGTTCGCCCGCATGTGGGCCGCCGACGACATCCACGAGGGCTTCAAGGTCGTGCCGTACTGCGCCCGGTGCGGCACGGCGCTGTCGAGCCACGAGCTCGGGCAGCCCGGTGCCTACCGCGACGTCACCGAGGAGTCGGTGTACGTGCGCTTCCCGGTCGTCGACGCCGATGTCGACCTCCTCGTCTGGACGACCACGCCGTGGACGCTTCCCGCCAACACCGCCGTCGCCGTGGGCCCCGACCTCGACTACGTGCGGGTCGCCCGCCCCGGCCGGCGCGACGTCGTGATGGCGGCGGGCCGGGTCGAGGCCGTGCTCGGAGCCGATGCCGTGGTCGTGGGCCCGGTGCCGGCGGGCGACCTCGTGGGCCTGCGCTACGAGCGCCCTTTCGACCTCCTCCCGCCCGACCCCACCACCGGTGACCACTTCCGCGTCGTGGCCGACCCGTTCGTCACCGCCGACGACGGCTCCGGCCTCGTCCACCTCGCTCCTGCGTTCGGCGAGGTCGACCGTGAGGTCGCGGTCCGGGAGGGCATCGGGGTGCTCAACCCGGTGGGCCCCGACGGCGCGTTCACCGCGGTCATGCCCGCGCCGTACGCGGGAACGTTCGTCAAGGACGCCGACCGCGACCTCATCGCCGCGCTCGCCGCCGCCGACCGGCTCGAGGCGGTCGCCCCGTACGAGCACTCGTACCCGCACTGCTGGCGGTGCAGCACGGCGCTCATCTACTGGGCCAAGCCGACCTGGTTCGCCCGCACGGCCCGCCACCGCGACGACCTCATCCGCGAGAACGACGGGATCGGGTGGCACCCCGAGCACATCCGGAGCGGTCGCTTCGGCGACTGGCTCGCCAACAACGTCGACTGGGCGCTGTCCCGGGACCGCTTCTGGGGCACCCCGATCCCCGTGTGGCGCTGCGGCACCTGTCGGCACGACACCTGCGTCGGCTCGGTCGCCGAGCTCGCCGCGCTGGCCGGGCGCGACCTCGCCGACCTCGACCTCCACCGCCCGGCGGTCGACGAGGTGGTCGTCACCTGCCCCGCCTGTGGCGACCCTGCCCACCGGGTGGAGCCGGTCCTCGACGCCTGGTTCGACTCGGGGGCGATGCCCGCCGCGCAGTTCCACTACCCCTTCGCCGGCGACGACGCCCTCGAGGGGCGCTTCCCGGCCGACTTCATCTGCGAGGCGATCGACCAGACCCGCGGGTGGTTCTACTCGCTGCTCGCCGTGAACACCCTCGTGTTCGGGCGGACGCCGTACCGCAACGTGGTGTGCCTCGCCCACGTGGTCGACCAGGACGGCCAGAAGATGTCGAAGTCCAAGGGCAACGTCATCGACCCGTGGAGCGTCCTCGACACCCGCGGCGCCGACGCGCTGCGCTGGTACTTCTTCTCGGCCGGCTCCCCGTGGACCCCGCGGCGCGTCTTCGTCGACGGCATCGACGAGTCGACCCGACGGTTCCTGCTCACCCTCTGGAACACCTACTCGTTCTTCGTCACCTACGCGAACCTCGACGGCTGGCGCCCCGACGCCGCAGCCGCGCCGTCGCGCCACGTGCTCGACCGGTGGATCCGGTCGCGCACCCACGCCACGGTCGTCGAGGTCACCGACGCGCTCGAGGGCTTCGACGCGCTCCGGGGCGCCCAGGCGCTCGAGCGGCTCGTGGACGACCTGTCGAACTGGTACGTCCGGCGGTCCCGGCCCCGCTTCTGGAAGGCCGCCGACCCGGCCGCCCACGCCACGCTCCACGAGACCCTGCGCACGGTGGTGCTGCTGCTCGCCCCGTTCTGCCCGTTCGTCGCCGACGAGATCTGGGCGAACCTCGTGCCCGACGCCGGGAGCGTCCACCTGGCCGACTGGCCCACGGCCGACCCCGACGCCATCGACCCGGGGCTCGAGGCCGAGATGGCCGCGGCCCGCCAGGTCGTGACCCTCGGCCGGGCCGCCCGGACCGAGGCCCGGATCCGGGTCCGCCAGCCCCTCCCGCGCGCCCACGTGCTGCACCCGGGCGTCACCTGGTCGGCGGCCGTGATCCACGAGATCGCCGACGAGCTCAACGTCAAGACGGTGGAGGCGGTCACCGACCTCGACGGGCTGCTCGAGTACACGGTCGTCCCCAACTTCCGGGCCCTGGGTCCCCGCCTCGGCGCGCGGCTCCCGGCGGTGCGGTCCCGGCTCGCGGCCGTCGACGGCGGCGAGATCCGCCGGGCCTTCGCGACGACCGGCACGTTCACGCTCGACCTCGACGATGGGTCCGTCGTGCTCGGTCCCGACGACGTGGAGATCCGGGCCGCGACCCACGACGCCCTCGCGGTGGTCCAGGACGGCACCGTGGCGGTGGCCCTCGACACCCAGGTCGACGAGGACCTCCGTCGGGAGGGACTCGCCCGCGAGCTGGTCCGGGCGATCAACGACCTGCGCAAGGAGCGGGGGCTCGAGCTGGCCGACCGGATCCGGGTCGCGTTGCACGCGACCGGGGACCTGGCCGAGGCGGCACGCCGCCACGGGGACTGGATCGCCGGCGAGGTGCTCGCGGTCGCGTGGACCGTCACCGCGGGAGCGCCCGCCCCCGGATCGTCGTCGCTCAGCGTCGACGGCGTCGTGGTCGGCGTGGACCTGGTCGTCGAGGCCGCCGGGGCCTGAGCCCCGCCCGGGTCGGCACGCGCGTCAGCGCTTCCGCCGGCCGGGCGCGCTCAGTGCTTGCGCCGGAAGAGCCGCCGCTGGTCGTCGTCGTCGTCGAAGTCGGCGCCGGTCCCGAGGGGCTCCTCGTCGCGCACGGCGTCACGCAGCGAGGCGAAGAACGCGTCGTCGTCGAGCGACTCCGGCTCCGACCCCCAGTCGGGTCCGGCCGGGGTCGGCTCGGGCGGGGCGCTCCACGCGTCGGCCGGCGGCGCGGGGGCGTCCCAGCCGCCGGCGGCCTCGGGCGCGCTCCAGGAGGTCTCGGCCGGGGTGTCCCAGGTGGGCGGCGCCTCGGCGACCGGGAGGGCGGCGGTCGGCTCGGGGGTCGGGGGCTCGGGCAGGGCGGCGGGCTCGGCGGGGGGCGCCACCGGGATCATGCCGCCCGACTGCAGCAACGGCCGGGAGGGCTGACGGTCCGACACCGCCGCCGACGCGTTCAGGTGGACCAGCTCGGCCTCGATCGCCCGCCGGATCCGCTCCCGGTACTCCGTCACGAACCGCTCGAGCGCGTCGACGTCGGCGCTGAGCGCGTCGCGGGTCGAGGTGAGCTGCACGATCTCGGTCTCGATCCGCCGCCGCTCGGTCTCGGCGATCCGGCGCGCCGTCGACTCGGCCTCGGCCACCATCGCCTGGGCCCGGGACTCGGCCTCACCGGTGACCTGGGCCGCCCGGGCCTGGGCCTCGGCCACCGCCTCGTCGGCGGCGCGCTGGGCGAGGATCAGCGTGCGCTGGATGATGTCGCCGCTGCCCGACGGCGCGTGGGGCGCCGGCGCCGGTGCGGGGGCCGGCGTGGGCGCCGGGGCGGGCTCGCGCTGCGCGGCCGGTGCCGGGGCCGCCGCCGGGCGCTCCTGCAGGACCCGGATCTGGTGCTCCAGGTGCTCGATGGTCGAGGCGGCCCGCTCGAGCAGGTCGTCGACGTCGTCCCGGTGGTAGCCGCGGAACGACTCGCGGATGTCGATGTCGCGCAGTTCCTGGGGGGTGATGTCCATGGGCGTCATGCTATCGACGGCGCCCACGGGCGGGCGCGATGCCCGGGTCGGCCCGACTCAGCAGATGGCGCCGCGCACCAGGAACAGCCCGAAGACCAGGACCAGGAACGAGATGTCGACCATCCCCACCGGGGGGATGACCCGGCGCAGGGGCGCCACCGCCCACTCGGTGATGCCGACCGCGAACCGGTTGACCTGGCTCAGGAAGTTGCCGGGCTCGAGCGGGAACCACGACAGGACCGCCCGGACCATGAGCACCACGATGAAGATCGTGATCGCCGCACAGAGGATCTCGGTCACGGATCAGCCGTGGAACAGCCCGCGGGCCTGGAGACGCTCCTTCTCCTCCTGGGACACCTCGACGTCGGAGGGGGTCAGGAGGAAGACCTGGTCGGCGACCCGGGACATCGATCCCCCCACGGCGTAGGCGAGTCCGCTCGAGAAGTCGATGAGGCGGCGCTGGAGGTCGCGGGCGACCCCCTGGAGGTTGAGGATGACCGGCTGGCCCGCCTTGAGGCGGTCGCCGATCTCCTGGGCGTCGTTGAACCCATGGGGCTCCACGATGTGGACCCGAGCGCTCCCCATGCCGGCGCGCAGCCCCATGGTCGCCCCCGACGACATCGTCACCCCCGAGGGCGTCGAGTCCCGGGGGATGGTGCGCACGGTGGGCTCCGATGCCGGGTAGGCCTCCGGGGCCGGGCGCAGGGACCGCGCGTCGGTCGGACGCTCGGGCTCGGGGGCGCGGTCCAGGCCGCGCTCGTACCCGGGACCGGCCGTCCGGGCGTAGGGATCCCCGGGTTCGGCGAGGCCGCCGTGCTCGTCGGGCGGATAGCCGTCGTACCCGTACTGCTCGTACTGGTACTCGTCGTCGTCCTGGAGGCCCAGGTAGACCATCGCCCGCTTCATGAACGATGCCACGTCGTCCAGGCTACCCGGGCCCCCGCTCGCCGAGCAGGACCCGTCCCAGTCGCACCACCGTGGCGCCTTCCTCCACGGCGGCCTCGAAGTCGTCGCTCATCCCCATCGACAGCTCCGGGAGACCCAGTGCGGCGCCGGTGCGGGCCAGGATGGCGAACCAGGCGCGGGGGTCCTCGCCCCGGGGCGGGACGGCCATCAGCCCCAGGACCCGGAGCCCGGCTGCCGTGGCCTCGTCCACGAGCCCGGTGACCGCCTCCGGCGCGCACCCCGACTTCTGGGGCTCCCGGGCCAGGTTCACCTCCACGAGCACCGACGCGCCCGGGGCGTGCTCGGCGAGCACGGGGACGAGCGCCGGACGGTCGAGGGTGTGCCACCACGAGACGAAGGGAGCGAGCGCCCGGACCTTGTTGCGCTGGAGGTGGCCGATGAAGTGCCAGGTGACGTCGGGCCACCCCGGGGCCTTGGCCACAAGCTCCTGGGCCCGGTTCTCCCCCAGGTCGGCGCAGCCCGCCGCCACCAGCGCGGCCAGCCGCTCCGCCGGCACCGTCTTGGTCGCAGCGACGATCCGCACTGCCGCGGGATCACGCCCGGCCCGCTCGGCCGCAGCCGCGACCCGGGCCCGGACCGCGGCCCAGCGCGCCGCGACGGGATCGGCCGTCGGGGTCACGGCCGGTCCCGGACCACGATCAGGGCCTGGCGGCCGGTCGTGCCGTCCCGGCGGTGGGAGAACCAGCGCTCGGCGTCGCCGACCGTGTCCCAGCCCGGGTCCCCGACGTCGTCCACCCCGGCCTCGGCGAGCGCCCGGGCCACGGCCGCACCCACGTCGAGCGCAGGCCGGCCCGTGCGGGTGCGCCCGGCGACCGTCGGCCCGAAGCGCTGCACCATCGCGGCGAGGTCTTCGGCGCCGAACTCGTAGTGGGCCGGGCGTACGCAGGCCCCGACCCGGGCCCGGACCGGGCCCGACCCGATCCGGCGCAGCGCGACCACGGCCGCCTCCACCACCCCCGCGAGCAGGCCCCGCCACCCGGCGTGGACCACGCCCACGGCCCGGTCGTCGGCGAGCACCACGGGCGCGCAGTCGGCCGTGAGCACCACCAGCGGGACGCCCGTCGCGACGGTCACCGCGGCGTCGGCCCGGGGCGGGGGCGACCCGGATGGGGGCGGGCCGGGGACCGTCACCACCCCGGCGCCGTGCACCTGCTCGAGGAACCGCCACGCGTCCGGATCGGGGAGCCCGGCGTTCCGGGCCGCCCGGAGCCGGTTCTCCGCCACCGCGCCGGGGTCGTCGCCGACGTGGGTGGCCAGGTTGGCCGAGGCGTAGGGGGCGGTCGAGACCCCGCCGGTGCGCAGGGTCCACAGCACGCGGGCGTCGCCGAGGCGCTCCTCGATCACGGGACCCACCTCCGGCCCGGGACCCGACACCGGGATCGCGCCGGGCCGACGGGGCTCAGCGCAGGAAGTCGGGGACGTCGAAGTCGTCGTCCCGGCCGCCGCCCGCCCCACCGGGACCGTCGCCCAGATCGAGCTCGAAGTCACGGTCCCGCTCGGGATCCCGCTCGCGGCGCGCCGGGCGCGCCGGCTCGGTCCGCCGCTCGGGCCGGTTGGTCCGGCCGGTCCCCCGGTCGCGCAGGAACGTGGCCGGCTCCCGGCGCTCGGCGCCACCCGACCCGCGCTCCCCGTCGAAGCGGTCGAAGCCCGCCGCGATCACCGTGATGCGGACCTCGTCGCCCATGGCGTCGTCGATGACGGCGCCGAAGATGATGTTGGCGTCGGGGTGCGCGGTCTCGCGCACGATCTCGGCCGCCTCGTTCACCTCGAACAGGCCGAGGTCCGACGGGCCCGCCACGCTCAGCAGGAGACCCCGGGCCCCCTCGAGGCTGGCCTCGAGCAGCGGGCTCGAGATCGCGCCCCGAGCGGCGTTGACGGCCCGGTTGTCGCCCGTTGCGTGCCCGATCCCCATGAGGGCCGAGCCAGCGTTCTGCATGATCATGCGCACGTCGGCGAAGTCGGTGTTGATCAGGCCCGGGGTGGTGATGAGGTCGGTGATGCCCTGCACGCCGTGCAGCAGCACGTCGTCGGCCATGCGGAACGCGGTCAGCATCGTCGTGCGGTCGTCGGCGACGTCGAGGAGCCGGTCGTTCGGGATCACGATCAGGGTGTCGACCTTCTCGCGCAGGTTCTGGATGCCGGCGTCGCCCTGCACGGCCCGCCGCCGGCCCTCGAACCCGAACGGCCGCGTGACGATCGCGATCGTGAGCGCGCCGAGGCCCCGGGCGATCTCCGCCACGATCGGCGCCGCCCCGGTCCCGGTGCCGCCGCCTTCCCCCGCGGTGATGAACACCATGTCGGCGCCGCGGAGGACCTCCTCGATCTCGTCGCGGTGGTCCTCGGCGGCCTGGCGCCCGACCTCGGGGTCGGAGCCGGCGCCGAGGCCCCGGGTCAGCTGGCGGCCGATGTCGAGCTTGACGTCGGCGTCGCTCATCAGCAGCGCCTGGGCGTCGGTGTTGACCGAGATGAACTCGCACCCCTTGAGGCCCGACTCGATCATGCGGTTGATGGCGTTGCCGCCGCCGCCGCCGACGCCGACCACCTTGATGACGGCCAGGTAGTTCTGCGGCTCGCCCAGCATCATCCGTTCCCTTCGTCGTCCTGTCGCCCGGCTGGTGTCGCTGGTCTCGCTCGTCCTGCTCGGCGGGCCCGACTCGGAGCCCCGAGTCCCCCCATTCTTCCCGTCCCGGAACCCGTCCGGGTGGACCCACGCCCTTCCGGACCGGGGTCCCCGGTCCCCCTCACCCGCTCACCGGGGCGGCCGGGACGCTGACGTCGACGTAGCGGGCCTGGGCCGCGGCGGGCGACGCGAGGACGGCGGCGGCGACGCGGGCCTTGGCCCCGACCCGGTCGACGGTCCCGAAGCGCAGCTGAGGACCCGCGCGCACCTGGGCCACGTAGCCGGTGTCGGTCCGCTCCACCGTGGCGATGCGGCCCCGGAGCTCGGCACCCATCGCCGCGCCCACGGTCCCCAGCGCGACGGGCCGGATCCGCCCCCCGAGCGGGGCCGGCCGGGCGACGCCGAGCAGCTCGGGGACCCCGGCGGGCGGCGCCTCGGGCCGGGCCACGACCTGCCCGGTGCCGTCGATCACGAGCACCCGCTCCCCCGCCCGGGCCCATCCCACCGGGACCCGGGGCACGACCTGGATCCGCACCGTGCCCGGGAGCCGCCGCTCGACCGTCGCGGCCGCGATCCACGGCTCGGCCTCCAGGCGGGACTCGACCCGGGCGGGGACCACGCCGAGCATCGGGGACCCGCGCGTGACGCCCGACGCCCGCACGACCGCCGGGACCCGGTCGGGGGCGGCGCCCTCGACCGTCACCGTCTCGACGTCGAGCAGCGGCGAGAAGGCCAGCCCGACCGCGAGCCCCACGACCAGGACCGCCCCCAGGAGGATGCGGAGCCCGAGGCGGCGCCGACGCGGCTCGGATTCCTCCGCCCGCGCCGCGTCGGTCACGACGACCGCGCCGCGTCGGTCACAACGCCTGCGCCGAGTCGGTCACGACGCCGGGTCCCCGGGGAACCCGAGCATCACGAGCTCGGGCTCGAGCAGCACCCCGGTCGCGTCGTGGACCCGGGCCCGGACCCGGCGCACGAGCTCGAAGACGTCGTCGGCGGTGGCCCCCGGCTCGGCCTGGAAGAAGTTGGCGTGCTTCCCCGACACCACCGCGCCGCCGACCCGCAGGCCCTTGCAGCCGCTGGCGTCGATGAGCCGCCCGGCCGCGTCGCCGGGCGGGTTGCGGAACACCGAGCCGCCGTTGGCGCCCCCGGGCTGATGCTCCCGGCGCCACCGCACCACCTCGTCGATGCGCGCGGCGCAGCGCTCAGGGGCCTCGGGCTCCGCCCGGAACGCGGCCGCAACCACGATGTCGTCGGGCCCGATCGCCGAGCCCCGGTACCGCAGCCCGAGGTCCCCGACCGCCTTCGGCCGGATGCCCGCCGCCGGGTCGGCGAGATCCAGGACCCGGGCCTCGAGCAGCACGTCGCGGGTCTCGCGGCCGTGGCCGCCCGCGTTCATGCGCACCGCGCCCCCGACCGACCCGGGGATGCCCACGAAGAACTCGAGTCCGCCCGCCCCCACGGCTGCGCACCGCCGGGCCAGCACCGGCAGCGCCACGGCACCCCCCGCCCGGACCTCGGTGCGGTCGGCGGAGACGTCGACCTGCTCGAACTCGCCCTCGAGCAGCAGGCCGACCCCGGGGAAGCCGGTGTCGGCCACGAGGAGGTTGGAGCCCCGCCCGAGCACCACCCGCGGGACGGGGTGCGCGCCGAGCACCGCCGCCACCCGGGCCAGGGCATCGGCGTCGGCCACCCGGACCAGGACGGCCACGGGCCCGCCGAGGCGGTAGGTCCCGAGCCCCGCCGCGGGCACGGACCGCGACACCGCGCCGGGCACGGCCGCCTCGAGCGCGTCGGCCGCCGCCTCGAGCCCGGCCCCGGGCGCGCTCAGGGTGTCGCCCCTTGCGGGTCGAGCCCGAGCCAGACGTCGGGCACGGTGGTGAGGTCCCCGGCGCCGAGGGTGAGAACCACGTCACCCGGCCGGGCGAGTCGGGGCACCACCGACACGACGTCGGCGCGGTGCGGGAGGTAGACGACCGACGCCGCCGGGTGCGCGTCGAGCACGGCCCGCACCAGCAGGCGCCCGGTCACGCCGGGGCGCGGCGTCTCGCCCGCCCCGTAGACGTCGGTCAGCACGACCAGGTCGGCGTCGGTGAACGCGTCGGCGAAGTCGCGCCAGAGGCTGTCGGTGCGCGAGTACCGGTGCGGCTGGAACACCGCGATCACCCGGTCCCACCCGCCCGACCGCGCGGTGCGCAGGGCCGCCTGCACCTCCGAGGGGAGGTGGGCGTAGTCGTCGATCAGGGTCACGCCGTCGTGCTCGCCCCGGAACTCGAACCGCCGCGCGACGCCCCCGAAGCCGGCGAGCGCGCGGGCGATGTCGGCGAACGCGACCCCGAGCTCGGTCGCCACCGCGGCGGCGGCCACCGCGTTGGTCGCGTTGTGCACCCCCGGCACCGGCAACGAGAAGGTGCCCAGCAGCGCGCCGTCGCGGGTGAGCTCGACCTCGCTGCCGTGACGCCCGCCGTCGCAGCGCACGATCCGGTAGTGGGCCTCCGGTGCGAAGCCGTAGGTCCGGGCGTCGACCCGGGCCGCGATCGCCGCGGCGTTGGGCTCGTCGGCGCAGACGACCCGGGGCCCGGGCACGGCCGCGAGGAACCGCGCGAACGCGTCGACCAGGGCCGGGAACGATCCGTAGTGGTCGAGGTGGTCGGCCTCGACGTTGGTGACGATCGCCGCCTCGACCGGGAGCTCGAGGAACGTGCCGTCGCTCTCGTCGGCCTCCACCACCATCCACTCACCGTCGTCGTACGCGGCGTTGGTCCCGACCTCGTTGACGTCGCCCCCGATGAGGAAGGTGGGTCGCCAGCCCGCGCCGCGCAGCACCAGCGCCAGCATCGACGAGGTGGTCGTCTTGCCGTGGCTGCCCGCCACCGCGATGCCCCGTCGGGTCGCCACCAGCGCCCGCAGCGCCTCCGCCCGGCGCAGCACCGGGACCCCGTGCGCCCCGGCGGCGACGACCTCGGGGTTCGTGGCCGGGATCGCCGTGGAGATCACGACGGCGTCGGCGTCGGCCGGGACGTGGGCGGCGTCGTGGCCGACGCGCGCGTCGATCCCGGCCGCCCGCAGGCGCGCGATCGCGCGCGAGTCCTTCAGGTCGGATCCCGTGACCGTGTGGCCCATCCGGGCCAGCACGCCCGCGATCGCGCTCATGCCGGCGCCGCCGACGCCCACGACGTGGACCCGCCGCGGCGCGGAGAGGTCGAGCCGGTCGTCAGCGGGCACGGGCGGCCTCCTCGACCAGGTCGACGACCGCAGCGGCGGCGTCGGGGCGGGACAGGGACCGGGCCGCCCGGCGCATCGCGTCGAGCCGTTCGGGCGCCCCGAGGAGCGCGTCGAGCTCGGCGGCGAGCCGGGCGCCGTCGCAGCGGTCGTCGGGCACCAGCACGGCTGCGCCGGCCGCCGCGAGGGCCCGGCCGTTCGCCCCTTGGTGGTCGCTCGGGGCCCCGGGCAGCGGGACCACCACGGCCGGCGTCGCCGCGACCGCCAGCTCGGCCACGGTCACGGCCCCGGCGCGGGTGACCACCACGTCGGCACGTCGGTAGAACCCGGCCATGTCCTCTTCGTACTCCACCAGCTCGTAGTTCAGGGCATCGGTCCCCGGCGGGCGCCGTTCCCACTCCTCCACGCACCGTTGGTAGTCGCGTCGGCCGGTCACGTGGCGGATCGTGCACCCGGCCCGGTCCCGCCAGCGCCGGGCCAGCTCCAGGGTGGCGTCGTTGACCCGGCGGGCCCCGAGGCTCCCGCCGAACACGCCCACCACCCGGGCGCCGGACGGTCGGGCCGTCGCGGCTCCGGACGCCACGTCGGGCCGGGTGCCGGCCACGATCGCAGCCCGCACCGGGTTGCCGGTGAGGCGGGCGCCCCGCAGCGCGGTGTCCGGGAGGGACACCGCCGCCCGGGCCCCGAGGGCCACCGCCAGCCGGTTCACCACCCCGGGCGCGGCGTTCTGCTCGTGGACCACCGTCGGGATCCGCAGCACCCGGGCGGCCAGGAGCGCCGGTGCCGCGGCGTACCCGCCCACGCCGACCACGACGGCGGGGCGCAGTCGGCGCACGAGCACGAACGCGCGCAGCGCCGCCACGACGGTGTCGGCCGCGGTCCGGAGGTTTTGGGCGATCGCCCGGGGCCGGAGGCTCCGGAGCAGCCCGCGACCGGGCAGCAGGTCGATGGCGAAGCCAGCCGCGGGCACCGCGTCGGCCTCGAGCCCCCGCGCCGACCCGAGGAAGCGGATCGTCGCGGGCGGGTGCCCCCGGCGCACGAGCTCGTCGGCGATCGCCAGGGCCGGGTAGACGTGGCCACCGGTCCCGCCCCCGGTGACGACCGCGAAGGTCGTGCCGCCGGGCGGACCGCTCACCGGCGCCGGGCCGCGGTCGGGGCGGTCGCAGCGGTTGCGGCACCCGCCGCGCTGCGACCGATGTTGACCACGATCCCCGCGGCGAGCATGGTCATGACGAGCGACGACCCCCCGAACGACACGAACGGCAACGGGATCCCCGACACCGGGAGCACCCCGGTGACGCCGCCGATGTTGATCGCGGCCTGCGCCGCGACCCACACCGCGATCCCGGTCGCGCAGAGCATGCCGAAGCGGTCCGACGCCCGCATCGCGATGGTGACGGCGAACCCGGCGAAGGCTACGAACAGCGCCAGCACGAGGAGACAGCCGATGAGGCCGAGCTCCTCGCCGATGATCGAGAACACGAAGTCGGTGTGCGCGTTGGGCAGGAAGTGCCACTTGGCCCGGCCCGCCCCGAGCCCCACCCCGGTGACGCCCCCGGAGCCCAGGGCGATGAACGACTGCACGATCTGGTAGCCGGTGTTCGACGCGTCCCCACCGGCCTGGAGAAAGGTGAGCACGCGGGCCCGCCGGTAGGGCTCGGCGACCGCCGCCGCGGCGAGCGCGGCCGTGCCCACCATCGCCAGCACCCCGAGGTGGCGGAGGCGGACGCCCCCGACCACCAGGACCGACGCGGTCACGAGCACCAGGACGACCGTGGTGTCGAGGTCGGGCTCGATGTAGACGAGCCCGCAGAGCGAGAGCGCCACGAGGAGGACCGGCTTCAGCACCGACCGCCAGTCGCCCACGGCGTCGGCCCGCCGGTCGAGCAGGTCGGCGGCGAAGAGCACCACCGCCAGCTTTGCGAGCTCCGAGGGCTGGAACCCGAACCAGCCGACGCCGAGCCAGCGGCGCGAGCCGCCAGCCACGAGGCCGATCCCGGGTACGAGGACCACCGTGCACAGGAGCGCCGCCAACCCGGTGATCCAGACCGTCCAGCGCTGCCAGAGGTGGTAGTCGAGGCGCGACGCGACCACGAAGGCGAGGCCACCCACTGCGGTCCACATCAGCTGTCGCTCGAACACCCGCCACGCGGATCCGTACACCTCGATCGACACCACCGACGACGCCGACAGGACCATCACGAGGCCGATCAGGTTCAGCACCACGACCACGGCCACGAAGAACGGGACCGGACCGAGGGCGCCACCCGCGGCGGGGGTCGATCGCTCGGGTGCCCGCCGGGTCGCGGGTCGGGTCGCGGGTCGGCGCGCCGGCGACGCGGCCGGACGGCTCACGACCGGACCTCCACGAGCGCCGCGACCGCGCGGGCGAAGTCCCGCCCGCGCTCCGCGTACGAGCCGTACCAGTCGAAGGACGCGCACGCCGGCGACAGGAGCACGACGTCGCCGACCGCGGCATGGTCGACCGCCGCCCGCACCGCGGCGTCCATCGATCCGGCCTCGCTGACGGGCACGACCCCCCGGAACGCCGCCGCGATCTCGGTCGCGGCGTCTCCGATCGCGACCACGGCGGCGAGGTGGTCGGCGCCGCCGCGCAGGGTGGACAGATCGAGGCCCTTGTTGCGCCCCCCGGCGATGAGCACCACCCGGGGGAACGACCGGATCGCCGCCAACGCCGCGTGCACGTTGGTGGCCTTGGAGTCGTCGATCATCGGCACGCCGTCGATCTCGGCGACGACCCGCATGCGGTGGTCGCCCTTCACGAAGTCCCGGAGCGCCGCGCCCCCCTGCACCGGGTCCACGCCGGCGGCCGCGGCGAGGGCCGAGGCTGCGAGCGCATTGGCGAGGTCGTGGGGGGCCGGGTCGCGCACGGCCGCGACCGGCACGATCTCGCGGTCGTCGTCGGTCAGGAGCACGGCGCCGTCGGCGCGCGCGCCGATGCGGTACCCGGTGTCGGCGGTGGGCGCCACCGAGAAGGTGACCAGCCGGCCGGGGGTCGTGGCGGCCAGGGCGGCGACCTCGGGGTCGTCGGCCGAGGCCACCAGCACGTCGCCCGGACCCTGGTGGGCGAAGATCCGGGCCTTGGCCTCGCCGTAGGCGGTGAAGGTGCCGTGCCAATCGAGGTGGTCGGCGGCCAGGTTCAGGAAGCCGGCGACCCGGGGCCGGAAGGCCGCCGTGGTGCCAGCGAGCTGGAACGACGACACCTCGGCGACCACGACCGGGTCGGTGCCGGCGACGGCCTCGTCGAGCAGCGGCGCGCCGATGTTGCCGGCGGCGACCGCGGCGACCCCACCGGCCCGGCACACGGCCACGGCCAGCTCGGTCACGGTGGTCTTGCCGTTGGTGCCGGTGATCGCGACCAGGGTGCGCCCGCTCGCGGCGAGGAGCTCGGCGGCGAGGTCGACCTCGGATCGGCGCGGCACCCCGGCGGTGGCCGCCGCCCGGAGGAACGGGTGGTGGGCGGGCACGCCCGGGCTCGGCACGACGAGGTCGGTGCCCGCGAGCAGCGCCGCGGCGTCGGCACCGGTCGGGACGGCGGTCACCGCGACCCCGAGGGCGTCGGCGACGGCCCGGCGCGCCGGCGCCACCGAGTCCGGTCGGTCGTCGACCACCACGGCGTGGTGCCCGGCGGCCGCCGCCCACCGCAGCACTGCATCGCCGGTGACCCCGAGCCCGACGACGACCAAACGCACCGGCGCGCCGGCGGTCACTCGATGACCCCGGGGATGCGGATGAAGTCGGCGTAGAAGAGGCCGAGCCCGAGGGCCACGCACGCGCCGGCGAACAGCCAGAGCCGCACGATGACGGTCGTCTCCGGCCAGCCCCCGACCTCGAAGTGGTGGTGGATCGGGGCCATGCGCAGGACCCGCCGCCCGAACCCGCGGAACGAGACGATCTGGGCGATGACGCTGAGGGTCTCGGCGACGTAGAGCCCGCCGAGGATCGGTAGGAGGAGCATGGTCCCGCCCAGGAGCGCAAGCCCGGCGATCGCGCCACCGATCGCGAGCGACCCGGTGTCCCCCATGAAGATCTGGGCCGGCGCGGCGTTCCACCAGAGGAACCCCCCGCACGCGCCGGCCATCGCGGCGGCGACAACGGCGAGGTCGATGGCGAGCGCCGCCTCGATGCCGTAGATGTCGGGGTGGCGGAACTGCCAGAAGCCGATGATCGTGAACGCGAAGAACACCAGGGTGGCCGAGCCCGCAGCGAGGCCGTCCATGCCGTCGGTGAGGTTCACCGCGTTCGCCGTGCCGTAGACGATCAGCACCGCGATCACGAACCAGCCGACGTTGGTGACGTCGGCGAGCTCGGGCCGCGTGTACGACAGCCGCGTCGGGACGTGGACCCACTCGATCGCGAGGTACGCGAAGACCACGGCGACCGCGAGCTGGCCCGCCGTCTTGCCCCGCTTGCGCAGGCCGAGGTTCCGGCCCCGACGGATCCCGAGGTAGTCATCGACGAAGCCCACGGCCGCAAGGCCCAGGATCAGCCCGATCATGAGGATCCCGGTGCGGGCGAACTTCAGGTCCTCGGTGCGGACGTGGGCGACCAGGTAGCCGATCACCGCGCCACCGACCAGCGCGATGCCGCCCATGGTGGGCGTGCCCGCCTTGGCCACGTGGGGGTGGGCGAAGGGCCCGTCGTCGCGGATCAGCTGCCCGATCCCCCGCGCCCGCAGCATCCGGATCAGGAAGGGCGTGGCGGCGAGCGTCGCGGCGAACGCGACCGATGCGGCCATCAGGACGGCGATCACGGCCGGGGCTCCCCCGCGGTTGCCGCCCCGGGGGTTCCGGCCCGGTCCTCGGCCGAGTCCGCGGCCAGGGCCTCGGCCACGACCTCGAGCCCGATCGCCCGGCTCGCCTTCACCAGGACGACGTCGCCCGGTGCGATCCGACCGTGCAGCGCGGTCAGGGCGGCGTCGCGGTCGGCGACGTGCACCACCGTGACCCCCGCCCGCGCGGCGGCCGCCGCGGTCACCGCGCTGTGGGGACCCACGGCCACGAGGAGGTCCACGCCCGTCGCGCCCGCCGCCGTCCCGACCCCGGCGTGCGCGGACTCCGCGTGCGCACCCAGCTCGAGCATGTCGCCGAGCAGCGCGATGCGCCGGCCGGAGGCCGGGAGGCCGGCGAGGGCCTCGAGCGCGGCGTGGGTGGACTCCGGATTGGCGTTGTAGGCGTCGTTCAGCACCATCACGCCCCCGGGCGAGGTGACCAGGTGCATCCGCCACGCCGCGGTCTCGGCCCGGGCCAGGCCCACGGTCACGTCGGTGGGCGTGGCGCCGAGCACCAGCGCGACGGTGGCCGCCATCGCCGCGTTCAGGGCCTGGTGCGCACCCCGGACCGCGAGCGCCACCGTGAGGACGCCCCACGGCGTCTCGAGGGTGAACCGGGACCGCAGGTCGTCGCCCACCGCGAGGTCGCGCAGGCGCACATCGGCGTCGGTGCCCGTCCCGACGGTCAGGATGCGGGCCCCGGTACGCGCCGCGAGCGCCGGGGCGGTGGGATCGTCGGCGTTGAGCACCGCGGTGCCATCGGCGGGCAGCGCCTCGACCAGCTCCCCCTTGGTCGCCAGGATCCCGGCGGGTCCACCCAGGAACTCGGCGTGGGAGAGGCCGATGCGGGTCACGACGCCGATGCGGGGCCGGGCGATCGCGCACAGCTCGGCGATGTTGCCGGGGAACCGGCACCCCATCTCGGCGACCACGACGTCGGCCCCGGCCGGCGCGTGGAGGAGCGTGAGCGGGAGGCCGGCCTCGTTGTTGAACGACCCGATGCTGGCGTGGACCGCACGCGCTCCGCCGAGGGCGGCGGCGGTGAGGTCCTTGGTCGAGGTCTTGCCGACGCTCCCGGTGATCCCCACGACGGTGAGGTCGGTGCGCGCCGCGCGCACGTGGGCGGCGGCCCGGCCAAGTGCGGCCAACGGGTCGTCGACGACGACGAGCGCGGTCCCCGCCGGGTGCTCGGCGGCTCGCGCGACGAGCGCGACGCGTGCCCCCCTGGCGAAGGCGTCGGCCACGAAGTCGTGACCGTCGCGCGCGCCCTGCAACGCGACGAACGCAGCGCCAGGCTCGAGGATGCGGCTGTCGATCGCGTACCCGGTCACGGGCGCGTCGGGATCGCCCACCACCACCCCACCGACCGCGGCGGCCAACCCGGCGGCGGTGGTGGTCACGTCCGGTCCTCCAGGAGCGCCCGCACCACGACCCGGTCGTCGAAGTCCACCGTCACGCCGCCTGTGGTCTGGCCGGTCTCGTGGCCCTTGCCCGCCACCAGCACGACGTCGCCGGGACCGGCCCAGTCGAGCGCCGCGGCGATCGCCGCCCGCCGGTCGAGCACGATCACGGGCACGGCGCCGGCGGCGCTGACCCCGGTGGCGGCCGCGGCCGCGATCGCGGCCGGGTCCTCGGAGCGGGGGTTGTCCGAAGTCACGAGCACGAGGTCGGCGGCCGCGGCCGCCTCGCCCATCGGCCCCCGCTTGTCGCGGTCACGGTCGCCACCGCACCCGAAGACGACGGCGAGGCGCCCCGACCCGGCCAGCGCCCGGGCCGACGCCACCGCCTGGGTGAGCGCATCGGGGGTATGGGCGTAGTCGACCAGCACGGTGAAGGGCAGGTCCGTCCCGACCCGCTCGAAGCGTCCGGGCACCGGCGGCGCCGCGGTCAGGCCCGTCGCCACCACGCCGAGCGGGACGTCGACCGCGCGGGCGGTGGCCGCAGCGGCGAGGGCGTTCCACACGTTGTGGGTCCCGGGCAGCGGGAGCACCACCTGGGTGCGCTCGTCGGCCCGGCGGTCGTGGAGCACGAACTCGGTCGCGGTCGACCACACGGCGACGTCGGTCGCGACGACGTCGGCGGCGGGGTCGACACGCGCGTAGGTGACGACGGGGACGCCGGCCGCGGCGGCCCGGCGCGCGATCTCGCGACCGTGGACGTCGTCGAGGTTGGTGACGGCGGTGCCGCAGCGCTCGGGGGCGAACAGGCGTGCCTTGGCCTCGACGTACGCGTCCATGGTGCCGTGGAAGTCGAGGTGGTCGCGCGAGAGGTTGGTGAAGCAGGCCGCGGTGAACCAGGTGCCGTCGACCCGGTGCTGGGCGAGGCCGTGCGACGACACCTCCATCGCGACCGTGGTGACGCCGTCATCCCGCATCCGGGCGAGGAGCGCCTGGAGGTCGGGCGCCTCCGGCGTGGTCACCCCGGTGGCGACGACGGCACCGCCGCTGCGCGCGCCGGTCGTGCCGATGATCCCGGCCCGCTCGCCCCCCGCGCCGACCACGGACTGCAGGAGATAGGTGGTCGTGGTCTTGCCGTTGGTCCCGGTCACGCCCAGGCAGCGCAGCGCCCGTGACGGGTCGCCCACCGCGCGGGCCGCAACCGAGCCGAGTGCCACGCGCACGGCGGGCACCTGCGCCTCCACGACCCCGAGCCCGAGCGGGCGCTCGACCAGCAGGGCCACCGCCCCGGCCGCGACCGCGGCCGGGGCGAACGCGTGGCCGTCGACGCGCGCCCCCGGGATGCAGGCGAAGCAGGCGCCAGGCCCGACCCGGCGGCTGTCGGACTCGACCGCGCGCACGTCGACGGCCGGATCACCCGTGATGGTCAGCGGGGCGATCCCGTCGAGCAGGTCGAGGAGCAGCACGCCGGCCGAGCCTTCCGTCACGGGAGCGGGGTCAGGGTACCGGTGGAGCCGGGGACCCGCTCGACGGCCAGGGCGTGCTGCATGATGCGGGAGAACACCGGGGCGGCCACCGTGCCGCCGGAGAGCTGCCCCGACTCGTCGAGGACCACGATGGCCGCCAGGCGAGGCGACTCGACCGGCGCGAAGCCGACGAACGACGCGACGTACTTGTAGGGCGGCCGCTCGTACGGCGGCTTGCGGGCGGTGCCGGTCTTGCCCCCGACGGTGTAGCCGGGCACGGCGGCCCGGAACCCGGTCCCCGCCTGGACCACCGTGGCGAGCATCCGGCGCAGCTGGCTGGCGGTGACGCTCGAGACGACCCGGCGACCGGTGCCGGTGGGCAGCTCGGCCCGGTGCCCGTCGGCGTCGATGGTCGCGGCGATGAGACGGGGCGGGCGGGCCACACCGTCGTTGGCGAGGGTCGCGTACACCTCGAGCATCTGCAGCGCGGTCACGGCGATGCCGTTGCCGATCGGGATCGACGCCAGGCTGGTGTCGTTGTACTGGCTGAACGGCAGCAGGATCCCCGGCGCCTCACCGGGGAACCCGATCCCCGTCGTCGCGCCGAAGCCGAAGTTGCGCAGCGCGGCGTCGAGCCGGGCCCCCCCGAGCTTGCGCGCGGTCAGGATCGTCCCCACGTTGGACGACACCCGCAGGACGTCGGTGACCGACAGCACCGGCCCGTGCGGCTCCACGTCGGCGAACTCGGTGCCGTCGACGTTGATCGTGCTCGGCACCGCGAGCTCGGTCTCGGGGGTGACGAGACCGGCCTCGAGCGCGGCCGCCATCGTCACCACCTTGTTGGTGGACCCGGGCTCGAACACGTCGGTCACCGGCCGGTTGCGCTGGCTCGACGGCGCCGGGCGGGCCGGCTCGGTCGCGGTCTCCCCGTCCACGGTCGCCATGGCCAGGATGTCGCCGGTGCGGACGTCGATCACGATCGCCATGCCGCCCTTGGCGTCGGTGTTCCCCACCTGCTCGACCAGCGCCCGCTCGGTCTCCCACTGGATCGACCGGTCGAGCGTGAGCACGAGGTCGACGCCACGGCGCGCGTCGGTCACGGTGTGGGCCGTGCCGGGCAGCTCGGTGCCGGTCGGGTCGCGCTCCACGGCGAGGCGACCCGGTCGCCCGGCGAGCGTGCCCTCGAGCGCCTGCTCCACCCCGCTGAGCCCGTCGTTGTCGAGGCCCACGAAGCCGAGCACCGGCGCCGCCAGCTCCCCGGCCGGGTAGTAGCGCTTCGGCTCCGACAGGAACCCGACGCCCGGGAGGCGCAGCGCGCGCACCGCATCGGCCACGCCGGGCTCGACCTTGCGGGCCACGTAGGCGAACGCCGAGTTCGGCTGCGCGAGCTTGACCCGGAGCGCGACCTCGTCGACCCCGACGATCGGCGCGAGCCGGGCGGCGTACTCCGCCGGCGAGCGCACCACCCGGGGATCGGCGTAGATCGTCGGGCGCTCGATCGAGAGCGCGAGGTCGTAGCCGTTGCGGTCGAAGATCGCGCCCCGCTCGGCGGTGATGGGAACGGTCTGGCGGCGCTGCCCCTCGCCCATCGCGGCGAGACGGTCACGGTCGCGGGTCTGGAGGTCGGCGACCCGCACGGTCAGGACGCTGAAGACGACGGCGACGGCGACGAGGATCGCGATCAGGCGCCGCCGGGCGCTCCCGGCCGCCGGGCGCCAGTCCGCCGGCGATCCGGGGCGTCCCGGTCCGGCCGGTGCGGTCGGTGGTGTCGGTGGGGTCAAGCGGTCGTGCCAGGACCGGGTGGGCGCCGGACGGTGGCCGTGCGGCCGCGACTCGGACGGACGCCGGGTGGTCGGAGGACGTCGCGGCACCGCCGGGGCGGCGCCCCGGGGAACGGGCCGCTCGGGCCCTGCGCCGGTGCGCCGGTCACGGGGCGGCGTCGAGATGGCGCTTCACCTCCGCCCACCCGCCGACCATGACCGACGACTCGCCCCGGCGGGGCACCTCGCCCGCCAGCGGCACTGCGACGGCAGCGACCCCGGAGGTCCCGAGCCCGAGCTCGGCGGCCCGGGTCGTGATACGGGCCGGTGAGGTCAGGCGGCCGTGCTCGAGCCGCAGCATCTCGTAGCGGGTCTCGGCGCGCGCCGTGCGGGCCCGGAGATCCTCGAGGTGCACCTGGTTCTGGGCGAGCACCGCGTGGAACCCGGCGATCGTGAGGACCGTGACGCCCACCATGACCAGGAGCGCGACCAGGCGGCGACGGGACCGGGCGGGCGCCGCGGTCCGGACGGGCGGGCGTCCGGCCGTGGTGCGACCCGTAGTGGTGCGACCCGTAGTGGTGCGACCCGTAGTGGTGCGACCCGTGGCGGTGCGACCCGTGGCGGTGCGACCCGTGGTGGGACGGGCCGGGCGCGCGGGGCGCGCCGGGACCACCGGCCGGGTCGGCCGGACAGGACGGGCGGGGGCGGTCCGACCTGCAGGTCGGGCCGGGGCCCGACGGGGCGGGGCGGCGGTGGGGCTCACGGCGCGGGTCAGGACGCCCGGTGCACGACGCCGTGGCGGGCGAGCTTCTCCGCCGCGCGCAACCGGACGCTGCGGGCCCGCGGGTTGGCCGCGACCTCCTCCTCGGTCGGACGCCAGGCCCGACGGGTGAGGAGGCGCACCGACGCCGAGCGGGCGACCGGCTCGGCGGGCAGGCCGGGAAGGGCCGGCTCGTGGGTGGCTGACCAGGCCCGGAACCGCTCCTTGACGATGCGGTCCTCGAGCGAGTGGTACGCGAGCACCAGCACCCGACCCTCGGGAGCGAGCAGGTGCACCGACTCCTCGAGTCCCTCGGTGAGGCACTCGATCTCCCGGTTCACCTCGATGCGCAGGGCCTGGAACGTGCGCCGGGCCGGGTGGGGACCCCGGCGGCGGGCTGGCGCGGGGATCGCGGCGGTGATCGCCTCGACCAGCTCGCCGGTGGTGGCGATGGGCCGGGCCGCCACGATGCGGCGGGCGATCCGGCGGGCGAAGCGCTCCTCGCCGTAGGTGGCGATGATGCCCGCCAGCGCATCCTCGTCGTACTCGTTGACCACCGTGGCGGCGGTCAGCTCCTGGCGGGTGTCCATCCGCATGTCGAGCGGTGCGTCGGCCATGTACGAGAACCCGCGCGCCGCCCGGTCCAGCTGCGGGCTGCTGACCCCCAGATCGAAGAGCACTCCCATGATGTTCCCCTCGCCTTCTCCCGCCACGATCGTGGCGATCTCGTCGAACCCACCCCGGACCACTCGAGCCCGGTCTCCGTACTCCGCCAGACGCTCCCGGGCCGCCGCCACGGCATCCCCGTCCCGATCGATGCCCAGAAGCCGGAGGTCGGGGCGGGCGGCCAACAGCCGTCCGGCGTGCCCGCCGCCTCCCACGGTGGCGTCCACCACCAAGCCGGCCGGCACTCCCCCCAGTAGCTCGCACACCTCCCGGGCCATCACCGGCTGGTGCGCGAACTCCATTCCTGCTCCTGCTCCCGATCTCGGTCTTCGGTCTGGTGGGTCCCCCACCCCGCCGGTGCGGCGGTGCGGTGGACCCCTGCGAACCGGACCCCAGCCCCCCGGACAAGCGATCGTCGTCCGGTTTTCTCTCCAGATCGACTCGGTGGAAGCGGGCGGAGTGGGGGCTTCACCGCGTCGTCCGGGGGGCTGGGGTCAGGTCCGCAGCGTGTGGTGCTGCCTCCTCGTTCGGTCGGTGCCGGTCGTGTCGGTCGTGCTGGTGGTGCTGGTCGTGCTGGTCGTGCTGGTCGCGTGTCGTGTCGTCGGCGTGTGCTGCGCGGAGGGGGCGCCAGCCATCGGTGCCCCTAGATCCCGAACCCGCTCGAGCCCGCTTCGTGCAGCGAGGAGCGGCCGGCGAGCTTGCGGTCCTGCCAGCGCGCGGTGGACCAGATCTCGATCCGGGTCAGCGCGCCGGTGACGGTCACGTCCTTGTCGAGGTCGGCGTAGTCCCGCAGCGACTGCGGGATCGCGACCCGGCCCTGGCGGTCGGGGGTGACCTCCCGGGCGTCGGCGAAGAAGGCCCGGGCCGCGTCGAGCTCGTGGGCCCCCGTGCGCAGCTTCTCCAGGATCTCGCTCGACACCCGCTCGAACTCCTCGGTGGTGTAGACGGCGAGGCAGCCGCCGGGGAACGCGCCGATCACCGCACCCTCGGCGAGCGAGGGGCGGAACTCGGCCGGGAGGATGACCCGGCCCTTGGCGTCCAGGGAGTGCTGGAACTCCCCCAGGAACATGCGCTCCGCTTCCCCTCGTCTCCGGTTGCGGGGCTCGCCGCCGCTCGCCCCGTCGGGGTCCGCCGCCGCTCGCTCCCGGAGTGCACCCGGCGGGCCCGGTCGGCCCACCACGCCATCAGCGCACTCCCTTGCTCTCCACTTGCCACCACTTTATGCCCTCAACGCGCCACCGTCAACCCCACTCCCTCCACTCCCACCCCACGGGCGTACTCGCACCCCGGGAGGGGCCTGCGCCTCGGGGCCAGGGGGCCGGTGGGGCCGGGGAGCCCGGTCGGGTGCCCGGAGGCTCGGGGCGGGATGATGGGGTGTGGGCCGGATGATCTATGCCGCTGCCACGAGCCTCGACGGCTTCATCGCCGACGGGCACGGCAACCTCGATTGGCTGTTCGGGCACCTGATCGACCCGGACGGGCCGGGCGGGTTCGGGGAGATCGACGCGCGGGCAGGCGCGCTGCTCATGGGGCGGATGACCTCCGACTGGGTCGCCGCCGACCCACAGTGCGGGCGAGCGAAGGGCATCGTCATGTCGACGCTGCGGTGCAGCGGCGACCAAGCGTTCCGTCTCCTGCGGGAGCGGTCGCGGCACGAGAACCACACGATGGTGGACAGACCCGCGCGGCACGCGATTTGCGTGGAGCCCCGGGAGGCCCGGGTGGACCCGGATGCGTGTCGTACCCGGGGTGGATGATCGGGATGTGTTCGACCTGACCGAGACGCTCGACGACCTGCGGTGCCGGCCCCTCGCCTGGCTCCACGCCGAGCGCATCCGCCTGCGTGACGAACGACGTCGCCTCCACCTCCGCGAGCTCGCAGTCACCCGCATCCTCGACGAGCGCGGCGCGATCGACGACACCCTCGCCGCCGCCGACGGCATCGACCCGCGCGACGTGCGCGCCACCCTCGAGACCGCCCGGGCCCTCGAGTCGCTCCCCCACCTCGCCGCGGCCGCCGCCGACGGTCGCCTCAGCCCCGGCCAGCTCCACGCCGCTGCGCAGCTCGCCGACCCCACCACCGACGCCGAGTGGGCCGAACGCGCCCCCCGCTGCGCTCCCGCCGACCTCGCCTGCGAAGCCCGAACCCGACGGGTGCCCACCGCCGACGACACCCGACGACGGTTCGAAGCCCGCTCACTGCGCTACTGGTGGAGCGACCGCACCGGCATGCTCGAGGGCCGCTTCGCCCTCCCCGACCTCCTCGGCGCCGAGTTCGAATCCGTCGTCCAGCAGATCACCGAACGCATGCGCCCCGCCCGGGGCCAGCCCTGGGAGCCCCACGACCGGCGCGCCGCCGACGCCCTGGTCGCCCTCGCCCGACGCGCCCGCGGCGACAGCACCACCCTCGCCGAGGGGATCGTCCCCAAGGTGCTCGTCACCGTCGCCCTCAGCCGCAGCACCCGCACGATCAGCCCCCGCCTCCGCAACGCGGTGCTCGCCCGCACCGGCCGCTGCGCCTGGCCCGGCTGCCCCGTCCGCCACGGCCTCGAGCTCCACCATCTCGTCCCCGTCTCCCACGGCGGCCCCACCGTCGCCGCCAACCTCGCCCCGGTCTGCGCCCCCCACCACCGCCGCCTCGTCCCCCACGGCACCCTCGCCCTCGTCGGCAACCCCGCCCGGGTCGACGGCCTGCGCCCCGTCCGGGACACCGAGACCCACCCGGATTCCGGCCCCGCCCCTTGACCCCTGGTGGTCGGCGGAGGGCCCCGGTCGCGGATCCCGATCACGGACCGCGGGTCCCGGCGCATCGTCCGATGCCCTCGGGGAGGATTCCGACATTTCGCGACGAGGGCTTGGTACGGTGGAAGTGGTTGAGCAGCCAGCCGAGACACACCGATGCTTCCGTGCGTCGGTGTCCGGGGGCAGCGGGGCCTCGGGCACCGATGCGCGACACCGATGCGCGACACCGCTGCGGCCCCCGCCGTGGTGCTCGGAGGCCCCGCCGACCCGGACGCTCGTCGACGAGCAGTTGCGACGGATCACCCGCCTCGCGGTCGCCGCCGTCCCGGCCGGCCACATGGCCGAGGTGGTGGTCATGTGCGACCACGGCCCGGTCTCGCGCGGTGCCACCGACCCGGTGTCGGAGGCGATCGCCGCCCTCCGTCGGCGGATCGGTCGGGGCCCGAGCATCGAGGCCTGGGTCCGGGGCGAGGCCGTCCACGCCGACACCGCCGCCATCGCCGCCCGGTGGCCCGAGCGCGCCGCGCAGGCCGAGGAGTTCGGTGTGGCCGCGACCCTCGCCGTCCCCGTCGCCGCCGGCGACGCCCCGGTGGGCACGCTCACGCTCTACGCGCCGATCGGCCGGGGCTTCTCGCGCGACGACGAACGCGCCGCCGGGGCTATCGCCGAGAAGGTGGCGGTCGTCCTCGCCGGGCTCGGCCTGCGGGCGGCGAGCACCGAGGTCCGCCAGCTCCAGGAAGCGCTGCGCAGTCGCGCCACGATCGAGCAGGCCAAGGGCATCCTCATCGCCCTGCACCACTGCAACCCCGACGAGGCGTTCGCGCGACTCACCACCCGGTCCCAGCACGAGAACCGCAAGCTCCGCGACGTCGCCGCCGACCTCGTGGCCGACCTCGTGGCCGAGCACGTCGCCGAGCACGTCGCCCCGGGCTCGTTGCGCCCGCGGCGACGCCCCCCCCCTTTCGGCGGTCGACGGGTGACCCCGCTCGGCTGACGGACTGAGCGGCGGGGCCCGCGGTGCCGGACGGCGCGCGGGTCAGGCCGAGCGCGCGGTGGCCGGCAGGAACGGGGTCCAGGCCGGGTCGAGCGTGCCCGCGGTCGCGACGAGCCACAGGCTCGCGTGCGGCGCGCGCGGGGCCCGGTGCAGGCGGAACCCCGCCTCGGACGGGAGGCGGTCCTCCTTGCGCGAGTTGCAGGCCCGGCACGACGCGACCACGTTCTCCCAGGTGTGGGGGCCACCGCGGGACCGGGGCACCACGTGGTCGATGTTCTCGGCCGCCCGGTTGCAGTACTGGCACCGGTGCCCGTCGCGGGCGAACACCGCCCGGCGCGACAAGGGGACCCGGCTGCGGTGCGGCACCCGGGCGTAGTGGGTGAGCCGGATCACCGACGGTATGGGCAGCGCGAGCCGCTCGGCCCGCAGCTCGTCGGCGGTGCGGCTGACGATCTCGGCCTTCTCCTTGAGCACGAGGATCACCGCCCGTCGGAGCGGCACGACGCACAGCGGCTCGAAACTCGCGTTGAGCATCAGCGTGCGGTCCAACCCGGCCTCCGCGATCGGTGCGCCGCCGGAAATGTTACCGACGACGGCGCCGCCGGGCCGTCCGCACCCGTCGGTCCTCCGCCCGGCACCACTCGAGGTAGGTCACGAGGTCGGCCGGGGCGAAGGGCCGGGTGCCGTCACCGGAGTGGGTCTCGACCCGGAAGGCCAGGTAGCGCCGCTCGGGCCGGGGCACGAACGGAGGCCGGTGCCACCACCCGGGTGCGGCGAGGCGCACCGCCTGGCGCAGGGCCGTGGCCCAGAGGCGGGGCCGGGCGAGCACCGCGCCGAGCGCGCCCGCCCCACCGGTGTTGCCGACGCCCATGCGGGGCGCTGCGCCCGTCATCGTCCGCACGCTACGCGACGCGGTGCGCCGGGAGCGCGCTGGTACGGTGCGGGCACCGTCGGCGCCAGGAGGGTCCCGTGGTGCAACCGACCGCTGCGCCCCGCCGCGACGTGGTCGCCCCGCTGTTCCACACGCTCAGGCACAACGTCGAGCGGGTGATCCAGGGCAAGCCCGACCAGGTCCGCCTCGCCCTCCTCTGCCTCCTCGCCGAGGGCCACCTCCTCATCGAGGACGTCCCCGGGGTGGGCAAGACCTCGCTCGCGAAGGCCATCTCGCGCTCGATCGCGGGCACCTGCCACCGCATCCAGTTCACCCCCGACCTGCTCCCGTCCGACGTGCTCGGGGTGTCGGTGTGGAACCGCTCCACGAGCACGTTCGAGTTCCGCCCCGGGGGCGTGTTCGCCAACGTCGTCCTCGCCGACGAGATCAACCGGGCGTCCCCGAAGACCCAATCGGCCCTGCTCGAGGCGATGGAGGAACGTCAGGTCACCGCCGACGCGCGCACCTACGCGCTCCCCCGGCCCTTCGTGGTCGTCGCGACCCAGAACCCGGTGGAGCTCGAGGGCACCTACCCGCTGCCCGAGGCCCAGCTCGACCGGTTCCTCATGCGCATCCCCATGGGCTATCCCGACCGCGCCGCCGAGGTCGGGATCCTCGAGTCCCAGGGCCGCGGCCAGCGCCGCCCCGAGGACCTCGACCCGGTGGCGTCGGCCGAGGACGTCGTCGCCGCCACCGCCGCCATCGCCCAGGTGCACGTGGCCCCTGCCCTGGCCGAGTACATCGTCGATCTCGTCGGCGCCACCCGACGCCGACGCGACCTGCTCCTCGGGGTCAGCCCCCGCGGCGCGCTCGCGCTGCAGCGGGCGGCCCGCGCCCTCGCCGCGAGCGAAGGGCGCGACTACGCGACGCCCGACGACGTGCGCTGGCTCGCGCCGGCCGTGCTCGAGCACCGGCTCGTCCTCGGACCCGACGCCGACCTGCGCGGCACCACCCAGGCCGACGTCGTGGGCGAGGTCCTCGCCGGCGTGCCGGTGCCCCGGGCCGGGGGATGACCGGCCGACCCGGCCGCCCCCCCCGGCCCCTCCGGCCGACCCGTCGGGGCTGGACCGTCGTCGGCGCCGGCGTCGGGCTCCTCGTCGCCGGCCGCATCCTCGGGGCGGTGCCCCTCGACGTGATCGGCGTCGCTGCGCTCGCGGCCGTGGCCGCCGCCGCGCTCGCAGTGGGACTGGCCCGGCCCGGCCTCACCGTGACCCGCCGGGTGACACCCACCCGCCTGCACGTCGGCGACGCCGCCCGCGTCGAGCTGCACGTCCGGGCCGACCGGGCCGTGCCCACGTTCGACCTCAGCGACCGCATCGACCACGGTCGGCTCCGGGCCGGGTTCGTGGGCGCGCCCCTCGCCGCCGGTGCGGTCGCCGAGCCCGCCTACCGGCTGCCGACCGAGCGCCGGGGCCCGGTGGAGCTCGGCCCCGCCCTGCTGGAGACGACCGACCCGCTCGGCCTGGTGGTGCGCCTGCGGGTGGTCGCCCCGACCGAGTCGGTCCTGGTCCGTCCCCGGGTCCACGCGGTCGACCCGCCGGGTCCGGGGGCCGGGGGTCGGCGCGTCGCGACCGACGGCACCGCCCGGCCCGCCGTGGCCGACGACGACGCCGGCGAGTTCCTGGCGGTCCGGCCCTACGAGACCGGCGACGACCCCCGGCGGGTGCACTGGCGCTCGAGCGCCCGCGCCGACGACCTCATGGTGCGCCAGTTCGCCGCCCCGCGCCTCGGCACCACGCTCCTCGTCCTCGACACCCGGGCCGGGACCCCCGACGCGGGGGGCGCCGCGTTCGAGCGCGCGGTCGAGGTGGTGGCGTCGCTCGCCGTCGCGCTCGGACGGGCCCGGCGGCCGTTCGCGTGCACCACGACGTCCGGGACCGCGCTGGCCGACCGGACCACCGACC
>VGBI01000030.1 GCA_016870595.1 Actinomycetota bacterium
GGGGGGGGGGGGGGGGGGGGGCTGTGGGCCCCATCGTCGCCCGGTGGGCCCGTCCCGGACAACCCGGGGATGCCGGGGCCACCCTCCACTACGCTCCGCGGCGTGGACGACGTCGCCCGGAGCCTCCTGCGCGCCTGGTGGGACCAGGTCTGGCACGCCGGCGAGCTCGACGCCGTCGACGACCTGCTCACCGATCCCTTCGTGCGCCACACCTCGGCCGGCAGCGAGACCATCAGCCGGGCCGCCTACAAGGCGAAGCTCGCCACGAGCCAGCGCCTCCTCTACCGGCCCACCACGACGATCGACGACGAGGTGGTCGCGGGCGACCGCATCTGGGCCCGGTCGACCAGCGAAGGGCTCAACCTCGACACCGAGCGGGTGACCACGATCACCTGGCTCACCGTGCACCGGGTCGAGGGCGACCGGTTCGCCGAGGCGTGGATCGCCGCGCTGACCGGCGTCCGCTGGGACCGCTGAGCCGTCCCGCACCTCCACGACCGTCGCACCCCGAGCATGGGACGGTGGACCACCAAATCGGTGGTTGTCCGTCACATGCTCGGGGCAGGGAGCGGAGCGAGGGACGCGGGCGGGTCAGCCGATGTCGCGCTCGACGAAGGCGGGCTCGCGCCGACCCGCCAACGCGGCCCAGCCGACGATCGCCGCCGAGATCAGGCCCATCCCGGCGAGCGTCGGCCGCAGCCCGATCGCGTCGGCGAGGATACCGAGCGGGAGCGCGGCGATGCCGAAGCCGCTGAAGCCGAGCATCACCAGGCCCTGCAGGCGTCCGTGGAAGTCGAAGTCGCTCAACATCAGCAGCAGCGACTGGTTCGACGTCTGGAACATCAGCGACGCCGCCCCGATCGCCGGGAGGACCACGAGGCCCACCGCGAACACCGGCGTCACGCCGAGCACCACGATGCCGAGACCGAACGCGATCCCGGCGACCACGAGTCGGCGCCAGAGGTCGGGGTTCGCGACCCGGGCACCGACGAACGCGGCGACCACCGCGCCGACCGAGGTGACCGCGGACATGAGGCCGTAGGCGCCGGCCCCGACCCCGAAGAGGTCGGACGCCACCGCCGGCAGGAACGCCAGGTACGGGTACCCGATCATCACCACACCGAGCGACGCCACCACCAGGATAAGCAGATGACGTTGCCGACGCACGTAGCCGAAGCCCTCACGCAGCTCCTCGAGCGGCGAGCGGGTCGGCCGATGTGGTGACGGCAGCCCCGGGGGCAGCCAGAGGTTGATGACGGTCGCCACCGCGCACAGGCCCGCGGTGCCGAGGAACACCGCCTTCTCCCCGAACGCGCTGAGCGCGATGAGCAGGCCGGCGATCGACGGACCGACGATGCGCATCCCTTCGGCGCTCATCTGGCCGAGCGAGACCGCGTTGGCCAGCTGACCCCGCTCGACCAGCTCGGCGGTGAACGCCATCCGGGTCGGGCCGAACAGGGAGAAGGCGAGGGCCTGCATCGCCGAGGTGGCGAGCAGCATCCAGTACTCGACGAAGCCGAAGGCGTCGGCCAGGCCCAGCCACAGCGCGCTCAGCGTCAGCACCGTGCCGGCCAGGACCAGCACCCGCCGCTTGGGCAGCCGGTCGGCCACCACGCCGCCCCACGGGGCGAGCACCAGCGACGGCACCCCGAACGCCAGGAGCACACCCCCGAGGCCGGCGTTGGTCCCGGTCAGCCGCAGGGCGAGCCAGCCCCGGGCGATGGTCTGGGCGGTGACAGCGAGGAAGACGAACAGGCCACCGAGCCACAGCGTGCGGTAGTCGGGCGACCGCAGCGAGACGAAGGCGCCGCCCCCCGACCCCCGACTCACGGGGTGGTCGGTCCAGGATGGCGGGGCACGTCGGCAGCCTACGCAGTCGTCCCGACCCGCTCCCGCAACCGGACGCCACGGGCCGTCGACCCACCGGGCCGTGCCGGATCGCGACGCACGGTCGCCACCCGTCCCGCGGCGCTCCGGATGGAGCCCGGCGTGCGGTGCCGGATGACGGATCGGGCTAGCCTCCGAGCGCCGACCTCGGGAGGACACATGTTCCGCAACATCGTCGTGGGAACCGACGGTTCCGACACCGCCGCCATCGCCGTCGCCGCCGCCACCGAGCTCGCCCGGCTCACCGGCGCGACGCTGCACATCGCCACCGTCGGTGGGGCCACCACCTCGGCCATGCTCGGCGACCCGCTCGCCGGCGCCGCGGCCATGTCGATCGCCGCCGAGGAGACCCGCGACGAGCTCACGAGCATCGTCGACCGGGCCGCCGGGCCCGCCCGCGAGCAGGGCGTGACCGTGGCCACCCACGCGCTGATCGGCAGCGCGGCCCAGGCGCTGTGCGACCTCGCCGAGAGCGTGGACGCCGACCTGCTCCTCGTCGGGAACCGGGGCATGCAAGGTGGCCGGCGCTTCCTCGGCAGCGTGCCCAACACCATCTCGCACCACGCGCCCTGCAGCGTCCTCATCTACGAGACCACCTGACCGATCCCCCGGCCGCATCGTCGGACGGGACCGTCGGGCGGGGCGTCGAACGGTCGTGCGCACCGCGACCGCCGGTCGCGGCGAGCGTTCCCGCGTGACCGGTCCGGGGCTCAGCCCAGCTCGAGCAGGCGGCCCAGCCCGATCGCGTCGAGCCACGACGACAGCCGCGCCGTCAGCACGGTGAAGTTGTCGGTCACGAGCACGATGCCGAAGGCGAACAGCACCGCCGCCGACACGAACGTGATGGCACGGGCGTGGCGCTTGCACCACTCGAGCGGGGTCGTGAGCCGGCCGAACGCGAGCCCGACGGCGAGGAACGAGCAGCCCAGGCCGAGCGAGTAGGCGATGAGCAGGATCCCGGCTCGGGCCAGGCTCTGGCCCTGGGCGGCGAACGAGAGCACCGCACCGAGCACCGGGCCGATGCACGGCGTCCACGCGAACCCGAACGCCGCCCCGGCGATGGGAGTGGCTGCAGCGCCGAAGCGGTCGAGGTGGGGGTGGAACCGGAACTCCTGGTAGAGGCGGGGCGTCATCAGCACCTGCGACCCCGCGAGGTACAGCGCCATCAGGATGATCAGCACCCCCGAGACGCGGGTGAGCGTGGTCTGGTTCTCGAACAGCGCGTCGCCGACCGCGGTGGTGATGAGGCCGAGCAGGACGAACACGACGGTGAACCCGGCGACGAACAGGCCGGTGTCGAGCGCGATGCGGGGCAGGACCTTGGTGTCGCGCTCCTTCAGGTCGCCGACGGTCAGGCCGGTGATGAGGCTGAGGTACGCGGGGACGATCGGCAGGACGCACGGCGACAGGAACGACACGATCCCGGCCGCGAACGCGGTCAGGAAGTAGAGCGGACGGGTGGGGTCGTCCGCGGCGAGGGTGAGCAGCGACGCCATACGTCCCCGGAGGTTAGGGCCGTCCGCCCGGCCCCCCGAGCCCGAGCATGTGACGCTGGACCACCAAATAGGTGGTTGACGGTCACATGCTCGGGTGGGGGGCCGGGGTCGGGTGGGGGGCGGGGTCAGGTGGCGCGGCGGCGCCAGGCCCAGGCGAGTCCGGCGATCGCCAGGGTGAGCAGGCCGGCGACGACCACGCCGACCGGGGACCCCGGGTCGGCGCGGCGGGACGGGTCGACCGCGCCCGGGGGCGCGGCGAACCCGGTGGCGACGCCACGGCGCGCCGCGGTCCGGTCGGCCCCGGGCGCACCGGGGGCGGATCCCGGGCCGCCGGGTGGGGCAACGCCGGTCGGTCCGGCGTCCCCCGACGTCGCAGCCCCCGACGTCGTGCCGCCCGACGTCGCACCCTCCGAGCCCGGTCCCGATGCGGCACCCGAGGCCGAGGCCGCACCCGAGCCGCCTGCGTCGGTCGGGACCGCTGCGCCGCCCCCCGCCGGTCCGGGACCGGGACCGGGCGCCGGGTCGGGCGCCGGCGCCGCGCAGCCGGCCACCGAGCAGAACGACCGGAAGCCCGGCGCCACACCGATCCCGAAGCGCCATCCCTCGACGTCGCCGTCGCCGACCCGGGTCGCCCCGGCGCCCGCCCGCGAGTACTGCCACCCCTCGGCCCCGGCCGGGACCCGGTGGTACGCCCAGTACTTCGGGTCGTCGGGGGTGCCCAGGCACGAGTTCCCCCCGGGATCGTTGCCCACCCCGAACAGGCGGCAGATCGCCGCACCCTGGCCGGCGTACCCGTAGGTGACGGGATCGGCGCCGGCCAGCACGAGCGCCTCGTACCCGCTGATGGTGCCGCTGAACGTGATCACCCGCGTGTAGGTGGCCGACCCGGTGTCGACGATCACCACCGCCTGGCTCGACGCCGCCGCAGCCGGGTGCGCGCCGACGGACGCGCCGAGCCCCGCTGCCGCGCACACGGCGACGAGCAGCGCGAAGAGGCGGCTCGCACGCGGCATCACGGTCACATCACCCCGTGAACCGCGGCGTGGGGACGGCACGACAGTCGGGCGCGCCGGTCGCGCGCGTGATCGGGACCCAGGTGCGCAGCCAGCCCTGCACCGACTGCGAGGTCGCGAACGAGTTCACGCCGTAGCCGTCGTTCGGGCTGACCACCCGGCCGTCGGGCTGCTGCCGGCCGAGCGACCACGCCTCGGGATCGCCGTAGGGCGTGCCGACGCGCGCCGGTGCGACGGTGTCGCGCCAGCACGACGCGGTCGGATCGAAGCCGGCGGCGGCGATCACGAGCATCGCCATCGCCGTCGCGTTGGGGTCGGCCTCGCCGTACGACCGGAACGCCCCGGTCGGGTCCTGCATGGTGACGAGGTACCCCAGGGCCCGGAGCACCGCGGGGTCGTCCCAGGCCGCTCCGGACGCGAGCAGCACCTGGGTGGCGATGGAGGTGACGTCGACCTCGTCGCCGAGATCGGTCGTCAGGGTCGGGTCCCCGAGGTTGTTCCACGCGCCATCGGGACGCTGGGCGGCCCGGACCAGGGGCACGACCGCCGGATCCACCGCCCCGCACAGGAGCTTCGTGGCCAGCCCGAGCGACAGCTTCTCGTAGAAGTAGGTGCCGCTGAGGTCGGGACCCCCGGCGCAGGTCCCCGACGGGTAGAGGATCGAGAAGACGTCGGTGTGCGACGGGCCGAAGTCGGTGGGGTCGAGCCCGAGCGGCTCGATCACGAGGAGCACCAGCTTCGCGGCCTCGCCCGCGTTGATCCCACCGGTCACCCAGTCGTCGAGCGCGTCGATCGGGGTGGGACCGCCCGGGCCGCCGTAGGTCAGTGCCTCGATCGCGGCCAGTGCCTCACCCGCGCTCCACACCGCACCGGTCTGGGCGGCCATGGCGATGGCGAGCACCGCGTCGGAGGTCTCGAACCCGGGGAAGGCGGCGAGCTCGAAGCCTCCGTCCGGCTGCTGCTCGGACTCCAGCCAGTCGGCCGCGCGGTCGGCGGCAGCGGTGACCGCCGGGTCGACCGCACCGGCGGGGAATGCCGAGGCCGCGACCACAGTCAGCACGACTGCAGCCGCGACGATTGTACGTCGCAACACGATGTCCTCCGTCGGCCCCTGACCACGAGGGCCGTATCCGCAGCGACGGTGCCGCTGCTCTCCGGTGGGAGCGCCGGTGGTCCGGCGGACTGCGGTGGGTAACCTGGCTCACGGAGTGCGGGCTCACCGAGCACGCAGTGCCGCTCACAGTTGCGGGTCAGCGTCGGTCTCGCACCGACTTCCCCCGCCCCCGGATCCTCACCGGTCGTCTCCCGACGACGGGATTGCATCCGGGGACCACACGCAACATCCGGGCTGCGTGCGACCACGGTCGAGGTTCATACTAGGAGGGGGATGGGCGCCGCGCAAGGACCGGGGAACGGCGGCTCCAGGCGGCCGACCGAGGTCGACGGGGTCGCGGCGCGCCCGTGGCACGCGGCCGCCTGGCTGGCCTGGGCGGTGGCCGCGACCGCTGCGCTGCAGCTCGCGCCGAGCCCGCTGTACGTCGCGCTGGTGGTCGCGCTCGCCACGCTCGTGGTGGCGGTGTTCGGCGGCGACTCCCCCTACGCCCGCGCCTACCCCGTGCTCGTCGGCCTCGCGCTGGTCTTCGCCGTGATGCGGGTGGCGCTCACCGCCCTCACCACGCACGGTGGCCCCGACGTGCTGGTGACCCTGCCCGGGGCCACGCTGCCCGACTGGCTCGGCGGCTTCACGGTCGGCAGCACGATCGAGGCGCCCGTGGTGGCCCAGGCGGCCTACGAGGCGTTCGTGATCGTGGGCATCGTCGCGGTGTTCGCCGCGTGCAATGCCGTCATCGCCCACCACGAGCTCGTGCAGGGACTGCCCCGGGCGTTCCACGAGCTCGGGCTCGTCGTCGCGGTGGGGGTCGCCTTCGTCCCCACGACGATCGTGGCGATCCACGACGTGCGCGAGGCCGACCGCCTCCGGACCGGGGGGCGGCCGGTGCGGCGGGGGCGCCTCGTCCGCCAGATCGTCCCCGTGCTGGAACGGGGACTCGAGCACGCGATCACGCTGGGCGAGTCGATGGACTCCCGCGGGTTCGCGCGCGGCGGGTCCACCCCGCGCGAGCGCGCCGCGGCGTGGTGCGGCGCGGCCGGGCTCGCGGCGCTGGGTGGCGCCTTCGTGGCGCTGGTCGCGGGCGAGTCGACCCCGGCGCTCGTGTGCATCGGCGTCGGCACCGGAGCCGTGGTGGGCGCGATCGCGCTCGCGTCGCGCGGCTCGCGCCGGGCCCGGTACCGGCCCCGGCACCTGGCCCGGGCCGACGTCGGGTTGATCGCGGTCGTGGCGCTGGCCCCGGTCGCGCTCGCCGGGCTCACGCTGGCGGGCGACGACCGCCTGGCCTGGGCGGCGAGCCCGCTGCGGTGGCCCGCGCTGTCGCTCCCGGCCGTGCTCGCGCTGGCGTTCCTCGCCGCGCCGCTCGTCCGGCGACCGGTGCCGACCCCCGCCGCGACCCGCGACCCGGCGGTGGTCGCGACCCCCGCGACCGGCCCGGCGGTGCCCGCGTGAGCGCGATCACCTACCGCGACGTCCGCTTCGGCTATCCCGACGGGCCCGACGCGCTGCGCGGCGTCGACCTGACCGTGCCGACGGGTGACGTCGTGCTCGTGGTCGGCCCGTCCGGATCGGGGAAGAGCACCCTGCTGCGCGCCGCCAACGGGCTCGTCCCGCACGCGTCGGGTGGCCGCTTCGCCGGCTCGGTCGTCACGTTCGGACGCGACACCCGGACCCACGCCCCCCGCGCGCTCGCCGACGTCATCGGCTTCGTCGCCCAGGACCCCGAGGCCCAGTTCGTCGTCGACCGGGTGGAGCACGACGTCGCCTTCGTGCTCGAGAACCTGGGCCTGTCCGACGTCACCATGCGGCGCCGGGTGGAGGAGGCGCTCGACGCCCTCGGGATCGCGCACCTCCGGGGCCGGTCCCCGAGCTCGGTCTCGGGGGGCGAGCGCCAACGGGCCGCGATCGCGGGCGTGCTCGCGGCGGCTCCCGCCGCCATCGTGTGCGACGAGCCCACCTCGCAGCTCGACCCCCAGGGCGCCGACGACGTGCTCGCCGCGCTCGTGCGGCTCAACGCCGACCTCGGGACCACGGTCCTGCTCGCCGAGCACCGGCTCGAGCGGGCCGCCGCGATCGCGCACCACGCCGTGCTCGTCGACGACGGCCGCGTCGTCGGCACCGGCCGGCCCGGCCCCCTGCTCGCCGACTACCCGGGCGCACCCAGCGTGACCCGCCTCGGGCGGCTCCTGGGCTGGGACCCCCCGCCCCTCACCGTCCGTGAGGCCCGGGCCCGGGCCGCCGACCCGACCGGCCTCCCCGTGCCCGCGCGCGTCGACGGCGACCCCCTCGGCGCGGCCCACCCCGGCGACGACGGCAGCCCGGCACCGGGCCCGAGCCTGGTGCGGGCCGAGGGCCTGCGGGTCGAGCGGGGCGGTCGCACCGTGCTGCACGGCATCGACCTCGACGTGCGCGCCGGCGAGGTCGTCGCCCTGTTCGGCCGCAACGGCGCGGGCAAGACCACGCTCCTGCGGGCCCTGGCCGGGCTCGACGCACCGGCCCGGGGATCGGTCACCGCGACCGTGGCGGTCGGGTGCGTCCCCCAGGATCCGAACACGCTGCTCTTCGCGCCCACGGTGCGGCGCGAGGTGGCCGAGACGCTCCGGCTCCTGCGCCGACCCGACCCGGGGGCGGTCGACCGCTGGCTCGACGCCCTCGGGCTGACCGCACTCGCCGACCGGCACCCGCGCAGCCTCTCGGGCGGCGAGCGTCAGCGGGTGGCGATCGCCGCGGTCGCGGTCGGGGGCGCCCCGGTGCTGCTGCTCGACGAGCCGACCCGGGGCATGGACGCAGCGTCGCGGGAGGCGCTGCACGACGCCGTCGTCGCCCACGCCCGGACGGGGGGCGCCGTCGTGCTCGCGACCCACGACGTCGAGCTCGCGGCCCGGTGCGCGACGTCGGTCGTCGTGCTCGGCGACGGAGACGTGGTCGCGTCGGGTCCCGCCCGGACCGTGCTGGCCGGGTCGTTGTTCGCCCCCCAGGTGCTGCGGGTGCTCCCGCCGTTCTGCACCGTCGACGAGGTCGCCGCGGCCCTCGCCACCGGCGGTGCCCGGTGACCCGGGTCCGCCCTGCGTTGGTCTACGTGCTCGTGGCCGTGGTCGGCGTCGCCGCGTTCCTCTACCCGTTCTGGATCCCGGCCGAGGCGCTGCCCGCCCGGGCCCACGCCGCCGACGCCCCCCTGTGGGCGGCCCTGGTCGGTGGCCTCGTGGTGGCGGCGATCACGCTCGAGGTCCGGCGGGGCACGATGAACGGGGCGACGGTCGCCATCCTCGGCGTGCTCTCGGCCGCGTCGGGGCTCCTGCGCCTCGTGGACCTGCCCGGGAACAACGCCGGGATCTTCTTCCTCGTCGTGCTGGCCGGTGCCGCCTTCGGCGCGCGCTTCGGGCTGCTCCTCGGGGTCAGCGCGATGGCGGTCTCGGCCGTGGTCACCGGGGGGATCGGCCCGTGGCTGCCGTTCCAGATGCTCGCCCTCGGGGCCATGGGCGCCGGGGCCGGGGCGTTCGACCCGGTCGCCCGCCGCTTCGGCCGCCGGGGGGAGGTGGTGGCGCTGGCCGTGTACGGCTGGGTCTGGGGCTTCGCCTACGGGGCGGTGATGAACCTGTGGTCGTGGCCGTTCCTCCCCGGCGACGGCCCCACGCAGTGGCGGCCCGGGCTCGGCCTCGCCCGCACGCTCGAGCACTACTGGGCGTACTACGTGGCCACGTCGTTCGCGTGGGACGCCGCCGGGGCGCTCTGCAACGCGCTGCTCATCCTGGTGACCGGCGGGGCGCTGCTCCCCGCCCTGCGCCGGGTCGCGCACCGGCTCGAGCCGGTGGTGGAGTTCGAGGCACCCATACCGGTCGCCTGACCCGGTGCCGTCGCCGCCCACGCGGTCACGCGCGTGCGCGTGCGCCTGCCCGTGCGCTTGCGCCTGCAGCTACGTGCGCACGGTGCTGGACGACCACGCCGCGAACAGCGCAGCGTAGCGACCCTCGCGCCGCACCAGCTCGGCGTGGGTGCCGAGCTCCAGCAGGCGCCCGGCGTCGACCACCGCCACCCGGTCGGCCCGCGCCGCGGTCGACAGCCGGTGCGCCACCACCACGACGGTGCGGTGCGCGGTGAGACGCTC
Organism: Actinomycetota bacterium; assembly: GCA_016870595.1. GTDB lineage: Bacteria > Actinomycetota > Acidimicrobiia > IMCC26256 > PALSA-555 > CAIUKV01. Next base: position 9,610 of record VGBI01000030.1, read on the forward strand.
GAGCGCGAGCTCGACCGCCTGCTCGGTGCCCGGGTCGAGGTTCGAGGTCGCCTCGTCGAGGATCAGCACCGCCGGGTCGGCCAGCGCGGCCCGGGCCAGCGACACGAGCTGGCGCTCCCCGGCCGAGAGGCGCGAGCCGCGCTCGCGCACCTCGGTGGCGAGACCCTCGGGCAGGGCGACGAAGCGCTCGAACACGCCGAGGCGGGCCAACGCCTCCTCGACCTCGGCGTCGGTCGCCTCGGGCCGCCCCACCCGCACGTTGTCGCGGATCGTGCCGTGGAACAGGTACCCCTCCTGGGGCACGACCACCACCCGCCGCCGCAGCGCCTCGAGGGTGGCGTCGCGCAGGTCGACGCCGGCGAACGCGATCGATCCCGACCGGGGGTCGTAGAAGCGGGCGATCAGCTTGGCCAGCGTGGACTTGCCCGCCCCGGTCGGACCGACCAAGGCCAGCCGCTCCCCCGCCGCGAGCTCGAGGTCGACGTCACGCAGCACCAGGTCGCGGCCGTAGCCGAACGAGACCCCGTCGACCGTGACCGCACCGGACGGCGGCAGCTCCACCGCACCCGGTGACGCCGCGATCGACGGACGGGTGTCGAGCAGGCCGAAGAGCTTGTTGAGGGCCGCGCCGGCCGACTGGACCGTGTTGTAGATCTGGCCGAGCTGCTGCACCGGCTCGAACAGGCTGTTGAGGTAGAGGACGAAGGCAGCCACCGTCCCGACCGTGACGATGCCCTGCTCGGTGAACCACCCGCCGACGCCGACGATCACGGCGACCCCGACGACGCCGAGGTACTCCACGAACACGAAGTACCGCACGGTGATGCGCGAGGTGGCGCGGTTCGCGGTGTGGAGCGCTTCGTTGGTCTCCTCGAACCGCCCGGAGAACGCCGCCTCCTGGCCGTACGCCTGCACCACCCGGACGCCGGCGAGGCCCTCCTGGAGGGTGGCCAGGTTGAGCCCGATGCGCTCGCGCACCTCGAGGTAGGCCCGGTTGGCCCGGCGGCGGAACCAGCGGGTCCCGAGCATCAGGGGCGGGACGAGGACGAGGATGCAGAGCGCGAGCTCCCAGCTGAGCAGGAGGATCGCGGTGAGCGCACCGACGAAGAGCAGCACGTTCTGCACGAGGGCGGTGAGGCCCATCTGCACGAGCTCCTGCATGGCGTCGACGTCGGAGGTCATCCGGGCGACGAGGCGACCGGTCTTCTCACGTTCGAAGAAGTCGAGGCCGAGGCGGGTGAGGTGGTCGAAGACCCGGACCCGCAGGTCGCGCAGGAACTGCTCGCCGACCCGGGCCACCACGACGATGGCGAAGCGTCCGAGGACGAAGGCCAGCAGCACGACGAGGACGTAGAGCAGCACCGTCTGGTTCAGGGCGCCGGTGTCGCGCACCCGGATGCCCTGGTCGATCCCCCGCCGGACGAGCAGCGGCCCGGCCAGGAGGCACCCGGTCTGGACCGCGAGGACGGCGACGGCGCCGGCGATCGGGCGGCGGTAGGGGCGGAGCATGGTCCCGAGCCGGCGCAGGACCTGCTTCGCCTGCTCGCGGTCGAGGGTCTCCTCGGTGGCGGAGCGGGCGCCGGAGAAGCTCATCGGGGCCTCGGGGCCGGGTCGCGGTCGCCCGCGTGTTCGTCGGCGTGGCCGTCGGTGTGGTCGTCGGCGTGGGCGAGCACGTCGCGGTAGCGGTCGTTGGTGCGCACCAGCTCGGCGTGGGTCCCCTCGGCGACGACCCGGCCCTCGTCGACGAGCACGACCCGGTCGGCGAGGGCGATGGTCGCGGGCCGGTGGGCGATGATGATCGTGGTCCGCCCCTCCATCACCTCCCGGAGCGCGGCCCGGATCTCGTGCTCCTTGCTCGGGTCGACGGCCGACGTGGCGTCGTCGAGGATCAGGACCCGGGGATCGGCGAGCACGGCCCGGGCGATGGCGATGCGCTGGCGCTGCCCGCCGGAGAGCGAGAACCCGTGCTCGCCGATCACGGTCTCGAACCCCTCGGGCAGGTCGTCGACGAAGTCCTCGGCGCCGGCCAGGCGGGCGGCCCGGCGCACCGCGGCGATCGGGGCCTCGGGGTCGGCGAGGGCGATGTTGGCCCGCACGGTGTCGGAGAAGAGGAAGGTGTCCTCGAACACCATGCCCACCGCGCCACGCAGCTCGGCGAGGCGCAGCGTGCGCACGTCGACCCCGTCGAGGAGGATCCGACCTGCGTCCACGTCGTAGAAGCGGGGCAGGAGCCGGGCGACGGTCGACTTCCCCGCGGCGGTGGGCCCCACCAGGGCGACGGCCTCGCCGGGCCGCACGTGGAGGTCGAAGCCGGCGAGCACCGGGGCCCCCGGGCGGTACCCGAAGGCCACCGACTCGAAGCGCACCTCGCCGCCCCCCGTCGGCAGGGCGACCCCGCGGGGCGGATCGGCGATGACGGGGTCGGTGGCGAGCACCTCGTGCACCCGTCCCGCCGACGTCGACATCCGCGACGACATCGCCACCATCATCCCGCTCATGCGCAGCGGCCAGACCAGCATGAGGATGTAGGAGTTGAACGCGACGAGCTGGCCGATCTCCATCTGGCCGTCGACGACGAGCCGGCCCCCGTACCAGAGGATCATGATCAGCGCGATCGCGGGGAGGAAGTCGACGAGGGGCAGGAATCCGGAGCGCAGGCGGGCCGAGGCGAGGGCGCGGTCCTGCACGGCGTCGGCCTCGACCGCGAGCCGGCGCTGCTGGAGCCGCTCCGCCCCGAACCCCTTCACCACGCGGATCCCCGACACCGTCTCCTCGACCACACCCGACAGCTCCGCGAGCTCCTGCTGGAGCTGGTAGCTGATGGGCCCGAGCCGACGCGAGTAGCGCATCGCAGCGATGCTGAGCAGGGGCAGGGAGCCCAGTGCGAGCACGGCGAGCAGGACCGACTGGGCGAGCATCACCACCGCGATGCCGATGAGGATCATCATGCTCGCCGCGGCCAAGGGTGCGAGCATGAGCCACTCGCGCACCATCTGGATGTCGGTGCCGGCCCGGGCCATGAGCTGCCCGGTCTGGGCCCGGTCGTGGTACGAGAACGGCAGGCGCTGGAGGTGCGCGAACAGGCGCAGGCGCAGGTCAGTCTCCACGTGGAAGGCGAGCCGGAAGGCGCCGTGGCGGCGCAGGCCGCTCACCAGCGCCTGGAACGCGCCGACCACGAGCATGAGGGCGACGTAGCGCACCAGCGCCGCGGTGTCGTCGGCGACGATCCCCTGGTCGATCGCCGCTGCGGCGAGGAGCGGGATCGTGATCTTGGTGCCGGTCCAGCACAGGGCGGCGAGGTAGGCGGTGGCGACCCAGCCCCGGTGGGCCCGGGACGTCGATCCGACGAGCCGCCACCCGGCCCGGCGGAGTTCCCGCTCCCGATCCACCCGTCTCCCCCCGTCGCGCCCGGTCCCGACCTGTTTGCCCGCGCAACCTACCAGCGGGGCCTGACGTGCCCGTCAGCCCCGGGAACCCGGGCGACCCGGCCCGGGACGCGACGAGGGGGCGCCCGGAGGCGCCCCCTCGAGCGTCGACCGAGGTCGAAGCGGGTCGCTATTTCACGTTGACCGGGAACCACTCCTGGCCGTCGATCAACTGGGGGATCCAGGCGTTGACCGGAGCCGGGTTGCCGTTGAAGAGGCCGTTGGCGTCCTTCACCGTGTTGGCGTTGGCCGTGTTGAGGGTCTGCACGTGGATCTGGTTCGCGTAGAACTGCTTGCCCTTCGCGAACTGTCCCTCACCGTTGGACATGTAGGCCGCCGGACCCTTGCCGCTGGCGATGACCTGGTCGTAGACCTTGTCCCAGGTCACCTTCTTGCCCGCCTTGGCGATGGCCGGAATGAGGAGGCTCATGATCGTGCACTCGTTCGGAGCGAAGTCCTCGCTGTAGGTCGGGCCATTGGGGACGACGATGTCACCCGCGGGCACACCCGGCAGGCTCTTGCCGCCCATGAAGGTGTCGAAGGCGGCCCGGCACTCCTTCTCGAACGCGTTGTCGGCCTTGACCGCGTTCTTGGCCGGCACCGCCCGGGTGTCCCAGGTGGTGACGCAAGGAGCCCCTGCGACCTCGGCCGGGGTCCGCGACGCACCGAACTGGGTGCACAGCGAGGTGGCTGCGTCGAAGATCAGGGTCTTGAACCCGGCGTTGGAGCGCTGGGCCTCCTGGTAGTACCCCGCGCTCGCCGTGAACGGGATGACCACGAACACGTGGTCGCACCCCGCCGCCTTGAACGTGGCGACGGCCGCGGCCGACTCACGGTTCTGGACGGTCGGGTCGGCGCTCAGCGTGTTGACGTCGACCCGCTGGCTCACCGTGAACTTCGCCGCCTTGAGCTCCTTGTCGAGGGCGTCGGCTGCGGCCTTCAGGCCGGGCTCGTTGCCAGCGAGGATGCAGATCTTGGCGGTGCTCGGGATCAGGTCGGTCTTCTTGATCAGCGCCACGGTGGCCTTGGCATTGGACTCGGCCTCGACCCCGAGGGTCAGCAGGCGGTTGCCCGACGCCTTGTTCAGCGCGGCGTACACCGACTCCCCGAAGAACATCGGGGTCTTGTTGTCGACGGTGATGCAGCCGATCGAGCTCTGGCGGAAGCCGTTGCCCTGGACCACCACGAGGGGCTTGTTGTCCTGGGTGGCCTGGATGCACGCCTTGTCGAAGGTGGTGGCGTCGACCGGGTCCCACACCGCCGGCTTGACCGTGACCTTGCGGCCGTTGATCGTGCAGGTGTTGCCGGAGACCTTGACGCCCTTGATCCCGTCCTCTGCGGCCGCCTTGCAGAAGGCGTCGGCGTAACCCTGCCAACGCTTCACCAGGTTGCCCGTGGTCAGCTTCGCCCCGAGCGGGAAGCCCTTGGCCCGGAGGCCGTCGAGGTCGGAGACCAGCGACACGATCGTGATCTCATTGTCGGTGACCCCCTGCTGCACCTGGGTTCGGCCCGCCGCGCCGACCGGGGCGACCATGGTCGCCCCGATCAGTCCGACGAGCACCACTCCCGCGAGCAGGCGGAACGGTGAACGGAACATTGAATCCCCCTGGATTGTGCGGGCCGTCCACTCCCCGGCCGCCCGCGTCGCCGGATCGCAGCGGGAACCCTATCCCGTCCGCGCACCCGGTTTCGCGCGCCCCGCCCGTTTGCTGACGGTGGCGTCAGGGACGGACCCGGAACCCCGGGCACGCGGCTCGCATCTGACGGGCCGACCCCGACGTTGCTACGGTTCGGCCTGCACCGCTGGGGGCGCACAAGGGGACGACGATGCCCGACGCACCGATCGACCGGCCGTCCACCGCGGCGGCGCTGACCGCCGTGGTGGTCGCCGAGGAGGAGGCGCGCCGCGAGGCCCAAGCCGCGGCCGAGGCCGGCGAGCTGCTCCCCGACGACCTCCTGCCCGGCGTGGGCGGCGACCCGATGCCGATGCGCGAGGGCCTGCGTCTCGGCGGCGTCGCGATGATCGTCACGCTGCTGCTCGTCAACATCATCGAGACGTTCGACCAGATCGCGCTGCAGGTGCTCGCCCCCGACATCCAGAAGACCCTCGACGTGTCGAAGACCACGCTCCAAGGCCTCAGCTCGCTCGGTGGCGTGGTGCTCGTCGTGTCGACGCTGCCGTTCGCGTGGTTGGCCGACCGGTACTTCCGCACGAAGATCCTCGCCGGGGCCACCGCGATCTGGTCGGCCGCGATGGTCTTCACCGGGTTCGTCGCCAACCCGATCTCCATGGGGTTCGCCCGCGCCTTCGCCGGCTTCGGCGCCTCGGCCAAGATCCCCATCACGCCATCGCTCATCGCCGACCAGTACCCGATCGGGGTGCGGACGCGGATGTTCGCGACCGAAAACCTCGGGCGGCCGCTCGGCCTCGTGATCGGGCCGTTCCTGGTGGGTGGCCTCGCGGCGTGGGCCGGTGGCACCGAGGGTTGGCGGACCGCCCTCATCGCGGTGGCGATCCCCGCGGCGGTGGTCGCGGTGGGGCTGCTGCTCCTGCGGGAGCCCCCCCGCGGGCGCAACGAGCAGGAGGCGGTGCTCGGCCGGGTGCTCGAGAACGACGACGAGCCCCCGGTGCGTCTCTCGTCGGTGGCGGCGCGCCTGAAGAAGGTCAAGAGCTTCCGCTACCTCACCCTCGGCATCGGCGTGCTCGGGTTCGCACTGATCAGCGTGCCGGTGCGCCTGAGCTTCCTGTTCGAGGAGGGGTACGACTACGGCGCCTTCACCCGCGGCTGGGTGCTCTCGCTCACCTACGTCCCGGCGCTGGTCGTCATCCCGCTCGCCGGCCGCTACGGCGACCGCCTGTTCCGGCGCGACCCGCGCTGGGCCGTGCGCCTGTTCGGGTGGTTGGTCCTGGGCTACGGCGTGTTCCTCACCATCGGCTCCCAGCTCGGCCCGGTGGCACCGCTCATCGTGCTCGTCGCCCTGGCCAACGCCTGCCAGCTCGCCGCCTTCACCCAGGTCGGCCCGATCATCTCGGCGGTCGTCCCCTACCGGATGCGGGCCCAGGCGTTCGCCCTGATCGGCTTCTACATCTTCCTCCTCGGCGGGTTCTTCGGCGGGCTCATGGTCGCCGCGGTGGCCGACGCGTACGGCGAGCGCGCCGCGCTCCTCGTGGTGGTGCCGTTCGCCTCCCTCCTCGGCGGCCTGCTGGTCATGCGCGGCGCCCGGTTCATGAAGCGCGACATCTCACTCGTGGTCGAGGAGCTCCTCGACGAGCAGGCCGAGCAGCGCCGGATCGAGGCCGACCCCGAGAACACGCCGGTGCTGCAGGTGCACAACCTCGACACCTCCTACGGGCCCGTGCCGATCCTCTTCGACGTGAACCTCGAGGTGCGGCGCGGCGAGGTGCTCGCGCTCCTCGGCACCAACGGCGCCGGCAAGTCCACCCTGCTCAAGGCGATCAGCGGGCTCGTGATCCCCGACCGCGGCGTGGTGCGCATGAACGGGCGCACCATCACCCTCACCGACCCGGAGATCCGGGTCGCCATGGGGATGATCCAGGTTCCCGGTGGTGAGTGCATCTTCCCGGGCCAGACCGTGGCCGAGAACCTCGAGGTCTGGAGCTGGCTCATCGAGGACCCGGTGCGACGCAAGGAGCGGATGGCGGTCGCGCTCGACACCTTCCCCCAGCTCAAGGACCGCCTCAAGCAGCGGGCCGGATCGATGTCGGGCGGCCAGCAGCAGATGCTCTCGGTCTGCAAGGCGGTGATGCTCGAGCCCGAGCTCCTGCTCATCGACGAGCTCTCGCTCGGGCTGGCCCCGGTGGTCGTCCAGGAGCTGCTCGAAGTGGTCGAGGGCCTGCGGTCCACCGGCGTGACCATGGTGATCGTGGAGCAGTCGGTGAACGTGGCGCTGTCGATCGCCGACCGGGCGGTGTTCATGGAGCGGGGCCGAGTGCGGTTCGAGGGCCCGGCCCAGGAGCTGCTCGAACGGGACGACCTGTTGCGGGCCGTCTTCCTCTCGGGGGAGGGCGCGTGATGGGTCTGGCCGTGACCTTCTCCGAGCAGATCGTCTTCAACGGGGTCGTCCGCGGGATGGTCTATGGCCTCGTAGCCATCGGCATCGTGCTGCTGTTCCGGGCCTCGGGCGTCATCAACTTCGCCCAGGGCCAGTTCGGGGCCCTCGGCGCGAGCGTGATCAGCCTCCTGCTCGTGAACTACGGCTGGTCGTTCTGGGCCGCGCTCCCCCTCGCCATCGTCATCGGGGCGGCGCTCGGCGGGCTGACCGAGCTGCTGGTCGTGCGGCGCCTGTTCAGCCAGCCTCGTCTCCTGCTCTTCGTCGCCACCATCGGCATCTCCCAGGTCATCCTCCTGCTGCAGCTGCAGCTCCCGATCGTGGAGATCAACGAGCCGTTCCCGACGCCGTTCTCGTCGATCTGGGACCTCGGCCCCCTGAGCGTGCGGGGCGAGCAGCTGGTCGTCCTGATCGCGGTGCCCCTGATCGTGGTCGGGCTCGCGGTCCTGCTGCAGCGCACCCGGTTCGGCCTCTCGGTCCGCACCGCCGCCGACAACCCGAGCGCAGCATCGCTGTCGGGGGTGCGGGTCAAGGCGGTCTCGACCCAGGTCTGGATCCTGGCCGGCACCCTGGCCGCGGTCAGCGCGGTCATCGCCGCCCCGGTGCTCAACCAGCGCACGAGCGACATCTCCAACGCGCTCGGGCCCGACCTCCTCCTCCGCGGTCTCGTGGCCGCCCTGGTGGGCGGGATGGTCTCGTTCCCCCTCGCCCTCCTCGGCGGGATCGCCATCGGGGTGATCGAGGTCATGGTGCTGTCGAACAGCCCAGGATCCCCCGGCATCGACACCCTGGTGATGTTCGCCCTGCTCGTCGTGCTCGTGCTGTTCCGGGCCCGGTCGCAGCGGGCCGACGACGCGGCCTGGACGCTGACCCCCCGCGCCCGCGCCGCGCGCACCGAGCTCCTCCAACATCCGCTCGCCCGTACGGCCCGGTACGCCGGCGCCGGGATCCTGCTGGTCGCCGGCCTGGCCCTCCCCTTGTTCTTCTCGACCGCGGTGGCGATGAACGATCTGACCAGCGTGCTCATCTTCTTGATGGTCGCGGTGTCGGCCACGGTGCTCACCGGGTGGGCCGGCCAGCTCTCGCTCGGGCAGTACGCGTTCGTCGCGATCGGCGCGTACCTCACCGCCTACTACGGGCAGTCGCTCGGGTTCTTCCCGTCGGTCGGGCTCGGGACGCTCTGGGGCGTTGCCGTCGCCATCGTCATCGGGATCCCGGCGCTGCGCGTCCGGGGCTTGTACCTGGCCATCATCACCCTCGGGTTCGCGCTGGCCGTGAGCGGGTACGTGCTCCTGACCCCCCCGCTCAACACCTACTTCACCGGCTTCGGCTCCCGCCTCACGCCCCCGGTGATCGACATCCCGCTCATCGGCCGCTTCGACCTCGCGACCGACAAGGACGCCTACTACTACATGTGCTTCGCCGCGCTCCTCGTGGTGATCGCGATCGTGTCGCACCTCCGGCGCACCGGCATCGGGCGATCGCTCATCGCCGTGCGCGACAACGACAACAACGCCGCGGCGTACACGGTGGCCCCCACCCGGGCCAAGCTCATCGCCTTCGGCGTCTCCGGTGGCGTCGCCGCCTTCGCCGGCGGGCTGTTCGCGGCGCAGAACGCCACCATGCTGCCCGACTACTTCGTGCCCGCCGAGTCGATCCGGGTGCTCTCGGTCGCCGTGGTCGGCGGTCTGGCCTCGGTGATGGGGGCGATCGTCGGCACCATCGTGATCGTGGCGCTCCCGCTGGTCTTCAGCGACACCGACCAGCTCCAGCTCTTCGCCAGCGGCGTGGGCATGCTGATACTGATCCTGTACGTGCCCGGCGGCCTGATCTCGGTCATCGACTCCGGCCGCGATCAGCTCCTCGCCTACGTGGCCCGCCGCAGCGGCTGGGAGCCCAAGAAGGGTCGGGAGGCGACGGCGAGCGTCGCCGCGCTCTCGGACCGCGACCGATCGCGGGAGACGGCGAGCGCGCTCCCGCTGCGGACCGAGGACGTCAAGGTGGCCTTCGGCGGTCGCTTTGCGGTGAACGGGGTCAGCATCGAGGTCCGGCCCGGCGAGGTCGTCGGGCTCATCGGCACCAACGGTGCGGGCAAGACCACCCTGATGAACGCGGTGTCGGGCTTCGTGAAGGCGTCGGGCACGATCGAGCTCTCCGGCACCCGGATCGACCGCATGCCTTCCTACCGGCGCTCCCGCCTGGGGATGGGTCGCGCCTTCCAGAACGCACGGATCTTCGGGGGCTTGAGCGTGCGCGAGACGATCATGGTCGCGCTCGAGGCCCGCCAGCGCTCGCTGCTCGTGCCGTCGATGCTGGCGCTGCCACCGTCGCCGTGGAGCGAGCGCACCAAGCGCAAGCAGGCGGCCGAGATCATCGCCTACCTCGGGCTCGACCGCTACGCCGACAACCTGCTCAGCGAGCTGTCGACCGGGTCCCGGCGCATCGTCGAGCTCGGGGCGCTGCTCGCCCTCGACACCCGGCTGATGCTGCTCGACGAGCCCACCGCCGGCGTGGCCCAGAAGGAGACCGAGGCGTTCGGCCCGCTGATCAAGGCGATCCAGCAGGACCTGGGCTCGTCGATCCTCATCATCGAGCACGACATGCCGATGGTGATGGCGATCAGCGACCGCGTCTACTGCATGGAGGCGGGCGCCGTGATCGCCGAGGGCAGCCCCGAGCAGGTCCGCAACGACGCCGCCGTCATCGCCTCGTACCTCGGCACCGACGAGCGGGCGATCCAGCGCTCCGGCACCGTCGGCGAGTAGCCCCGCCGCCCCGTCCGGCGCCCGGCCCTCAGCTGGGCGGGGGCCCGGGTGACCCCGGCCCGGGGTCGGGCCGCACCACGTCGGCCACGAACGCGAGGAGCGCCGGATCGTCCGGGTCGCCCACGAATCCCGCGGCCCGCTCGCCCCGAGCGATCCGCTCCCGCACCTGGGCGCCGACCCGAACCGGATCGGGATCGACGATGACCGGGAGCGCCGGGGCACACGCGGGGTCGGGCCCGGGGGCGCACGCGGGGTCCGGTCCGGCGCTCACCCGTCGGGGTGGATCCGGCCGTAGTGGCCCCGGAAGTAGAGCAGCGGTCCGCCCTCGTGGGTCACCCCGAGGTCGAGCACCCGCCCGACGACGATGATGTGGTCGCCGCCGTCGTACTCGGCCCAGAACTCGCAGTCGAGGTAGGCGAGGGTGTCGTGGAGCACCGGGGACCCGCCCACCCCGCGGTGCCAGCCGACGGCGCCGAAGCGGTCGGCCCCCTTGGTCGAGAAGATCCGGCTGACCTCCTCCTGGTGCTCCCCGAGGATGTTGACCGCGAACTTCCGGGCCGCCTCGATGCGCGGCCAGGTGCTCGACGACCGGGCCACCGCGAACAGCACCAGGGGTGGGTCGAGCGAGACCGAGGTGAACGAGTTGGCGGCGAGGCCGACCGGCTCGCCGTCGGCGATCGCGGTGATGATCGTCACCCCGGTGGCGAACTGGCCGAGGGCCCGGCGGAACTCCCCCTGGTCGGGGGTGAGCACGGTCTCGGGTGCGGCGGGCTCCTCGCTCATGCCCGCATCATGGCCCACGCGACCGCGGTCATGCCCGGGCGAGGGGCAGGGTCATCCCCTGGCACGCCGCCACGACCTCCGGGCCGTCGCGGCGCGCCGCGAGGTCCCGGGCGTGCTCCAGGATGCGGTCGAGGTCGGCGTCGGAGTGGGTCGGGCAGTGGTGGAACAGCACGAGGGTCCGGACCCCGGCCTCGGCGGCCACGTGCACCGCGTACTCGATCGACGAGTGCCCGAAGTGGCGCTTCGCCTCGTACTCGGCCAGGGTGTGCTGGGCGTCGTGGATCAGCACGTCGACCCCGTCGCACAGCTCGAGCACCGCGGGCGGGACGTAGTCGTCGGGGTCCTCGGGCACGCAACCGGGCCCGTGGTCCGAGATGTAGGTGACGGAGTGCCCGTCGGCGTCGACGCGGAACCCGAGCGCAGGGTCGGTGTGGCGCACCCACCGGCTCAGCACGGTGGCCCCGTCGACGGTGAACCGGTCGTCGCCGACGTCGACGAAGCGGACGTCGCCCGCCATCTGCGCCGGCGTGATCGGGAAGTACGGCGGCCGCATCACTCCGGTGAAGACCTGGTCGAGGGGACCCTCGGCCTGCCGGGGACCGTGGATCGTGATGCGGGCGTCGGGCCGGAAGGCGGGCATGAAGAAGGGCAGACCGGTGATGTGGTCCCAGTGCAGGTGGGTGAGGCAGACATTGGCCTCGTAGGGCACGGCGCCGGGTCCGGCCGCCGCCAGCCGGGCCGCCACGGCGTCGCCGTAGGTCTGGATCCCGGTCCCGAGGTCGAACAGGATCGGCGCACGGTCGGCGCGCTCGAGCACCACCGAGGAGGTGCTCCCGCCGTAGCGCGCGTACGGCGCGCCGTCGCAGGGGGTGGAGCCCCGGACGCCGTGGAAGGTGACCGTGGGGCCGGTCGGGCTCACTCGGGGGACCCGTACGGGCGCTGCCGCGGGGTTGCGTGGCTGCGCATGAGCACCATCACCCGGCGGCGGAAGTAGCAGACCTCCTCACCGCGCTGGTTGAAGCCCCGGGTCTCGACCGTGACCACGCCACGGTCCTCCTTGCTCGCCGACTCACGCTTCTCGAGGACCTTGGTCTCGGCGTAGATCGTGTCGCCGTGGAACGTGGGCCGGGCGTGCTTGAGCTCCTCGACCTCGAGGTTGGCGATCGCCGAGCCGCTCACGTCGGGGACGCTCATCCCGAGCACGACCGAGTACACCAGGTTGCCCACCACCACGTTCTTGGCGAACTGGGTCTGGGTCTCGGCGAACCAGGCGTCGGTGTGGAGCGGATGGTGGTTCATGGTGATCATGCAGAAGAGGTGGTCGTCGTACTCGGTGATCGTCTTGCCCGGCCAGTGGCGGTAGACGTCGCCGACCTCGAAGTCCTCGTAGTAACGGCCGAACGGGCGCTCGTGCACGGTCATGGAATGCAGGTTAGGCGGGACCCCCGGCCCTCGCTAGGTTGGAGTGCGCCATGACCGGTCCCCACAGCGTCGCCATGAGTTTCCGCCGCGACTCGGACGCGGTGAAGGGCCGCCGGATCGAGCGGGCGGTCCTGGCAAGGGTGGTGGGGCTGTGCCAGCCCTACCGGCGCCAGCTCGTGAGCTTCGTGATCACGGTGGTGCTGGCCGCGATCGTCGGGGCGATCCCGCCGCTGATCCTGCGGTCGCTGCTCGACACCGCCGTCCCCGAGGACAGTCGGACCCTGGTCGGCCTCCTCGCCGCGGCGGCGGTGGCCCTGGCCATCGCCTCGTCGGTCCTCTCCCTGATCCAGCGCTGGTACTCGGCCAAGATCGGTGAGGGGCTCATCTTCGACCTGCGGCTCGCGCTGTTCGACCACGTGCAGCGCCTGCCCATCTCCTTCTTCACCCGGACCCAGACCGGCGCCCTCATGTCGCGCCTCAACAACGATGTGATCGGGGCCCAGCAGGCCGTGACCAACACGCTGGGCACGGTGGTGTCGAACATCATCACGCTGGTCGTGACGCTGAGCTTCATGCTCGCGTTGGAGTGGAAGCTCACCATCCTCACGCTGCTGGTGCTCCCGTTCTTCATCATCCCGGCCCGCCGGATCGGCAAGAAGCTGGTCGTGGCCACGCGGGAGGCCATGCAGCTCAACGCCTCGATGAACAACACGGTGGTCGAGCGCTTCAACGTCGCCGGTGCGCTGGTCGTGAAGCTGTTCGGCAGCGTCGACGCCGAGCACGACCACTTCGCCGGGCGGGCCGGCCGCGTGCGCGACATCGGCATCACCACCTCGATGTACGCCCGTGTGCTGTTCGTCGCCCTAGGGTTCGTGACCGCGGTCGGCACGGCGATCGTGTACTTCGTCGGTGGCCACCTCGTGATCAGCGATGTCATCTCGATCGGGACCATCGCCGCCTTCGTGGTCTACGTCGGCCAGATCTACCAGCCCCTCACGCAGCTGACCAACGCCCGGGTCGACGTCATGACGGCCATCGTGTCGTTCGAGCGGGTGTTCGAGGTGCTCGACTTCCCGGCCCTGATCACCGACCGGCCCGACGCCCGGGTGCTCGAGGCGCCCGAGGGTCGGGTGACGTTCGAGCACGTGTGGTTCCGTCACCCGAGCGCAGCCGAGTCGTCGATCGCGTCGCTCGAGGAGGGCATGGTCGTGGCCGACGACGACCCCGGCGCCTGGATCCTCGAGGACGTCACCCTCGAGGTCGCCCCCGGCGAGCTCGTGGCCCTGGTCGGCCCGTCGGGTGCGGGCAAGACCACCACGGCGCTGCTGGTGCCCCGCATCCACGAGGTGGTCGAGGGTCGGGTCTGCGTCGACGGCCACGACGTGCGCGACCTCACGCTCGACTCGCTGCGAGGTGCGGTGGGCATGGTGATGCAGGACCCGCACCTGTTCCACGAGAGCATCCGGGCCAACCTCCGCTTCGCCGGCCCCGACGCCACCGACGCCGAGATCGAGGACGCCTGCCGTCGGGCCCGCATCCACGACCTCGTCGCGTCGCTCCCCGACGGCTACGACACCGTCGTCGGCGAGCGGGGCTACCGGATGTCGGGGGGCGAGAAGCAGCGCCTCGCCATCGCCCGCATGCTCCTCAAGGACCCGGCGGTCGTGATCCTCGACGAGGCGACCTCCCACCTCGACGCCGAGTCGGAGCTCGCCATCCAACGGGCCCTGGCCGACGCGCTCGCAGGTCGCACCGCGCTCGTGATCGCCCACCGCCTCTCGACCATCGTCGCGGCCGATCGCATCGTGGTGCTCGACGGCGGCCGGGTCGTGGAGCAGGGCCGCCACGAGGAGCTCCTGGCGGCCGGCGGCCTCTACGCCGACCTGTACCGCACCCAGCTGCACCAGGCCCCCGAGACCGTCTGAGCCTGGGCAAACCCACCGTGTCGACCCCCGCGCGCCCGTCCGGTCGTCGTCGCCCCACCGGTGCATCGACGAACACGCCTTCGGACTCGCCTTCGGACTCGTCGACGGACTCGTCGACGTTGCGTCGGTTGCGCCGGTCGCGGCCCTCGCGGTCCCGACGGCGGCGGACACGTCGACCGCTCGCGATCGGGGCGTGCAGCGTCGTCGGCGTGGTCGTGATCGGCGGCACCGTGGGGGCGCTCCTCGCCGGGGGCGACGGCGACGCCCGCCGGGCCCGGAGCGGCACCGCGGTCAGCCCGGCGCCCACCACACCGGCGGCGACCGCGACCGCGACCGCGACGCGGCTGCCCTGCCGCGACCGCCTCACCCCGACGGAGCCGCTGCGCCTGTGGGTCGCGGGGGACTCGATCGCGTGGTCGATGGGCACCGGGCTCGGCACGCGGGCGGCCGCCACCGGGGTGGTCGCCCCCGTGTACGAGTCCCGGGTCGGCAGCGGACTCGGGAGCCCCGGATCGTTCGACTGGCCCCAGCGGATCCGCCAGGAGCTGCCCCGGCTCGATCCCGAGGTGGTCGTGTTCGTGATGGGCACCAACGACTGGGGCCTCCCCCAGGCCACCCCGCTCGACCCGGCGGGGCGACCGGCGTGGCGGGCCGCCTACGCCGCACGGGTCCGGGTCGTCGCCGACGCGCTGACCGCCGGGGGGCGGACCCTGTACTGGGTCGGACCGCCCGTGCTCCGCGACGCCCGCCATGAAGCGGGCGGCAAGGAGGTCGCGGCCGTCATCCGCGAGGTCGTGGCCGACGTCCCCGGGGCGGTGTTCGTCGACGCCCACGACCTGCTCGACACCGACGACGGTCGCTACACCCCCACGGTCGTGGTCGCGGGCACCGCCCTCACGGTCCGCACCGCCGACGGCGTGCACTTCACCCCCGAGGGCGCGGGCTTCCTCGGCGACGCCCTGTTCGCCCGGCTCGACGCGCAGTGCAGCCTGCGGGCCCGGGCCGTACCGGGCGCGACCCAGCCCGTGGTCGAGACCCAGGGGTCGACCACCGCCACCCCGCGGACGACCGCGCCGACCCCGGCGACGACCGGGGCGAGCACCCCGGCGCCACCGATCACCCCGCCGACCGGCCCGACCGGTCCGACCGCACCGCCGGCGACGACGCCGCCGACCACCCCGACCGGCTCGACCACCCCGCCCGGCCCTCCCGGGCCCAGCACCCCGACCTCGGCACCCCGCTGACGGCACCGGGCTGCGGACACCGGCGGGCCGCACCCCGATTACCCGTCGGTAGGATCGGGCCATGGCCGACACCCCGGATCTCACCGCCGCCCGCCTCGCCGTCGACGTCACCGCCGCGGTCGTCGACACCGGGTGCCGCACCCTCGCCGCCCGCAGCGTCGTCGACGGCCGCGTCTCGGTGCACCGACTCGACGAGCACCAGGTGCTGGCCTACGACCTCGCCCACGCCGCCAGCGCCGTGGCCGGCTGCCAGGTGATGCTCGGCTACGGCGAGCACGGTCCGTTCGAGGCGATGCTCGCCACCGGCTACGTCGCCGACGCCATCTTCGACATCTGGACCCGGGTCAACACCCGTGAGGACGCGTGGGGCGTCGCCCCCGGTGCGCTCGACGCCACCCGGGCGTTCGTGGCCTCCCACCGCTCGGCCGACTTCCTCGAGGCCCTCGCCACCGAGGTCGAGCGCCACGGCAGCGGGCCCGCGCACCTCTCCGAGGACTTCGACCTCGTACGCGAGACGTTCCGACGCTTCGCCGAGGACCGGATCCGGCCGGTGGCCGAGTCGGTGCACCGCGAGAACCTCGACGTCCCCGAGGAGGTCATCGCCGGCCTCGCCGAGATCGGGGGGTTCGGGCTGTCGGTGCCCGAGGAGTTCGGGGGCTACGCCTCCGGCGACGAGAACGACTACCTCGGCATGGTGGTGGCCACCGAGGAGCTCGCATGGGGATCGCTCGGCCTCGGCGGATCGCTGATCACCCGGCCCGAGATCATCACCCGGGCGATCGTGCGGGGCGGGACCGACGAGCAGAAGCAGCGCTGGCTCCCGCGCATCGCCACCGGCGAGCTCATGGCCGGGATCATGGCGACCGAGCCCGACTACGGCTCCGACGTCGCCGGGGTGAAGGTCAGCGCGACCCCGACCGACGGCGGCTACCTGATCAACGGCGTCAAGACGTGGTGCACCTTCGCCGGGCGCGCCAACGTCGCCATGCTGCTCGCCCGCACCGACCCCGACCGCAGCGCCGGGCACCGCGGCCTCTCGGTGTTCGTGGTCGACAAGGAGCCCGCACCGGGCCACGCGTTCGCGTTCACCCAGGCCGGTGGCGGGACGATGGAGGGCCGGGCCATCGACACCCTCGGCTACCGGGGGATGCACTCCTACGAGGTCGCGTTCTCCGACTGGTTCGTGCCCGCCGAGAACCTCATCGGCGAGGAGTCCGGCCTGGGCAAGGGCTTCTACCTCCAGATGGAGGGGTTCGAGAACGGCCGGCTGCAGACCGCGGCCCGGGCGGTGGGGCTGATGGAGGCCGCGTTCGAGGCCGGCCTGCGCTACGCCCAGGACCGCGTGGTGTTCGGCCGGTCGGTGAGCGAGTACCAGCTGAGCCGGGCCAAGCTCGCCCGCATGGCCTTCCTGATCCAGGCCGGGCGGCAGTTCGGATACCACGTCGCCGAGCTCATGGGCCGCGGCGAGGGGGCGCTCGAGGCGTCGATGGTCAAGGCCTACGTGTGCCGGGTCGCCGAGTGGGTCACCCGCGAGGCGATGCAGCTGCACGGTGGCATGGGCTACGCCGAGGAGTACGCGGTGTCGCGCTACTTCGTCGACGCCCGGGTGCTGTCGATCTTCGAGGGCGCCGACGAGACGCTGTGCCTGCGGGTCATCGCCCGCCGCCTCGCCGAGGACGCGCTCCAGCGGGCCTGAGCCCCGACGGCCCCGGGCCGCCTCAGACCGGCTCGGCCACGCAGCGGTTCTCGAGGACGCCGATCCCCTCGATCTCGGTGCGCACCACCTGCCCGGGCCGCAGGTACACCGGCGGCGTGCGCCCGTGGCCGACCCCGGCCGGAGTCCCGGTCGCGATGACGTCGCCGGGGACCAGCGTGCAGACGGTCGAGAGGTAGCGCACGATCTCGACCGGCGGGAAGCACAGGTCGGCGGTCCGGCCGTCCTGCACCATCACGCCGTCGACCGCGCAGGTGATGCGCAGATCGGCGGGATCGACCGCGTCGGTCGTCACCAGGACCGGGCCGACCGGGGTCGCGTGCTCCCAGGTCTTGCCCTGGTCCCACTGCGAGGTCCGGTACTGCCAGTCGCGCATGCTGATGTCGTTGACCACCGTGTAGCCCGCGATCGCCGCGGCCGCAGTGCCGGCCGACGCGCGACGCACCGGGGCGCCGATCACGATGCCGAGCTCGGCCTCCCAGTCGACCGCTGCCGACTCGGGCGGGAGCCAGATGTCGTCGCGCGCGCCGATCAGCGCGCGGGCGAACTTCGTGAACACCGTCGGGTGGTCGGGGACCGCGTGACCCATCTCGGCGATGTGGGCCCGGTAGTTCAGGCCGAGAGCGAGCACCTTCGGCGGCTGCGGGACGACCGGGGCGAGGTCGGCATCGGCCCACGCGTACCGGCGTCCGGTGGCCGGCGCCGCGGCCGGGTCACCGCCGGCGGCGAGCAGCGCGCCCACGTCGGGGGCCTCGAGCTCGACCACGACGTCGCCCTCGATCCGGGCCGCGCGGGTCCCGGCCGGGGTGCGGACCGTGGCGAGGCGCACTCAGTCCCCGGTGCCGTCCCCGGTGCTGCGGGTCATCCCGGCCCGCTCGCCCCGCGACACGAACTTGAGCGCCATCTTGCGGCTGGCCTCGTCGATCATCTCGTCGCCGAACATCACCGCGCCGCGCCGCTCACCCTCGGTGGTGGCCGTCTCGTAGGCGGCGAGGAGGTCGAAGGCGTGGTCGAACTGCTCCTGGGTCGGCGTGTAGACCTCGTTGATCACCGTCACCTGGTCGGGGTGCAGCGACCACTTGCCGTCGTAGCCGAGGATGCGAGTGCGCATGGCGTAGTCACGCAGGCCGTCGAGGTCCCGGATCTTCAGGTAGGGGCCGTCGATGACCTGGAGACCGTTGGCCCGCCCCGCCATCAGGATCTTGGCGAAGACGTAGTGGAAGTGGTCGCCCGGGTACTCGGGGATCTGCACGCCCCCGGTGAGCACCGGCATCTCGGTGGACGCGGCGAAGTCGGCCGGCCCGAAGATGATCGTCTCGAGCCGGTCGCTCGCGGCGCAGATCTCCTCGACGTTGATGAGCCCCTGGGCGGTCTCGATCTGGGCCTCGATGCCGATGCGGCTCGTGCGCCCGGTGGCCTTCTCGATCTGGGTCAGCAGCAGGTCGAGGGCCACGACCTCGGCCGCCGACTGCACCTTGGGCAGCATGATCTCGTCGAGGCGCTCGCTCGCGTGCTCGACCACGTACGTGACGTCGCGGTAGGTCCACTCGGTGTCCCAGGCGTTGACCCGCACGCACAGGACGGTGTCGCCCCAGTCCTGCTCGTTGATGGCCCGCACGACCTTGGCCCG
>VGBI01000031.1 GCA_016870595.1 Actinomycetota bacterium
ACCGGTCCCCTCCAGGGCCGATGCGTCGTCGACGGAGACCCGGGGGAGGGTCGGCACGGTGCCGGCGGTCAGGGCGGCCCGGATCCCGTCCTGGCGGGCGTCGTCCGCGCGCAGCGTCGGGGCGAGCCAGCCACCCTCGTCGAACTCGTTCCACGCGTAGGCCACCACCGCCGGGCTCCGGCGACTGCGGGCCCAGTCGAGCGCCTCACCCAGATGGGTGGCGAGCTCGGACGGGGTCGGCGCCTGGTACCAGTTGCGCCCCGATCCACCCCAGTGGGGGGGACGCTCGACCCGCGGCCGGGGGTCCCACCCCGACATGACCGTCGGGACCACGGCCACCCCCCGCCCCGACACCTGGTCCCAGGTGCGGCGGGCGCCCGTGGCCAGGTCGGCGTACGGTCGCCCATCGGAGGTCGCCACTCCCATGATGTACGAGGACACGGCATCGATCCCGTTGGCGGCCGCGTAGGTGGCCCCGGTGGTCGGCGAGTCGGCGCCCAGGGTCATGTACACGACGTACGGGTCGCCGGTCCCCTGGGCGAGGGACTCGGCCCGGAGCGTCGCGACGTCGGCGGCCACCGGCCGGGAGTAGAGGCCGACGTAGACGAGCGGGCGGCCGTCCACGTACACCCAGTTCGGGTCCTGCATGTAGCGCAGCACCGCGGCGCGCTCCGCCGGCATCGCCAAGCGCTGCCCGTCGATGATGACCGTGTACTTGACCCGGTCGCGCAACGCGCTCTGGCGGTACAGCTTCAGGCCCCGCATCATGCCCTCGTCCTCCGAGCCGACCTGGCGGTCGGTGTCGTAGACGATGAAGGCGAAGTAGTCGAGGCCGAGCTCGTCGGCGATCTCGATCTCACGGTCGGCGGCCGCCTGGTTGTCGGCGCGGGTCCGGACCGTGCCGGGACCGGTGATCTCGGAGAACCACGGCAGGCGGTCGTGCCAGTGGGCGGGGCCGAGCGTGTGCTCCACCGCGCGACCCGCTGGGCCGTCGTGCCAGGCGTCCCAGCGGATCGCGCCCGACAACGGCCGGTCGGGGGCCATGGTGAACGTGCACACGACCTGGTCCCCCGCGCCCAGCGTGACGGTCGCCGTCGCGCCGGCCTGATCCACCACCGACGCGCCGGGACACGTCAGGGCCGCGAGGCGCCAGCCCGGCACGGGCGACTGCATCACCACGTATGAACCCGGTGCGAGGTCGGCGACACGCGCAGAGTTGGCCCACTGCGGGTCGTTGTCGTCGTCGAGGGTGATCACACCCCGCCCGGAGACCGAGACGTCGAAGTCCTGACGGTCGTGCGCGTCGAGCACCACGGTGATCGTCGCCCCGGTCGGAGGGACGAACGGCGCGTTGGTGAAGGTGCAGGTCACCTGGTCGCCCGGCGCCACCGTCAGCGTCGTCGCACGCGCAGGGAGATCGGTCCGTGCGTCGCCGCCGTCGCACACGAGCGCGCCGAGGGTGGCGCCGTCCACGGCGGCCTGGGCGATGGTGTACGTGCCGGCGGCCAGACCCCCGAGCGTGACCCGGTCCGGCCGGACGGGGTCGGTGTCGTCGTCGAGCACGAAGCCGGGTTGCCCGGTCACGGTGAAGGCCACGTCGGCACCCCCGGGGGCGACCACGACCACGGTGATCGAGGCACCGCGGGGCGGCGTCGGGGAACCGGCCGGGTCCGCCCCGACCGGCCCGGCGGCGACCAGCGGGGTGCAGCCGATCGCGGCGAGGACCAGTCCGACGAGGGTTCGGTGCCAGGCGCCACGCGGCGTACGCCGGTCGGGACGAGCGGCGCGGTGGGGGCGGTGGGGGGGGTCGGCTCGATCGGCTCGGTCGGGGGCCATCGGTCCTCCAGGGGCAGGCCCGTCCGGCGATCCGGACGGCGTCTGTTCCCTGTCGGCGCGCGCGGCAGGTCCCTTGAGGACGAATCTCCCGGCGGCCCGACCGCCCGGTCCGGGCCATGCCCGAGCGGAGCGACCCCGGGGTCAGTCGAGGAGGTCGGGCACCGTCGCGGCGCCGCGGGCCTCCATCTGCTCGAGCTCCTCGACCGTCATGAGCACGGTCCGGGCCTTGGAGCCCTCGCTCGGGCCCACGACCCCGCGCCGCTCCAGCAGGTCCATCAGGCGTCCGGCCCGGGCGAAGCCGACCCGGAGCTTGCGCTGGAGCATCGAGGTCGAGCCGAGGCCGCTGCGCACCACCAGATGCATGGCCTCGCCGAGGAGGTCGTCGTGGTCGTCGGGATCGACGCCCCCACTCCCGGACCCACCGGTGGCGTCCTCGGCGATGCCCTCCACGTACTCGGGCGTGGCGACCTGGCGGCGCCAGTGCTCGGCGACCTTGCGCACGCACACCTCGTCGACCCAGGCGCACTGCACCCGCTCCGCCTTGCTCGACGACGCGGTGACCATGAGCAGGTCGCCCTTGCCGATCAGCTTCTCGGCCCCGGGCTGGTCGAGGATCACCCGCGAATCGGCCAGGCTCGTGACGCTGAAGGCGAGCCGGCTCGGGACGTTGGCCTTGATCACCCCGGTGATGACGTCCACCGACGGCCGCTGCGTCGCGATCACGAGGTGGATGCCCACGGCGCGGGCCATCTGCGAGATGCGCACGATGCTCGCCTCGACGTCACGTGCCGCGACCATCATCAGGTCGTTGAGCTCGTCGACGACGATGACGATGAACGGCAGGCGCTCGAAGCCCTTCCCCGTCACGGGGTCGGGACTCTCGGGGGTGGGCAGGTCACCCCGGTCGTAGGCCGCGTTGTACCCGGTGATGTCGCGCACCCCCGCCGCCGCGAGCGTCTCGTAGCGCAGGTCCATCTCGCGGACCGCCCACTCGAGCGCGTTGGCCGCCTTCTTCGGGTTCGTCACCACCGGGGTGAGGAGATGGGGTGTGTCGTTGTACGCGCCGAGCTCGACTCGCTTGGGGTCGACGAGGATGAGGCGGACCTGCTCGGGGGTGTTGCGGATCAGCAGCGAGGTGACCAGCGAGTTGATGCAGCTCGACTTGCCCGCCCCGGTCGACCCGGCGATCAGCACGTGGGGCAGCGTGGCCAGGTTGAGCATGACCGCCTGACCGTCGATCCCCCGGCCGAGCCCGATCTCGAGCGGATGGGTCGCGGCCTTCGCCTCCTTCGACGTGAGGATGTCGCCGAGGGTGACGAGCTGGCGCTGGCGGTTCGGCACCTCGACCCCGATCGCGCTGCGTCCGGGGATGGGCGCCAGGATCCGCACGTCGGGCGATGCCATTGCGTAGGCGATGTCGTGGCTGAGCGCGGTGACCCGGTTCACCTTGACCCCGGGCGCGAGCTCGAGCTCGTAGCGGGTCACGGTCGGCCCGACCGTCATGCCGATCAGGCGGGCGTCGACGCCGTGCTGGTGCAGGGCCGCCTCGAGGACCTTGCCCCCCTCCTCGACCAGCCGGCGCTCCGCCCCCTTGGCGTCGCCCTTCTCGAGCAGGTTCGCCGACGGGAGCTTCCACGCCCCCGGTCGGGCCGGGGTCCCCAGGTCGATGGCGAGCTGCCGACCGGGACCGGCGTCGAGCACCGGGGGACCGCCGGCGGCATCGGTCTCCACGTCGTAGAGCGCGACCGGAGCGGGCGCGAACGCCTCCGGGTCGACCAGGGGTTCGGGTTCGGGTTCGGGTTCGGGTTCGGGGTCGGCAACGGGATCGGCGTCGTCGCTCACCCCCCAGGGGGCGGCGGGATCGGGATCGAGGTCGAGGTCGGACGTGACGGCGAAGGGATCGCCCGGCTCGGGACCGGGCTCGTCGTCGAAGTCGGCCACGGGACCGGCGAGGTCGGCGGGGGGCTCGAGCTGCACGAACGCCCGCACCCGGGCCCGCACCCACCCGAGGCCGGCCCCGATCCGGGCGAGGACCGCACGCATCGGGACCCCCGGGACGAGCAGGGCCCCGAGCAGGGCGACGCCACCGAGGACGACCGCCGCTCCTGCGGTCCCCGTGAGCGCCACCAACGGCGCCCCGAGCAGGGCCCCGAGGAGGCCGGCCGACTCCTCGAGCGTGGCGAGGGGCGCCCCGAGCGCCGGCGCACCGGTGGCGAGATACAGGACACCGAGCCCGGCACCGCCGAGGAGGACGAGGCCCGTGCCCACCCGCCACGGTGCCCGCAGGGTGGGCACCCGGACGGTGCGCGCCGCGGCGGGGTCGGCCGCCGCCTCGGCCGCCTCGGACGCCGCAAGGGCCACCTCGCCGCCCGGGCGCCAGAACAGGCAGAGCCCGGCGACCCCGAGGGTCACGAACGGCACCGCGTAGCGGGCGAGACCGACGGCGGCGGCGCTCACCGAAGCCAGCGCGCGACCGACGCCGCCGGCGGCATCGCCGACGAGCCCGAGGGCGGTGAGCACCCCCACGATGGCGAGGACGATGGCGGCGGCGTCGGGGCCGTGCCCGCGGAGCTGGTGGCGGGCGGCGTCACGGCGCCGGGGCGCCGGTGCGGGGGCGGCGGACCGCCGGGTCCGCGCGGCGCCGCCCAACTTCCGGGTCATCGCGCCCCCCGACGCGCGCGAGGCGGTCGTACGGGTGGACTTCTTGGTCCCGCTCGTGCGGGCCTTGCCGGTCGCGGCGGCACGCGCCGACGTTCGGGTCGCCATTCCCCAACGGTAACAGCAACCCCTCCCGACACAGTGGCCACACCGGCGCGATTCCCGGAGTGGGGCCCGGCCGGGCTGCAGCCCTACCGGCGGCCGATCAGGGCATCACGGATCGCGTCCTGGCGGGCGGGATCGGGCACCAGGGTCGGGGCGAGCCACCCGCCTTCGTCGTACTCGTTCCACGCGTAGACGAGCACAGCCGGGGCCCCCGCCGTCGCGGCCCAGTCCACGGCCTCGCCCAGGTGCCGACCCAGCTCGGCGGGGGTCGGGGCCCGGAACCAGCTCCGGCCCGAGTCGCCCCAGAACGGCGGCTGCGCCACCCTCGGCCGCGGGTCCCACCCGGACATGGCGGTGGGGACCACCGGGGTGCCGAGCCGGGCGGCCCGGTCCCAGGCGTCCCGGGCGGTGCCGGCGAGGAGCGGGTACGGCCCACCCTGCGCGCTCGGCACGGCGATCGAGTACCACGACACCGCGTCGGCCCCGGCGGACTCGGCGGTCCGCACCGTCCGCTGGATCCCACTCGGGCTGCTCGCCCCGATGACCGTCTGGACGACGTAGGGGTCGCCGGTCCCCTGGGCGCGCGACGCAGCCCGCAGCGCCTCGACGTCGGTGCGCGCGGGGTCGGCCCACAGGCCCACGAAGATCAGGGGCCGCCCGGCCACCGTGACCCAGTTCGGGTCGCGCATGTCGCGCAGGATCGTCGCCCGCTCGCCCGGGTCGGCGAGGCGGTCGCCGTCGACCACGACCGTGTACTTGACCCGGTCCCGGTTCGGGCTGGCGCGGTAGTACCGCAGCCCCCGCATCATCCCTTCGTCCTCGGAGCCCACGGCGCGGTCCGAGTCGTACCAGAGGAACGCGAAGTAGTCGATCCCGAGGCGCGCGGCTCGGTCGATCTCCTCGGCAGCGACCGTCGGGGCGTCCGCCCGGGCGCGCACGGCGCCCGTCGGCGAGACCTCGGCGAACCACGGCAAGCGGCTGCGCCACTCGGGGGACGCCAGCGTGTACTCGACCGCCCGTCCCACCGGGCCGTCGTGCCAGGCGTCCCACCGGATCGCCCCCACGAGCGGGCGCTCGAGGGCCGGACGGAAGGTGCACGTCACCCGGTCCCGCCGCCCCAGACGCACCGTCGCGGTCCGGGTCGCGAGGTCGGCCGACACCCCGTCGTCGCAGGTGGCGTCGACCAGGTCCCACCCCGGCGCCCGGGCCTGGGTCACGGAGTAGCGGCCGGGTCCGAGCCCGGTGAACGTGACCGATCGCGGCCGGGTCCGGTCGTTGTCGTCGTCGAGCACGGCGTCGTGGCGCGCCGGGCCCGACACCGAGTACCGGAAGTCGTGGCGGTCGTTGGCGTCGACGGTCACGGTCAGCATCGCGGCGTCGCGGTCGGCCCCACCCGCCTGACCGACCCCGGTCACGACCAGACCCGCGAGGGCGACCAGGGCGACGCCCACGAGCACGACGCCGGCCGCGCCCCGTCCGGTCGGGCGACCGGTGCGCGGCCCGGTCGGTCGGCGAACCCCGTCGGTCTCCGCCCGCTCCGTCACCGGGCCGACGGTACCCCCGGACCCCGGGGCTCAGAGCGCGGGCGCGTAGCCGCCGTCGACGGGGTACACCTGCCCGGTGATCCACTCGGCCGCGTCGCTGCACAGCAGCACGGCGAGCGGCGCCGGGTCGTCGACCCGGCCGAGGCGACCCATCGGGTACGGCCGGGTCAGGAGCGCCTCGCGCTCGGGGTGCTCGTCGAGGTGACGGGCCATGTCCGCGTGCCGGATCGAGCCGAGCGAGAGGCAGTTCACGGTGACGCCGGCGCGCCCCACCTCCACCGCAAGCCCCCGCGTGAACCCGGCCGCGGCCGCCTTGGCCGCGCCGTAGACCACCTGGTTCCGCTCACCCCGGCGGCCGGCGTCGGAGATGATCGTGAGCACGCGACCCCACTGCTGCTCGAGCATGGAGGCGAGGTAGGTGTGGGTCACGTAGAGCACCCCGGCGAGGTTGACCCGCATGATCGGGTCCCACTCGTCGGGCCTCGACTCGGCGAACGACACCAGCCGCGCCCCACCCTCACCGAAGAAGCGCACCCCCGACCCCGCGTTGTTGACCACGATGTCGACCGGACCGGTTGCGGACCGCATCTGCTGGACCGAGTCCCAGTCGGTGACGTCACCCACCACCGGCTCGGCCGTGAGCCCCTCGGCCCGGATCTCGTCGACGACCCGCTCGGCCCGGTCGAGGTGCAGGTCGTTGACCCACACCGTCGCGCCGGCCCGGGCCATCTGGATCGCGATGGCCCGGCCCACGCCCGCGCCCGACCCGGTCACGACCGCGGTGCGGCCACCGATGAAGTTCGACCAGTCGCGGATCATGGGCACCGGACTCAGACCTCGAGCACGACGGGGATGATCGCCGGGCGCCGACGGGTGCGCGCGTTGATGAAGCGCCCCAGGGCCCGGCGGGCGTGCCGACGGACGGCCTCGGGGTCGGTCGCCCCGTCGGCCGCGGCCCGGGCGATCGCCGCCCGCACCTCGGCCCGGGCCTCGTCGAGCAGGTCGGCCGCCTCGGCCTCGTGGACCCAGCCCCGGGTCACGATCTCGGGGCCGGTCACCAGGTCTCCCGACGCTGCGTCCACGGTCACGATCACCACGACGACGCCTTCCGCCGCGAGGCTCTTACGGTCGCGCAGCACCCCCACGGAGATGTCGTCGAGCACGCCGTCGACGTATTGGTAGCCGGCGGGCACCGCCCGCCGCGCCACCTCGAGCTCACCGGCGTCGATGGTCACGACGTCACCGTCGGTGCACAGGAGCACCCGCTCCTCGGGGACCCCGACGGCGTGGGCGAGGCGGGCGTGGTGCACGAGGTGGCGGAACTCCCCGTGGACCGGGACGAACCACCGCGGCTGCACGAGGGCGAGCATGAACTTCAGCTCCTCCTGCGCCGCGTGGCCCGACACGTGGACCGGCGCGGTCTTGTCGTGGACGACGTCGGCGCCGGCCCGGTGGAGGGAGTCGATGACCCGGTCCACGTTGTGCTCGTTGCCGGGGATCGCGTGGGCGCTGATCACCACGACGTCGTCGGGACCGATCTTCAGGTGCTTGTGCTCCTGGGCGGCCATGAGCGAGAGGGCGCTCATGGGCTCCCCCTGGGAGCCGGTCCCCACGACGCACACCGACCCGGGGGCCATCCGGGCGACCTCCTCGATGTCGACGACCTCGGACTCGGGCAGGTCCAGCATGCCGAGGCTCCGGGCCAGCGCGGTGTTCTGCAGCATCGACCGGCCGACGAACGCGACCTTGCGCCCGCAGGCCCGGGCGGCCTGCACGACCTGCGCGACGCGGTGGAGGTGCGAGGAGAACGCGGCGACGATCACCCGACGGTCGGGGTGGTTGCGCAGGATGTCGTGGATGACCGGACCGACGGTGGTCTCGGAGGGCGTGAAGCCGGGCTTCTCGGCGTTGGTGGAGTCGGACAGCAGCAGCGTGACCCCCTCCCCCGCGATCTGGCCCAGCCGGGCGAGGTCGGTCTGGCGCCCGTCGAACGGGGTGAGGTCGATCTTGAAGTCGCCGGTGTGGAGGATCGTTCCCGCGGGCGTGCGGAACGCCGTCGCGAAGGCGTGGGGGACCGAGTGGGCGATGGGGACGAACTCGACGTCGAAGGGCCCGATGTCGATGCGGTCGCCGTCGCGAACCGTGACCAGCTCGGTCCGCCCGAGCAGGCCCGCCTCCTCGATGCGGTTCCGGGCCAGGCCCAGGCACAGCGCCGAGCCGAAGATCGGGGCCGACACGTCGCGCAGCAGGTAGGCGAGGCCGCCGACGTGGTCCTCGTGCCCGTGCGTGAGCACGACCCCCTCGACCCGGTCGGCGTTGTCGCGCAGGTACGTGAAGTCGGGCAGGACCAGATCGACGCCGGGCATGTCGGCGTCGGGGAACATCAGCCCGCAGTCGACGACCAGGATCCGGCCCCCGAGCTCGAGGCAGAAGCAGTTCCGGCCGATCTCGCCCAGCCCGCCGAGGAACACCAGACGGACGGGAGCGGGCATCAGCGGAGGCTACCCGGGGCACCCCCGGGCCGGGCGCGTCACGCGCCGGTGCGGTCGGCGGCGACCGCGTCGAGCGCGCCGTACTCCTCGGTGGTGTCGGCCCAGTCCTCGTACTGGATGACCTGGAGCTCCTCGAACCGGTGCCGGAGCCAGCCGTCGGCGGCGTCGAGCAACCCGAGCTTCTTGCAGTTGGGCACGATCTTGGAGAACAGCAACGACTGGAACAGCGGCTGGTCGGGCGCGGCCAGCGCGACCGGCACCATCTCGCGCGGGTCGATGCCCAGCTTCTGCCAGACCTCCTGCTGGAGGAACCGGTCGCGCATCCGGACCGCGGCCTCGAACGCGAACTCCTGGCGCTCGCGGACCTCGGCGGCGGTGAGCTGGTCGTAGAACTCCTGCAGCGAGAGGACCCCGAACGCCACGTGGCGGGCCTCGTCGCTCATCACGTAGCGCAGGAGCTGCTTGAGCAACGGCTCGGTCGTGAGCTGGTGGATGAAGCCGAACGCGGCGAGGGCGAGCCCCTCGACCATGATCTGCATCCCGAGGTAGGTCATGTCCCACCGACCGTCGCTCACGATGTCGTCGAGCAGCATCTCGAGGTGGGCATTGACCGGGTAGTGCCCCGCGCGCTTCTCGTCGAGGTAGCGCGCGAACACCTCGACGTGGCGGGCCTCGTCCATCACCTGAGTGGCGGCGTAGTACTTGGCGTCGATCCACGGAACGGTCTCGACGATCTGCGCGGTGCAGATCAGCGCGCCCTGCTCCCCGTGGAGGAACTGCGACAACGTCCAGTTCTGCGACTCGATCGCGTAGGCGACCCACTCGTCGTCGCCCCAGTGCTCCACCGGCGTGCCCCGGAGGTCCTGGCGGGCGAAGATGCCCGCGTTCTGGGCCCGGTCGGCCGACGCCACCGAGGCCGGGTCCACCGGGGTGTCCCAGGCCAGGTCGTTCGCGTTCCACTGGGACGTCTTGGCCTTCTCGTAGAGCTTGGCCAGGGCGGGACGGGTGCGCTCGTAGTCCCAGGTGAACAGCGCGTCGGCGTGCGACCGCACGGCGTGCGCCACCGCGTCGACGTCGGTGTTGGCCACGGCGAGGATCGCGTCGACGTCGTCGACGTCGTCGACGTCGGCCCGGCCGATCAGACGCTCGTTGGTGGTCATGGTCCCTCCTCCTTCGGGGCGGCGGACCCCCGGGGGGCGATCCCGGGCGTGACGAAGGTGGCGACGAACCGGCGCACCGCACCGGGGTCGGTGGGGTCGATCAGCGGCGTCGGGGTGCGGCACAGGTCGATCCCGATGCGGGCCACCCATTCGGCGGCCCGCCGCGGGTCGGCGGCCCAGGGCGCGAGCAACGGGGCGAGTCCGTCGGTCAGGCGGGCCAGGAGCGCGTCGCCCCCCGCGAAGTCGAGGTAGGGCGCGAGCGCGCCCGGATCGGCGGCCACGATCCCGCCGAGGGCCACCGAGGTGGCGAGGGTCCGGGCGCCGGTGAGGAACATCGCGGCGACGGCGTCGTCGAGGGCCCGGGCGTCCGCGACCGCGACGGCGACGGCAGCCACCGCCCGGGCGACCTCGTGGTCGAGCGCCGCCCCGACCAGGGCCGGCTTCCCCGGGCACCGGCGGTACAGGGTCGCCCGGGACACACCGGCCGCCCGCGCCACGGCGTCGACCGAGAGGCGGGCCAGGCCCACGCGGGCGATCTCGGCGAGGGTGGCCTCGGCCAGCGCGGCGTCGGGCCGGATCGCCGCAGCCGGGTCGGCGGCGGCGGGATCGGCGGCGGCGGGATCGGCGGCGGCGGGATCGGCGGCGGCGGGATCGGCGGCGGCGGGATCGGCGGCGGACCCGGTGGGGGCCCGGAGCACGGCCGTCATCGGTGAGACGATATCGCGGAGATGTCTCAGCCGGGACCCGGTGGGGTCCCGGGAGCCTCACCGGCGGGTCACGCCCCGGGCCCGACGAGGATCCCGGCGAGCAGCTCCTGGCGGACGAAGGTCGCGACGGCGGCCGGGTCGGCGAGGTCGCAGCGCCCGGGCGTGGCCATCACCGAGATCCCGACCGTGGCGACGAACCCGGCCGCCTGGTCGAGGTCGACGCCGGGTCGGACGCGACCGGCCGCGGCCTCCGCGGCGAGCACCGACCGCAGGTGGTCGGTCACCCACCCGAGCGTGGCCGCGTACTCGTGGTCGAGGAAGCGCAGGAGCGGCTCCGGCTCGGTCGCGAGCAGCGCCTGGAGAGCCGCGTTCGCGCGCAGCTCCCGGTGGGCGAAGCCCAGGGCCCGCTCGACCGTGGTCGCGAGGTCGGGGGCATCGGCGACCGCCGCCGCCATCGCGCCGTAGAACCGCGCCACCTCGGCGGCGACCGTCGCCGCGAAGATCTCGTCCCGGCCCCCGGGGAACCACCGGTACACCGAGGCCCGCGACACGCCGGCCGCCCGCGCAACGTCGGTCACCGTCGTCCCGGCGAAACCCTGTCGGGTCACGCAGTCGAGCGCGCCCCGCAGGACGCGGGCCCGCGCCTCGGGACCGCTCACAGCCCGAGCAGCGCGTCCAGTCCGAGCGTGAGGCCGGGCTTCTCGCCGACCGCCCGCACCGCGAGCAGCACGCCCGGCATGAACGACGACCGGTCGTAGGAGTCGTGGCGGATCGTGAGCATCTGCCCCGTCGTCCCGAGCAGCACCTCCTGGTGGGCGACCAGGCCCCGGAGCCGGACCGAGTGCACCCGGATCCCGCCCGGGCCCGCGCCCCCGCGCGCACCGTCGACCACCGTGCGCTCGGTGGGGTCGGCCCCCCACTCCGGGGAGGCCTCGGCCATCCGGGCCACGGTGAGCATCGCGGTGCCCGAGGGGGCGTCGACCTTCTCGTCGTGGTGCAGCTCGATGATCTCGGCGGTCTCGAAGTACGGCGCCGCCAGCTCGGCGAACCGCATCATCAGGACCGCACCGATCGCGAAGTTGGGCGCGATCACACAGTTCGCCGGGCTCCCGGTGAACCGGGTGGCGAAGTGGTCGAGGTCGGCGTCGGAGAATCCGGTCGTTCCGACCACCGCGTGCACCCCGTGGTCGGCGCACCACTCGAGGTTCCCCCGGGCGGCGTCGGCGACGGTGAAGTCGACCGCAACCTCGGCGCCGGCGTCGCGCAGGGCGTCGGCCGACCGTGCGACCTGTACCCCCGAGCCGTCGACGCCCAGCTGCTGGAGGTCGACGTCGGCGTGGAACGGGTCGACCGCAGCCACGAGCTCGAGGCCCGGATCGGCGGCGACGGCGGCGCACACCGTGGCCCCCATGCGCCCTCCGGCGCCGAACACGCCCACCCGGATCATCGGGGGGAGCCTAAACCGACGGGGACCGGGCCGTGAGGTCCGCAACGGTGACCGGCCCGACCGCCGCCACCGAGCCCGGGTTGTCGCCGAAGACCCGGTCGACCACGCGCCCGACGTCGGCGGCGGTGACCGCCTCGACGTCGGCGACGATCGCGTCGAGGGAGGGCACCTCGCCGAGAAGCAGCTCGCTGCGACCGAGCCGGTACATGCGGGACATGGAGCTCTCGAGCGACAGCGCGAGCGATCCGGTCAGGTGCCCCTTGGCCGCCTCGATCTCCCGGTCGCTGACACCCCCGTCGGCCCGGATCCGGTCGAGCTCGGCGTGGAGGACGTCGACGAGCTCCCCGACCCGTTCGGGTCCGGTGCCGGCGTAGATCCCGAACGATCCGGTCTCCTCGAACGCGGCACGGAACGAGTACACGGAGTACGCCAGCCCTCGCTGCTCCCGCACCTCCTGGAAGAGCCGCGACGACATCCCGCCGCCGAGCACCTGGTCGAGCACCCCGAGCGCGTACCGGTCGGGGTCGTTGCGGCGTAGGGCCCGCATCCCGATCACGAGGTGGACCTGCTCGAGGTCGTCCTCGACCACCGCGACCGGCGCCGGGCCGGGGGTGCCGTCGTGCAGACGCCGGTCCGGGCGGGCGGCGCGCTCGGGGTCGAGCCCGGCGAGCGCGGCCTCGACCGCGGCGACGACCTCCTCGTGGTCGAGGTTGCCCGCCACCGCGAACACGGCGTTGTCGGGCGCATAGTGCGCGTCGTGGAACCCCGCGATCGCCGCCGGGGTCATCGCCTCGATCGTGGCCGGCGATCCGGCGATCTCACGACCGATCGGGTGGTCGGGGAACACCGAGGCGGCGAACACGTCGTGCACGAGGTCGTCGGGCGTGTCGTCGCGCATCCGGATCTCCTCCAGGAT
The DNA here is from genome assembly GCA_016870595.1 of Actinomycetota bacterium. GTDB lineage: Bacteria > Actinomycetota > Acidimicrobiia > IMCC26256 > PALSA-555 > CAIUKV01. The sequence goes on from VGBI01000031.1 coordinate 12,866, forward strand.
GACGCGCCGCTCGGAGTCGACGTCCTCGTCGCGCAGCGCGGGCGACCACACGATGTCGGTGAGGATGTCGATCGCCACGGGGAGCCGATGGTCGGGCACCCGCACGTAGAACGCCGTGCACTCGTGGCTCGTGAAGGCGTTCATGTCGCCGCCGACCGACTCGACCGCCTCGGCGATCTCGACCGCCGAGCGTCGGGCCGTGCCCTTGAAGGCGAGGTGCTCGAGGAAGTGGCTGGCCCCGGCGATCGGGTCGGGCTCGTCGCGCGCACCGGTGCCGACCCACACCCCGGCCGCGACCGAGCGCAACCCGGGCAGGACCTCGGTGACGACCCGCAGGCCCGAGTCGAGCCGGGTCGTGCGGATCGGCCCGGGCTGCGGAGACGACGTCAGCGACGACCGCCGCGCCGGCGCCGGTCGCCACCGCCGCCACCACCGCCGCTGCGACCCTCACCCCGGGACTCGGCCGGGCCGAGGTCGCCGAACTCGCTGCGGGCCTCCTCCTCCCAGGCGTCCTCGAACGAGACCGAGGACCGGGACTCGCCCGCCTGGGCCTCGGCAGCCGGGGCCGCCGAACGGGCCGGCGCGGCGTCACGGGCCGGAGCGGCGTCGCCGCCCTCGGGCTCGTCGCCGACCAGCGACAGGGAGAGCTTGCCGGAGTTGTCGATGTCGTCGACCTTGACCTCGACCTCGTCACCGAGGTTGAGCACGTCCTCGACCCGCTCGATCCGCTTGCCGCGGCCGAGCTTGGAGATGTGCAGCAGGCCGTCCTTGCCCGGGAGCACGTTGACGAACGCCCCGAACTTGGTGACGTTGACCACCCTGCCGGTGTAGACCGCGCCCAGCTCGGCGGTCGGCGGGTCGAGGATGAGCTCGATGCGGCGCCGGGCCTCGGCCACACAGCTCGACTCCTTCGAGCCGATCGTGACCGTGCCCACCACGCCGTCGTCGCTCACCGACACGTCGGCGCCGGTCTCGGCGGTGATCGTGTTGATGACCTTGCCCTTCGGCCCGATCACCTCGCCGATCTTGTCCATCGGGATCTCGAAGCTCACGATCTTCGGCGCGCTGCCCTTGACGTCGTCGCGGGGTGCGGCGAGCGCCGCGTCCATGACGTCGAGGATCTGCATCCGGGCGTCCTTGGCCTGGTGCAGCGCCTGCTTGAGCACCTCGGCGGGCAGGCCGTCGATCTTGGTGTCGAGCTGCAGCGCGGTGACCGAGTCCCGGGTGCCGGCGACCTTGAAGTCCATGTCGCCGAAGGCGTCCTCGGCCCCGAGGATGTCGGTGAGGGTGACGTAGCGGCCCTCGTGGTACACGAGGCCCATGGCGATGCCGGCCACCGGCGCCTTGATCGGCACGCCGGCGTCCATGAGCGAGAGGGTCGAGCCGCAGACCGACGCCATCGAGGTCGAGCCGTTCGACGCGAGGACGTCGGACACGACCCGGATCGTGTACGGCCACTCCTCGACATCGGGGACCACCGGCACGAGGGCCCGCTCGGCCAGGGCGCCGTGGCCGATCTCGCGACGCTTGGGCGAGCCCACGCGACCGGTCTCACCGGTGGAGAACGGCGGGAAGTTGTAGTGGTGCATGTAGCGCTTGCGGTCGTCGACGCCGATGGTGTCGAGCATCTGCTCCATGCGGGGCATGCCCAGCGTGGTCACGGTGAGGACCTGGGTCTCACCCCGCTGGAACAGGCCGGTGCCGTGCGCCGTGGGGAAGAGATCGACCTCGGCCGACAGCGGGCGGAGCTGGGTGGTCGACCGTCCGTCGATGCGAACGCCCTCCTCCACGATCCGGGTCCGCACAACCTGCTTCTGCAGCGAGCGGAAGGCGGCCTTGATCTCCTTGGTCCGGCCCGCGAACGGCCCAGGGGCGTCGTCGCTGCCGACCAGGGTGGCGATCAGCCCGGACTCGATCGTGGCCAGGTGCTGGTTGCGGGCGTTCTTGTCGGCGGTGGACATCGCGGTCTTGGTCTCGGTCAGCACCGCGGCGCGCACGGCGTCCATGACGTCGGTCTGGTAGTCGACGTGGACGTCGTAGCCGATGACCTCGATCGGGCCCTTGGCCGCCTGCACCGCGTGCACCAGCTCGAGCTGGAGGTCGATGGAGGCGTTGATCCACTGCTTCGACCACTCGAGCCCGTCGGCGAGGACGTCCTCGTCGATCTTCGGGGCCCCGGCCTCGTAGAGGTCCCAGGTCGCCTCGGTGCCGCCCGCCTCGACCATCATGATCGCGACGTCGCCGTCGTGGAGGCGGCGGCCGGCGACCACCATCTCGAACGTCGAGCGGTCGCCCTCCTCGTAGGTGGGGTGGGCGTGCCACGCCCCGTCGATGTGGGCGATGCGCACGGCGCCGATCGGACCGTTGAACGGGATGCCCGAGACCATCAGCGCGGCCGACGCGCCGTTGATCGACGCGATGTCGTGCGGGTTCTCGAGGTCGGCCCCGAGGATGGTGGCGATCACCTGGACCTCGTTGCGGAAGCCCTCGGGGAACGACGGGCGCAGCGGGCGGTCGGTGAGGCGACAGGTGAGCACGGCCTGCTCGCCGGGCCGGCCCTCACGGCGGAAGAACGATCCCGGGATCTTCCCGGCGGCGTACATCCGCTCCTCGACGTCGACGGTCAGCGGGAAGAAGTCGATGCCCTCCCGGGGCTTGCTGGTGACCACGGTCGAGAGCAGGGTGGTGTCGCCGAGCTGGACGACGACGGCGCCGTCGGCGAGCTGGGCGAGTCGTCCGGTCTCGAACGACATGACGAGGCCCGCGTCGTTGACGGGGCCGGATACGCGAATGGCCTCGGCCATCGGGGAACGCTCCTTGTTCGGGCGGCGGGGCCCGGCGGTTCCCAGTTGTCAGGGTCCGGGCCTCCCGCACGGTGCGGGGGCGACCCAGGCCTTGGCGACTGACAACCGGCGGCGACCTCGCCGGTCGGCTCGCGCCAGTCTCCCTGACGCGAGACGAGGAGCGGGCGATCCGCTCCTCGGGTCTCCGGTCCTACCGGCGCAGGCCGAGCTTGGCGATCAGTGCCCGGTACCGCTCGACGTCGTTGCGCCGGAGGTAGTCGAGCAACCGCCGACGGCGGCCGACGAGCATCAGCAGGCCACGGCGCGAGTGATGATCCTTCTTGTGGACCTTCAGGTGCTCCGTGAGGTGGTCGATCCGTTCGGTGAGGATCGCCACCTGCACCTCGGGGGAGCCGGTGTCGGTCCCGTGGAGGCGGTGCTGTTCGATCGTGGCGGCCTTGTCGGGCATGCGTGCGCTCGAGCCTTTGCTTCGAGGGGAGAACGCGCCGACGGGTGCCGGCAACCCCTTGAGGCTACCAGGCCCGGTGCTCAGCCACCACGGCGGCGGCCCGGTCGCAGTCGGCCCGCATCTGGGCCACGAGGTCGGCGACCGAGTCGAACCGCAGCTCGGGCCGGAGGTGCTCGACGAACCGGACCCGGGCGAGCTGGCCGTAGAGGTCGCCCGTGAAGTCGAGGAGGTGGACCTCGAGCAGGGATCGGTCCTGGGCCTCGTAGAAGGTGGGGCGACGCCCGAGGGAGATGGCCGCGGGGTGCTCCACGCCGTCGGGGGTGACGTAGGTGCCGGCGTAGATCCCGTCGGCGGGCAGGCAGATCCCCGCCTCGACCCCGACGTTGGCCGTGGGGAAGCCGAGGTCCCGGCCCCGGCCGTCGCCGGTCTCGACCACGCCCCGGACCTCGTGGGGTCGGGGCGGGCGCCCGAGGAGCGCGGCCGCCTCGCGGACCCGCCCGGCGCCGACCAGGCGCCGGATCTCGGTCGACGAGTAGGGCTGGCCGCTCGTCTCGCCCTCGATCGGGACCAGACCGAGCCCGAGCACCTCGAAGCCGAGCTCGGCCCCCATCTGCTCGAGGAGCCGGACGGTGCCGTGGCGCCGGTGCCCGAAGTGGAAGTCGGCCCCCACGATGACCAGCCGGGTGCCGAGGCGCCCGACGAGGTCGTCGCGCACGAACACCTCGGCCGCCTCCCGGCTCCGGGCCTCGTCGAAGTGCACCAGGCACGTGCGGTCGACAAAGCCGGTCGCGGCGAGCAGCTCCAGCTTCTGGGGCAGCGACGTCAGCTGCGGCGGCGCGGAGCCCGGCCGCACCACCTCGGCCGGGTGCCGGTCGAAGGTGACGCAGATCGCCTCGTGCCCCCGGGCGTCGGCGAGCTCGCGCACCAGCCGCAGCACCGCCTGGTGCCCGAGATGGACGCCGTCGTAGGCGCCGATCGTCACGACCGCGCCCTCGGGGCGGGCGACGAACTCGTCGAGCGAGGTGACCACCATCGCCACCATTGTGCTACTCCGCGAGCACGACTGCGGGCGCCAGCCGGGAGCCGCGGCGCTCGTACACCGCGAGCAGCGCGCCGTCGGCGTCGAGCACGGCGAAGGGTCCGGGCTCCCCGGGCTCCACCAACGCGTCGGGCACCGGGGACCCGTGGCCCACGACCACGGCGGTGGCGGCGTCGGCGACCAGGGGCGTGAGGCCCCGCAGCGCGACGGCGGGGCTCAGGCACGCCGCGGCCGGGTCGGCGGCCACGGCGTCGACGGTGCGGGCATCGGCCTCGGTGAAGGTCCCCACCCGGACCCGCCGCAGCGCGCCGAGGTGGGCGGGACCACCGAGCGCGGCACCGAGATCGGCGGCGAGCGAGCGGATGTAGGTGCCGCTGCCGCAGACCACCCGGATCCGCGCGACGGGGTGCGCGCCGGGGACGAAGTCCTCGACGTCGATCCGCTCGATGTGCACCGGTCGGGCCGGCCGGTCGACCTCGGTCCCCTCCCGGGCCAGCTCGTGCAGGCGGCGGCCACCGATCTTGACCGCCGACACCATCGGCGGGACCTGCTCGATCGCGCCGAGGAACCCGCGGGTGGCCTCCTCCACCTCGGCCCGGGTCACCGGCATCGCCGTCGTCTCGGTGACGGTCCCGGCGCCGTCGAGGGTGTCGGTGGCGATCCCGAACACGACCTCACCGACGTACTCCTTGTCGGTCGCCTGGAGGAAGCGCAGCAGCCGGGTCAGGCGACCGAGGCCCACGAGCAGCACTCCGTTCGCGTCGGGGTCGAGGGTGCCGGCGTGGCCCACCCGACGTTGCCCGTACACCCCGCGGAGGCGGGCGACGACGTCGTGGGAGGTCCACCCCGCGGACTTGTCGACGACGACCAGGCCCGACTGCACGGCGTGCCCCGGACTCAGAGCGCCGCGAGGATGCGGGCGACGACGTCGCGCACGTCACCCTCGGCGCTGAACCCGGACGCGAACCGGTGGCCACCGCCCCCGTGCGCGACGGCGACGCCGTCCACCGCCACGGCACCGAGCGAGCGAAGGCTGACCCGGACGGTGCCGTCGGCCTCCTCCTTCAGCACGCAGGTCACCTCGGCCTCCTCGGCCCGGCGGAGGATGTCGATGAGCCCCTCGACCTCGTCGATCGTGACCCCGTGGCGCCGCAGCATGTCCTGGGTGACCGCGGTCCACACGAAGCGGCGCTCGGGGACCAGCTCGGCCCGGGCCAGCGCGTCGCCGAGGAGCTGCAGGTAGGCGAAGCGGTGCTCCTCGAACAGCCGCCGCGACAGCTCGGGCACCGGGACGTCGAACTCGGTGAGGCGGCGGGCGAGGTCGAACACCGCCGGGGTGGTGGACGAGTACTGGAACCGACCGGTGTCGCAGACGAGCGCCGCGTAGAGGCACACGGCGGCGTCACGGTCGAGCGGGAGCCCGAGCCGGTCGACCAGGGCCTGCACGACGACGCCGCTCGCCGCCGCGTCGGGGTCGACGAGGTTGACGGTGCCGAAGCGCTCGTTCGACACGTGGTGGTCGACGACCACGAGCACGCGGGCACCCTTGGCCGCGGGCTCGAGGTCCCCGAGGCGGGCGAGGGAGCCAGAGTCGAAGGTGATCATCACGTCGGGCTCGGTGGGGAACTCCGCCGGGGGCACCAGCAGGTCGAGCCCGGGGAGGTCGCGGTAGTGGGGCGCGACCCGGAACGGCGTGGGGAACGATGCGACGACGTCGCGTCCGGCGGCCCGGAGCACGTGCAGCAGGGCCAGCATCGACCCGAGGGCGTCGCCGTCGGGGTTCACGTGGCAGGCCAGGGCCACCTGCCGAGCGCCGTCCACCGCGGCGGCGGCCGCCCCGAGCGGGTCGGGACCCGCCGGTCCACCGGTCACGAGCCCGAATCCTCCGGGGCGTCGCCGTCGCGGATCGTCCGCAGGATCTCCTCCACCCGCTGCCCCTGCTCGATGGCCGGGTCGAGGACGAACTCGAGCTCGGGGAGCCACTTCATCCGCACCTGGCGGCCGAGGGCGCTGCGGAGGAACGGCGTCGCGCTGCGGAGCGCCGCGGCGAGGTCGTCGTCGTGACGACCCATCGCCGCGTAGTACACCTTGGCGTGGCGGAGGTCGCGCGTGACGTCGACCCCCGTGATGGTCACCATCGCGAGCCGGGGGTCGCTGGTGCGCTCGAGCGCATCGGCGAGCGCCTCGCGCACGACCTCGTTGATGCGGGCCGTGCGCGGGTACTGCCGGCCGGAGCCCCGGGTCGCGGTCACGGCGCGAGGACCCCCTCGCCGTCGAGCGGCACGTGCTCCAGCGCACAGACCTCGAGGTCGGGCGCAGCGTGGACGAACCGCTCGACCGCGTCGACCTGCTCCTGGAGGTGCGCCGCGCTCGCAGCGACCAGGGCCACCGCGAGCTCGGCCCGCTGCCACTGGTCCTGGAAGCCGGTCTCGGCGACCGAGCAGCGGAACCGGTGGCGCAGCCCGTCGATCACCGGCCGGATCACCGCCCGCTTCTCCTTCAGCGACCGGCTCCCGGGCACGTGGACCTCGACGCGGATCGCCACGGCATACATCTCCCCCATTGTGCCGTAGTCGGTGCCCCGGCCGCGCGGGCGGGGGTCCCGGGGTGGTCCGGTCGGGCCGGTGACCGGGGTGGCGATCGGAGGAGGTCAGTTGGCCGACGGGTCGAGCGGGGCGTGGGCGAACTGGGCGATGCGCCCGGGCTGACGGCGCAGCACCCGGACCCACAGATCGCCCGGGTCGGGCGTCCAGAGGTCGTCGGGCGCCCGGTCGAGGACGAACCACGAGCCGGTGGCCACCTCGCCGTCGAGCTGTCCCGGGCCCCAGCCCGAGTACCCGGCGAAGCAGCGGACGCCGAGGAGGCCCGCCCCGTCCGGGGGCGGGTGGTCGAGGTCCACCGCGCCGACCCCGGGCCAGAGCCCCGTGATCCCGGGGCAGTCGACCGGGTCCACCGAGTCGAGCAGCGCGAGCCCGATCATCCCGTCGGGTTGGACCGGACCGCCGAGGTGCACCCGACCGGGGGCGACCGCGACCGGAGCCCAGTCCGGCAGGATTTCCCCCACCGGCGTGCCGCTGGGACGGTTCAGCACCACGCCGAGCGCGCCCTCGTCGTTGTGCTCGACCACGAGCACGACGGTCCGGACGAAGTTGGGATCGAGCAGGGCGGGGGCGGCGACGAGCAGGCGCCCACGGGCGGACCCGGACACGGGGCGTCGGGTCAGGTCAGATCGAGCGAGAGCATCCGGATCGCGTTGCCGCGCACGAGCTTGCGGATCGTGGCGGCGTCGAGGCCGGCGAACATCTTCTCGGCCACCGCGTAGGTGTGGGGCCAGGTGGAGTCGGTGTGGGGGTAGTCGGTCTCGAACGTGACGTTGTCCTCCCCCACCACGTCGAGCGACGCCAGCCCGTGCCGGTCGCGGAAGAAGCAGGTGTAGATGTGGTCGTAGTAGTAGGTCGACGGCGGCTCGGGGATCCGGTCCCGCACGCCACCCCACGCCCGGTGCTCCTCCCACACGTCGTCGGCCCGTTCGAGGATGTAGGGCACCCATCCCATCTGGCCCTCGGAGTAGGCGAGGGTCAGCCGGGGGAAGTCGACGAGCACGCCGGAGAAGAGGAAGTCGGTCATCGACGACATGGCGTTGCCGAACGACAGCGTGGCCTGCACCGCGGCCGGCGCGTCGGCCGAGGTCGACGGCATCCGCGACGACGACCCGATGTGCATGTTGATGACCGTGTCGGTCTCCTCGCACGCGGCGAAGAACGGGTTCCAGTAGCCCGAGTGGATGCTGGGCAGTCCGAGGTGGGGCGGGATCTCGCTGAAGCACACGGCGTGCACGCCCCGCGCCGCGTTGCGCCGGACCTCGGCGGCCGCGGCGTCGGCGTCCCAGAGCGGGATGATGATCAGCGGGATGAGGCGGCCACCGCTGCCCCCGCACCACTCCTCGACCATCCAGTCGTTGTAGGCCTGGACGCAGGCGAGGCCGAGCCCGGCGGGATCGGGACCCTCGAGGAAGGTCTGGCCGCAGAACCGCGGGAACGTCGGGAAGCACAGCGACGCCTCGACGTGGTTCACGTCCATGTCCGCGAGGCGGGCGACCGGGTCGAAGCACCCGGGCCGCATCTCGTCGTAGGTGATCGGCGACAGCGTCATGTCGTCGCGCTCGAACCCGACGGCGGCGACGTGGCGCTTGTGGGGCGACACCAGGTCGCCGTAGACCCAGCAGTCGGCCTGCGGACCGGCGTCGTCGAAGACGATGCGGTACGACGTGCCGCCGGTGAACTCCATCTCACCCAGGCCGCGGCGCACGATCTTCGGGCCCTGGTCGCGGTACTTGGCCGGCAGCCACCGCTCCCAGAGGTGGGGCGGCTCGACCACGTGGTCGTCGACCGAGACGATCAGGGGGATCTCAGGCGTGGGCATCGTGGGCTCCGCTCTCGTGGCCGCCGGTCGGGACCCGGACCGATCCCGATCTGACGGGTCGTCAGATCCTAGGCCGGGGTGGGACCCGGGGCCAGCACGGGCGCCGGGCCTAACCTCCGGTCGTGACGCTCGACCTCGTGATCCGTGGTGGCCGACTCGCCGACGGGCTCGGCGGGCCCCTGCGCGCGGCCGACGTCGGGATCGCCGACGGCACCGTCGTCGCGGTGGGCGAGGTGCCCGGGCGGGGCCGGCGCGAGATCGCCGCCGACGGCCGCCTCGTGACCCCGGGCTTCGTCGACGTGCACACCCACCTCGACGCCCAGCTGGCCTGGGACCCGATCGCGACGTCGTCGTGCTGGCACGGGGTGACCTCGGTCGTGGTCGGCAACTGCGGCGTGACCTTCGCGCCCGTGCGCGCGGGCGACCACGGGTACCTCGCGGCGATGATGGAGTCGGTCGAGGACATCCCCCGGTCGTCGATCCTCGAGGGGCTGCCCTGGGACTGGGAGGGCTACGCCGGATACCTCGACTGGCTCGAGCGCATCCCCAAGGGCGTGCACGTGGGCGGCATGGTCGGCCACGCCGCCGTGCGCTACTACGTGATGGGTGACCGGGCCCACGACGAGGGCGTCGCCCCGACGGCCGACGAGCTCGCAGCGATGGCCGGGCTCGTCCGCGACGCGCGCCGGGCCGGGGCCATCGGGTTCTCGACCTCGCGCACCCTGCGCCACCGCGTGCCCGACGGCCGGTTCGTGCCCGGGACCTGGGCCGACGCGGAGGAGCTCGCCGTGCTCGCCGACGCGGTCGGACCCGGCGGGGTGATCGAGGTCGCGCCCCGCTTCGACGGCGACGGGCCGGCCGAGCCCCGGGTCGACGCCGAGCTGGCCTGGATGACCCGGATCGCCGCCGCGGTCGGGTGCCGGGTCACGTTCAACCTCACCCAGACCCCCGAGCAGGGGCTCCACTTCCGCCGGGCCGTCGCCCTCGCCCGGGTCGCCGAGGCCCGCGGCGCCCGGATCCGGCCCCAGACCTCCACGCGCCCGATCGGGCTCCTCACCGGCATCGCCCACCGCACCCCGTTCGACGCCCATCCCGAGTGGCTCGCCCTCGGCGACCTGTCGCTCGGCGAGCGGCTCGCGGCGCTGCGCGACCCGGTCCGGCGGGCCCGGCTGGTCGAGGTGGCCCGCACCGACCGGGCCGGGCTCGACGCGTTCTTCGTGTGCAACGGGCCCGATGGCACGGCGCGCTACGACTGCACCCCCGACCGCTCGCTCGTCGGCGTGGCCGACGCCCGCGGGGTCACGCCGGTCGAGGCGTTCGTCGACCTCGCGCTCGAGACCGCGGGGGCGCTCGTGCTCGTCTGGCCGCTGCTCAACCAGGACCGGTCGGCGGTCGGCGAGATGCTGGCCGACCCGCTCGTGATGATCGGCCTCGCCGATGCGGGCGCCCACGTCGGGCAGACGATGGACGCGAGCGGTCCGACCACGCTCCTGGCCGACTGGGCCCGCGACGGTGGGGCGATGCCGGTGGAGGAGGCCGTGCGGCGGCTCACCAGCGACACCGCGGCGACGTTCGGCATCGATCGGGGCACGATCCGCCCCGGCGCCGTGGCCGACTGCAACGTCATCGACCTCGACGCGCTCGCGCTCGAGGTGCCCGAGTACCACCACGACTTCCCCGGGGGCGCAGGGCGCTACGTGCAACGGGCGCGTGGCTACGACCACACGATCGTCGCCGGCGAGGTGGTCGTGGACCACGGCGAGCACACCGGGGCGCTGCCCGGCCGCCTGCTGCGCGCCCCCCGGTAGCATCCGGCGCTCGTGGACGCCCTCGACTTCTACGGGCTGCGCCCGCCCGCGCGCGACGGCGACCCGTGGGCGCTCCCGGTGGAGCGCCGCCTCTGCTCGGGGCTCGGGGCGCTGTTCGGGGGCTGCGGGCTCGGCGCCGCCATCGCCGTCCTCGAGGTCGTCACCGGTCGTCCGGTCACCTGGGCGACGGCCCAGTTCCTCGAGTTCACCCGACCGGGGACGACGGTGGACCTCGAGGTGACCGAGGTCGTGCGGGGACACGCCACGAGCCAGTGCCGGGTCCTGGCCCGGGTGGACGGCAAGGAGATCTTCACGGTGCTCGCCGCCGCCGGCCGCCGGTCGCTGTCGTTCCGCCACGAGTGGGCCGAGCGGCCGGCCGTCCCGCCCCCGGCGGCGTGCCCACCCCGCGCGCTGCGCCGCGAGCACGCCGGCACCATCGCCGAGGCGCTCGAGGTGCGGGCCGCCCGACTGCGCGAGCTCGAGGACCTCGACGGCGCGCCCCTCGCCGACGGCCGCTCGGCGGTGTGGGTCCGCAACCCCTGGGCCACCGACGCGCAGGCCGCCGCCCTGGCGATCGTGGGCGACTACGTCCCGATGGGGATCGGGCAGGCGAGCGGGCACCGCCTGGCCTCGAGCAGTCTCGACAACACCCTGCGGATGGTGCGCAACCACCCGACGGAGTGGATCCTCGCCGACATCCGCGTCCACGCGGTCGGCGACGGGCTGGGGCACGGCACCGTGCACCTGTGGTCGGAGGACGGCCTGCTGCTCGCGACCGCGAGCCAGACCGCCATCGTGAAGGAGCCGCGGGCCCCGCGGCCCGGGCCGGAGGACTGACCATGGCCGTCCCGCAACGCCACGGCATCACCGTGCCCTTCCCCGGCGTCACCCTCGCCGATCACCGCCCGTGGTTCGAGGAGTGCGCCGCCCTGGGCTACACCGACGTGTGGTCCGCCGAGGCGGGCGGCTACGACGGACTCGTCCCCCTCACCCTCGCCGCGGCCTGGGCCCCGAGCCTCCGGCTCGGCACCGCGATCCTGCCGGCCTCGACCCGCGGTGCCGCAACCCTCGCCGGGGCGGCGGCGTCGATGTGCGAGGCCGCACCGGGCCGCTTCGTGCTCGGCATCGGCTGCTCGTCACCGACGATCGTGACCAACTGGAACGGGTTGCCCTTCGACCGCCCCTACGCGCGCATCCGCGACACCATCCGCTTCCTCCGCGCGGCCTTCCCCGGCGAGAAGGTGACCGCCGAGTACGAGACGTTCTCGGTGACCGGGTTCCGCCTCGACGTCGCGGTGCCCGAGCCGCCGCCCATCCTCGTCGGGGCCCTCCGGCCGGCGATGCTCCGGCTCGCTGGCCGCGAGGGCGACGGGGCGATCACCAACTGGTGCGCGCCCGACGACATCGCGCGCATCGCCGCCGAGGTGGGGCCCGACCGTGAGCTCGTGTGCCGGATGATGGTGCTCCCCACGACCGACCCGGGGGCGTTGCGGGCGTTGGGTCGGCGCATGATCGCGGCGTACATGACCGTGCCCGCCTACGCGGCCTTCCAGGAGTGGCTGGGTCGCGGCGAGGCGATCCGGGGCATGAACGAGCGCTGGGCCGCCGGTGACCGCGCCGGGGCGCTCGAGCAGATCCCCGACTCGCTCATCGACGAGCTCATCGTCCACGGCACCCCCGCGCAGTGCGCGGCCCGGGTCGCCGAATACGCCCGGGCCGGTGTCACCACGACCGCGCCGGCGATCTTCGCGACCGGCGACGACCTGCACGCGACCGTGCGGGCCATGGCTCCGGGCCCCTGAGCGCTCTCGAGCCCACTCCGACCGCATTCCGAACGCACGCCGCGCCCGGCGTCAGGCAGCAGCGGGCGCTGACGTCTGCGCAGACGTCAGCGCAGACGTCAGCGCGCGGCGTCGGCGACGAACCGCTCGAGCACGGCGGCGTCGCCGAAGACCTCGAGCCGGTCCGGGCCGATCCGGCCCCGGACCGCGAGCAGCAGGTCCGACGCCGATCCCCGGGCCGCCACGTCGCCCTTGGCGTGCTCCCGGGTGACCCGGGCCCCGTCCGGGTCGCGCCGGACGAGCCATTCCCCCGCACCGTCGGTGCGGTGCAGGTGGATCGTCTCGCCCGCACCGGCGACCCGGTCACGCTGCAGCCCGCCGACGACGAGATCCAGGAACTCGTCGATGCCGTCACGGGCCAGCTCGGCGTCCACCTCGGGGGCGATCCCGGCGGCGAGCTCGGCGTCGACCCGGTGGAGCGCGGTCTCGTGGGCCTGGCGCCGGAACCAGAACGCGGCGGGGCCCGGCCCGGTGAAGGTCCAGAGGGTGACGTCCGGATCGGTGGCGTCGAGGACCGCGAGCAGGTCGGCGGTGGCCTCGGCGACCCAGTCGACGAGGACCGCGGGATCGGTCGGTGCCTCGGGCACGGCGAACTCGGGCGCCTGGACCCGGCGGGCGATCAGGTCGGCCTGCCAGCGCTGCACCTGCCCGACGTGACCGAGCAGATCGGCGACCGTCCAGCCCGGGCACGAGGGCACCGGCGCCGACCAACCGGCGGCCCGGGCCGCGTCGAGGAGGCGGGCGCCGTCGGACCGGACGGCGGCGAGGTGCTGCGACGGCTCCACGGGGCAAACCTACCCGGCCGCGCCCGGGCCCGGTCCGGGCTCGGGGAGCGGGTCGATCAGCTCGGGCCCCTGGTTGCGGGCGTTCCCCACGGCACGCGTCACCGGGTACAGGCGGACCGAGGTCGCCGGGGCCGGCACGAGCAGGGGCTGGAGCGCACCGGGATCGGTGAGGTCGGGATCGAGCCAGTCGGCCCACGCCGGCTCCGGTAGCACCACCGGCATGCGGTCGTGGATCGGGGCGAGCGCGGCGTTCGCCGTCGTGGTCAGGATCGTGCACGTCCGCAGCCAGCCGTCCGGGTCACCCATGGTGCCGCGCGCGTCGTCGGGGACCTTCCAGGTCTCCCACAACCCGGCGAACGCGAACGGCGCACCGTCGGCGGCGTGCACGAAGTACGGCTGCTTCACCGACCGTCCGACCCCCACCGCGCGCCATTCGTAGAAGCCGTCGGCGGGAACGATGCAGCGCCGTCGCGCGAACGCGCGCCGGAACGCGGGCTTCTCGGCCGCCGTCTCGGACCGCGCGTTGATCATGCGGTCGCCGACCCCGGGATCCTCGGCCCACGACGGCACCAGCCCCCAGCGCATCCGTGACAGCACGCGGCGGTCGTCGCGGGCCCGCACCACCAGGATCCGTCGGCGGGGCCTGACGTTGTAGTCGGGCGCATCGTCACCGACCGACGCATCGATCTCGTCGACGCCGAAGTGGGCCACCAGCCGGGCCGGTGACGACGACGAGACGAACCGGCCGCACACAGTCAGCGGCGCCCCGCCGCCCGGTGCTCGAAGCGCAGGGCGGACCAGCTGGCGTCGATGACGGACGTCCGGACGTCAACGAGCCCGGCGGCCCGACCCAGCGCACGGACCGAGGACTCGGCCAGGTCCGACGCGATGCCCGCCGTGCGCTTCGGCCACGCAATCCACAGGCCGCCGTCGGCCTGCACGGCCCGGGCCAGGGTGGGGAACCGGCGGGCCAGCTCGGCGCGGCGCGTGGCGAAGAACACCAGGACGTCGACGCGCCCGCGCGCGGAGGTCCGCAGCTCGACGTCGGCGGGCAGCAGCACCGAGGCCCGGAACGACGCCGGTGCCGAGACCAGGGCCAGGCGGGCACCCGGTTGGATCCCGAGTCGTCGCGCCACCACCAGCGCCGACGTCCCCGTCCCCGTCCCCGTCACGGGTGCACTGTTCCCGGTGCACCGGGTCCGCGTCAAACGCCGGCCA
>VGBI01000032.1 GCA_016870595.1 Actinomycetota bacterium
CGAGCACTTGACCGCTGGCTGCATCGCTACAACCATCACCGACACCACACCGCCATCGGCGGCCCGCCCATCAGCCGAGTCAACAACCAGCCAGGACACAACACCTAGGTCCGACGCCCCGACCGGGGACCGGACGTCACGACCACTGGGCGTTGATCGCGCGCTGCACCTTGGCGAGCCAGATCAGCCAACCCAAGAACGGGATCAGGTTCCAGAAGCCGGTGAGGCCGGTCACCGGCTTCGCGCGCCCTGCCTTCGCGGCGATGTTGCCGACCTCGGCCGGGAGCAGGAACAGGTTCACGATCCCGAGGAAGATCGCCAGGATCACCCCGACCGCCCCGCCGACCCCGTCGCCCGAGAACTTCTTGTTCTCCTTGAAGACGAGGTACTGCCAGACGATGCCGTAGATCCCACAGGTGATGAGGGTGAGCAGGGCCACTGCGACCCAGCTCCGGGTCTTCCCCGGCGGACCCCAGCCGCCCGCTCCCACGGTGGCCGGTACCGGGGCGGGCCCGGGCGGCGGCGCCACCGGCGTCGCTGCGCTCGCCTCCACCGGCTCCATCGGCTCGATCGTCTCGTCGCTCATCAGTCCCCCACTTCGGCGGGTTCCCCGGACCCATTGGGCTCGGGTTCCCGGATCCGGTGTCCCGGTGCGCTCCGGGACCGACGATTCCTACGACCGGGGCACCGTCGATATCAACCGGACCTTCGGAACCAGGCGGGCGACCGTCGGGAACCGGGGCCGAAACCCGACTTGCAGGGTCGGCTTTTGGCACCGTAGCCTGATGCTCCCTCCGAGGGCCCGAGCATCCGGGTCCGTCCGCCCGTTCCGCCCATCCGCTGCGCCCCACCCTGCGGGCCCGGCCCATCCGTCAGGAGACCGCATGTCCGAGAGTTGGGGCTTCGAGACCAAGCAGATCCACGCCGGGGCATCCGCCGACCCCACCACCGGGTCCCGGGCGCTGCCGATCTACCAGACCACGAGCTACGTCTTCCGGGACACCCAGCACGCGGCCGACCTGTTCGGCCTGGCCGAGCTGGGCAACATCTACACCCGGCTGATGAACCCGACCCAGGCGGCGTTCGAGGACCGCATCGCGGCGCTCGAGGGCGGCGTGGGCGCCCTGGCCACCGCCAGCGGACAGGCCGCGGAGACCTTCGCGATCATGAACCTGGGCGAGGCGGGCGACCACATCGTCGCCTCGGCGTCGCTCTACGGCGGCACCTACAACCTCCTCCACTACACACTGCCGAAGATGGGCTGGCAGGTCGACTTCATC
The DNA here is from genome assembly GCA_016870595.1 of Actinomycetota bacterium. Classification (GTDB taxonomy): domain Bacteria; phylum Actinomycetota; class Acidimicrobiia; order IMCC26256; family PALSA-555; genus CAIUKV01. Next base: position 1,281 of record VGBI01000032.1, read on the forward strand.
GACGACCCCGACGACCTCGACGCCTGGGCCGCCGCGGTCAAGCCCAACACCCGTGCGTTCTACGCCGAGAGCGTGGGCAACCCGAAGAACGACGTCCTCGACTTCGAGGGCGTGTCCGGGGTCGCCCACGCCCACAACGTGCCCCTGATCGTCGACAACACGGCCCCGAGCCCGTACCTGTGCAACCCGCTGCAGTGGGGCGCCGACATCGTCGTGCACTCGGCCACCAAGTTCATCGGCGGGCACGGCACGTCGGTCGGTGGAGTCATCGTCGACGGCGGCAAGTTCGACTACGTCGCGAGCGGGCGGCACCCGGTGTTCACCGAGCCCGACCCGTCGTACCACGGCCTCGTCTACTCGCAGCTCCCCGAGCCGCTCCGGCCGGCGCAGTACATCCTCAAGGCCCGCCTGCAGCTCATGCGTGATTTCGGCGCGGCGGTGTCGCCGTTCAACGCGTTCCTCTTCGTGCAGGGGGTCGAGACGCTCAGCCTGCGCATGGAGCGGCACTGCCAGAACGCGCTGGCCGTGGCCCAGTGGCTCGAGGCCCGCGACGACGTGGAGTGGGTCGCGTACCCGGGACTGGCCAGCAGCAAGTGGAACGACCGGGCGAAGAAGTACCTGCCCCGCGGTCAGGGCGCCATCGTGGCGTTCGGCATCACCGGCGGGCTCGAGGCCGGGAAGCAGTTCATCGACGGGCTGGAGATGTTCAGCCACGTCGCCAACATCGGTGACGTGCGCAGCCTCGCCATCCATCCGGCGTCGACCACGCACTCGCAGCTCACGGCCGACGAGCAGCGCTCCACCGGCGTGAGCCCCGACCTCGTGCGCCTGAGCGTGGGCATCGAGACCATCGACGACATCCTCGCCGACCTCGACGCGGGCTTCCGCGCCGCCAAGGGCGGGTGACGGCCTCCGGACCGTCGGTCCCCCCGGTCACCGGCGCCTGGCGACCGGGCGACCCTCCGGGGAACCGGCGGTTCGTCACCGTCTTCGACGCGCGTCCCCACGTCCTCGAGGCCGGGGGCCGACTCGAGCACGTGACCGTCGCGTACGAGAGCTGGGGAACGCTCGCGCCCGACGGCGCCAACGCCGTCCTCGTCCTCCACGCGCTCACCGGCGACTCCCACGCCGCCGGGCCGGCCGGCCCGGGCCACCGGCACCCCGGGTGGTGGAACCCGATGATCGGTCCGGGTGCCCCGATCGACACCGACCGCTTCTTCGTCGTCTGTCCCAACGTGCTCGGTGGGTGTCAGGGCACCACCGGCCCGGCGTCGCCCGCGGGCGACGGGCGGCCCTACGGCTCGCGGTTCCCGACGATCACCATCCGCGACCAGGTGGTGGTCGAGGCCGCGCTGGCCGACCACCTCGGGATCGGGCGCTGGCACGCGGTGATCGGCGGCTCGATGGGCGGGATGCGGGCGCTCGAGTGGGCCGTCGGGTTCCCCGAGCGGGTGGCCCGCGGCGTGATCGTCGCCGTGGGGGCCCGGGCCACCGCTGAGCAGATCGCCCTGTGCAGCGTGCAGATCCGGGCCATCGCCGGCGACCCCGAGTGGCGCGGCGGCGATTACTACGACGCGCCACCCGGCGGTGGACCGCACCGGGGGCTCTCGGTCGCCCGCGGCCTCGGGCAGATCAGCTACCGCACCGAACTCGAGCTCGACGACCGCTTCGGTCGCGACCACCAGGGCAACGAGCGTCCGCTCGAAGGTGGGCGCTACGCGGTCGAGTCGTACCTCGAGTACCACGGTCACAAGCTGGCCGAGCGCTTCGACGCCAACACCTACATCGCCCTGAGCGACGCGATGAACCACCACGACGTCGGTCGGGGTCGGGGAGGCATCGCCACCGCGCTCGGTCGGGTCACCGCGGAGGTGTCGGTCGCCGGGATGGCGACCGACCGGCTCTACCCGCTGCGGCTCCAGTACGAACTCGCCGAGCTGATCCCGACCGCCGCCGACGTCGTGGTCATCGACTCGCCCACCGGGCACGACGGCTTCCTGGTGGAGACCGAGGCGGTCGGCAAGGTCATCCGCTCCGCCCTCGCCTGAGTGTTTGGACCGCTGACGGCGCCATGGCGCCGGAAGCGGCCCGAACAAGGGGGGTCAGAGGTCGCGGCGGCCTTCGAGGGCGCGGCCCAGGGTGATCTCGTCGGCGTACTCGAGGTCGCCGCCGACGGGGAGGCCGCTGGCCAGCCGGGTCACCCGGATCTCGAGCGGCTTGCACAGGCGGGCGAGGTACATCGCGGTGGCCTCGCCCTCGATGTTCGGGTTGGTGGCGAGGATCACCTCGGTGATCCCCTCGTCGCCGATGCGCCCGAGCAGCTCCTTGATCCGCAGCTGCTCGGGCCCCACGCCCTCGATCGGCGCGATCGCGCCCTGCAGCACGTGGTACGAGCCGTGGAACTCGTGCGTGCGCTCCACCGCGACGATGTCGCGCGCCTCCTCGACCACACAGCAGACCGTGCGGTCACGTCGCTCGTCGAGGCAGTAGCTGCAGAGGTCACCGGTCGCGAAGTTGAAGCACCGCCGACACCACGTGACCTTGCGCTTGGCCTCGACGATCGTGGTCGCGAGCCGGGCCACGTCCTCGGGCGGGATCTTGAGAAGGTGGAAGGCGATCCGTTGGGCCGACTTCGGGCCGACGCCGGGGAGGCGGCCCAGCTCGTCGATGAGCGCCTGGATCGGCCCTTCGTAGACCGAGCCCACCGAGCGCCGCTACCCGAGCAGCCCGCCGAGGCCGCCGAGGTCGAGCCCGGCGGTGAGCCCGCCCATCCGCTCGGCCGCGCGGTCCTGGGCCATGCGCATCGCCTCGACCACCGCGGCCACCACGAGGTCCTCGAGCATCTCGACGTCGTCGGGATCGACCACCTCGGGGGCGATCGTGACCTTGCGGAGCTCGCCGGTCCCGGTGACCGTCGCCGTGACCATCCCCCCACCGGACGACGCCTCCACCGTCTCGTTGGCGAGCGCCTCCTGGGCTGCGGCCATGTCGGCCTGCATCTTCTGCACCTGACGCATCATCTGGTTGATCTGCTTGGGGTTGGTCACGGTGTCTCCCGGGAGGGGCCGATCGGCCGGAACTGCTCGACCGTGGTCAGCGGGGGTGCTCCTCGACGACGGTGGCGCCGAACTCAGCCTCGAGGATCCCGACGGACGTTACCGCCGGTCCGGCGGGACGGGCGTCCTCGATGTCGTGCGGCTCGACCTCGTCGGACGGCGGCGGGGGCGGTAGCTCGTCGGCGCCCCCGCCGAGCGCACCCTGGAGATCGACCGCACCGGACGCCACCAGCGAGAAGCGCGGGGTGCGGCCCAACCGCGCGGTCAGCGCGGTGCGGATCGTGTCGGCGTTGCTGCGGAAGCGGGGCTGGGCCGCGGCGAGCATCTGCGGCGCGATCCCGAAGACCACGACGTCGCCGTCGACCCGGATGGGCTGGGCGTGCTGGACCGCCGACCGGGTCGCCATGGCGAAGGTGGGCAGCAGCTCGGCCCAGGCGAGCACCACCTCGTCGAGGTCGAAGTTCCCCGGGCCGCCGGCGTCGGTCGGGGCGGGAGCGGGGGGCGCCGCGGGTGCGTCGACCGGGTCGGGCGACGGATCGCCCACCGACGCCTCGTCGGTGGGACGACGACGCAGCGCGCCGAGCGCCGCCTTGGGTTGACTGCCGCCCGCGGCACCGGGTGCACTGCCGCCTGCGGCACTGGGTGCGCTGCCGGACGCACGCACGGGCGCAGGAGGCGCGGGTGCAGGTGCAGCGGGCACCGCTCCCCCTGCGAGCGCGCGCTCGAGCCGCTCCACCCGCTCGGCGAGCAGCACCAACGGTGGCCCGGCCTCCCGACGCGACAGGCGGACGAGCGCCACCTCGAGCACGAGGCGCGGGTCGGCGGCGTCGATGCCCCGCATGTCGACCGCGGCCTGGCCGAGGGTCTCAATGACCCGGACGAGCATCGTGTTGCCGAGCGCGTCGCCGACGGCCCGCAACGCCTCGATCTCCTCGGGGGGACCGTCGACCGGAACCCGTCCGGCCCCGGCGTGCAGGAGGAACGCGTCGCGGGCCGACCGCAGCAGGTCGTCGGCGACGCGCCGGGGCGCGTGGCCGGCCTCGAGCAGCGCGCCGAGCTCCACCAGGACCAGCGCAGGCTCCTGGTCGGCAACGGCCTGCAGGATCCGCAGCCGCAGCTCGAACGGCGCGCCGCCGAACAGCGCCGCCGTCGCCTCGGCCTCTAGCCCTCCCGTGGAGTGCGCGAGCGCCTGGTCGAGGAGCGACAGCGAGTCCCGGGCCGAGCCCGCACCCGCCCGGGCCACGATCGCCAGCGCCTCGGGGTCGGCCTCGACCCCCTCACGTGCGCACACGTCGGCGAGGTGGGCGGCGAGCGCGTCGGTCGACAGGAGGGAGAACTCGAAGTGCTGCGTGCGCGACCGGATGGTCGGCAGCACCTGCTCGGGGTTCGTGGTCGCGAGCACGAACACCACGTGGTCGGGCGGCTCCTCGAGGCTCTTCAGCAGCGCGTTGGCCGCAGCGTCGGTGAGCATGTGGACCTCGTCGAGGATGTACACCTTCTTGCCGCCGGTCGCGCTGCGGAACGCGATCCGCTCGAGCAGCTCCCGCGTGTCGCCGACCCCACGGTTCGACGCGGCGTCGAGCTCGAACAGGTCGAGGAACGTGCCCGCGGCCACGGCGCCGCAGTGGTCGCAGGCACCGCAGGGCTCGCCGTCGGGACCGAGGTCCAGGCAGTTCAGGGCCTTGGCCAGGATGCGGGCAGTCGTCGTCTTGCCCGTGCCCCGTGGCCCGCTGAAGAGGTACGCGTGGCCGACCCGACCGTCGCGCACCGCGTTGCGCAGCGCCGTGGTGACGTGGTCCTGGCCGACGAGCTCCGCGAACCGCTGGGGCCGGTACTTGCGGTAGAGGGACTGGTAGGCCATCGCCCCTGATCGTAGGCGCAGGGCGGACACCAGCCGCCGGGCGTGGCAGGCTCGTCGGGTGCGCCGACTGCTCCTGCTCCGCCACGCCAAGTCGTCGTGGGCCGATCCGGGGACCCGCGACCACGAGCGGCCCCTGAACGAGCGGGGCCGCGCCGCCGCCGACCGGATGGGCCGCCACCTCGACACCGCCGGACTGGTACCCGACCTGGCCCTGTGCTCCTCGGCCCGGCGCACCTGCGAGACCCTGGCCCGCCTCGACCTCCCGGCCACCGTCGGCATCGCGGTGGACCCGGACCTCTACCTCGCCGACCCCGACACCGTGCTCGACCGGATCCGGGCCGTCGACGAGGCGGTCACGACGCTGCTCGTGGTGGGCCACAACCCGACGACCCAGGACCTCGCGCTCGACCTCGCCGACGGCGGCGACCCCGCCACCGTGCACCGGATCGCGGGCAAGTACCCGACCGGCGCGCTCACCGTGCTGACGGTCACCGGGCCCTGGGCCGCGCTCGCACCCGGGACCGCGCGCCTGGACGCGTTCGTGACCCCCCGGGACCTCGAGGCGGCCGACGACCCGCGATGAGAGCGAGAGTGCGGACCGTGCACCCGCCGTCGGCCCGTCCGCCACCACGTCGGTACCCGGACGACGACTCGGACCCGGCTTCCCTGCGGCACACGGGGGGATCCGCGGAGAGCTGCTTCCTTCCGGACCTGACTCGGTTGGCGGGACCCCGTTGCGCAGGACCCGATCCTCGGCACCGTCGCCCGGGTCGTGCGTGGCGCGGTCCGGGTCTCGGACGGGAGTTCAGCCCCCCCTACGTGGGTTTGGGGTACAGGGCACCACGAGCTCCCCGCCTAGCACGGTCCGCCCACTGAGACTACCTGCCGGGTCCCCGCCGGATCCCCGCCGGGTCCCCGCGCTCGTCCGGCGGGCCCGACGCACTCGCCGACCGCGGTCGGCACCGGTACGATCCCCCGCCCGGGAGGGATGCGAGAGCGGCCGAATCGGCACGCTTGGAAAGCGTGTGTGGGGCAACTCACCGTGGGTTCGAATCCCACTCCCTCCGCCACCGTCCCCGTCGGTCTGCGTACTGGAACCATGCTCCCGAACTTCTTCGTCGTCGGCGCCAACAAAGCGGGGACCACCTCGTTCGCCGCGTACATCGGCACCCACCCCGACGTGTTCATGAGCCCGCTCAAGGAGCCGTCGTACTGGTCGCTGCGTGACCGCGACGACCCCGACGGCCCGTTCCTGCAGCGCCAGATCCGCGACCGACCGGCCTACGAGGCGCTCTTCGCCGGGGTGCGCGGCGAGCGCGCGATCGGCGAGGCCTCGACCAACTACCTGCAGACGGCCGTGGCGGCCGACCGCATCCGGGCCGAGATCCCCGAGGCCCGGATCATCGCCGTCCTGCGCGACCCGAGCGACCGGGCCTTCTCCGCGTACAACATGCACGTGGGCGCGCACCTCGAGCCCCTCACCGACTTCGGGGCGGCGGTCGACGCCGAGCTCGCCGGGGGCACCTGGCGCCACTACCTCGCGATGGGCTACTACGCCGAGTCCCTCGATCGCTGGATCGACCACTTCGGCCGGGACCGGGTGCGGGTCTTCCTGTACGAGGACCTCGTCGCCGACCCGGCGGCGATGGTCCGCGAGACGTTCGCCTTCCTCGGCGTCGATCCCGACTTCGTGCCCCCGCTCGACCGACGCCACAACGTCACGCAGGTCCCCCGCCACCGGTCGATCCTGCGCTTCGCCAAGGAGTCGTCCCCGGTCAAGGCCGCGCTCAAACGGGTGATGCCGGCCCGGGCCCGGGCGCGGGTCAAGGACCGGGTGACGGCGTGGAACACGACGGCGCCGCCGCCGCTGACCCCCGAGCTGCGGGCCCGGCTCGTGGCGCTCTACGCCGACGACATCGACCGGACCGCGACGGTCATCGGTCGCGACCTGTCGGCGTGGAGGTCCGTCTGAGCCAGCGACGACCCGGCGCTCCCATCCAGGGACGCGAGCGGGCCCGGCGCCGGAGCGCCGGGCCCGTCGTCGGTCGTGGGGCGGGCTCGGTCAGGTGGCCGAGGCGCCGTACTTGTTGGGTCCCTTGGTGCCCTCGGTGGCGAAGAACACGATCAGGATGATGATCCCCACGCAGGGGATCAACGCCAACAGGACGAACCAACCGCTCTTGCCGGTGTCGTGCAGTCGCCGGATCGCCACTGCCAGACCGGGGATGAAGACGGCCAGCATGTAGAGGAGGTAGACGATCGAGAAGATGCTCGAGACGTTGCCGAGCAGCTGCAGCACGACGCCGATGATCAACTGGGCCAAGAAGTACCACCAGTACTCCGCCCGGTTGGCCCGGCCGGCGAACTTGGCGTACCGCTCGAGGACGACCAGCTTCCAGTACCCGATCAACGGGTTCCCCGGAGGGGGGGTGGGGGCCGGGGAGTCCATGCTCATGTGCGTTCCTTTCCCGCAGGAAGTGCGCCACCCCGGGAGGGGCGGGCGAACTTCACGCTAGAGAACGCCGACGGTCGCGTCAACGACCCTCGGCCGGGGCGCCGTCCGCAGCCCGGGCCCGGAGCACCAGCGGGTCCGCCGCGCCGGTCCGGAGGGTGAGCACCCGTCCCGCCACCGACGACGCGCGGACCGTGCCGAGCCGGGCCAGGTAGGCCGCCTCGACCCGCATGACCGCCGGTGCGCAGGCCATCCGGGTCGTCGCGACCGCCGGGTCGACGCGCAGCACCGCGCCGGATCCGCCGGGACGTCCGGACGTGCGGGAGCGCGTGGTGTCGCGCGTGGTGTAGCGCGCGGTGTAGCGATTGCAGCCTGCGCTGCCGGTCAGGGACCCGTCGGCACCGAACCGGGCGGTGACCGCCACCTCCGGAGCCGGGGGCGTGACACCGCTGGCCGCCTGGTCGAGCACCCAGTCGGTCCCGGTGAGCGGAGGGTCGCGGGCGGCCCGGTCGCCGGATCCGCCGTCGGGCCCGCCGCCGCCCGCCACGACGGCCACGACGACGACCACCGCAACGACGACCACCGTGACGACGGCGCCGACCGCGGCCGGGAGCCGGGAGCGGCGGGCGGTCACCCGGTCATGTAAGCATGGCGGCCTGGCGCCGGCCCGGCGCCCGACCCGGAGGAGCCCCCGTGCCACCGCTCGCCTCGCCCCTCACCCCGGTGGTCGTCACCGGCGGCGGCTCCGGCATCGGCCGGGCCTCCTGCCTGGCCCTGGCCGAGGTCGGCCGACCCGTGGCGGTGTGGGACCGCAACGGCGACGGCGCGGCCGAGACCGCGGCGCGCTGCGCCGAGGCCGGGGTCGCGGTCCACGCCGCCGAGGTCGACGTCCGGGACGAGGCCGCGGTGCGCGCCGTGGTGGCCGACGCCATCGGCGCCCTCGGCGCGATCGGGGGCCTCGTGCACGCCGCCGGGGTCCCGATGGGCTTCACCGCCGACGACCTCGGCACCGAGGAGTTCCGGCTCGTGCTGTCGGTGAACCTCGAGGCCCAGGCCGTGCTCGTGCGCGAGCTCCTCCCCGCCCTGCGTGCGGCGAACCCCGGGTCGGCGATCGTCGGCATCTCGTCGATCGAGGGGCTCATCGGCCACGGCAACATCCCCGCGTACACGGCGTCGAAGCACGCGCTGATCGGGCTCACCCGGTCGCTCGCGGCGCGCCTCGGCCCCGAGGGGATCCGGATCAACGCGGTGTGCCCCGGCTACATCGCCACCCCGATGTTCCTGCCGACGGTCGAGGGGAACCCCGAGACCCGGGCGAGGTTCGAGCGGGCGATCCCCCTCGGGCGGCTCGGTGAGCCCGAGGAGATCGGCCGCCTGGTGCGCTTCCTGTGCTCCGACGACGCGAGCTACATCCACGGTACGGCCCTGGTCGTGGACGGCGGGGTCACCGCCGTCGGCGGCCAGGAGTACACACCCCGCTGAGCCGGACCCGACCCGTGCCGTTCGCCGCCACCGACCTCGACGCGCTCATGGGCCGGGCCCTCGACGAGGCCCGGGCCGCGCCCGCCCACGGCGACGTGCCCGTCGGGGCGTTGGTCGTCCGGCGGTCCGACGGCGCGGTGCTCGCCCACCGGCACAACGAGCGCGAGCGGACCGGCGACCCCACCGCACACGCCGAGCTGCTCGCGCTCCGCGACGCCGCCCACGCGCTCGGTGGGTCGCGCCTCGACGGGTGCGTGCTCGTCAGCACGCTCGAGCCCTGCCCGATGTGCGCCGGGGCCGCGCTGCTCGCGCGCGTCGACGCCGTGGTGTTCGGCGCCGCCGACGCCAAGGCCGGGGCGCTCGGCAGCCTCTACCACCTCGGGGCCGACCCCCGCCTCAACCACGAGCTCGTCGTGCACCCGGGGATCCGGGCCGACGAGTGCGCCGGGCTCCTGCGCGACTTCTTCGCCGCACGCCGTCCGGGGGACACCGGGGCCTGACCCGGCCCCGGGGCACGAAACCCGTGTCCCCTAGGATGGCCGACGGAGGAATGCCGGAGCGGCCGAACGGGGCGGTCTCGAAAACCGTTGTGTCCCGCAAGGGGCACCGTGGGTTCAAATCCCACTTCCTCCGCCACCCGGCGTCCCGGCTCCGCCCCCCGGCGGGCCGGGATCGTCGCGTCCGGGACCGGGGCGCTCAGCGCCGCGTCCGGGACCCGGCGATCAGGCGGGCGGGGCGGCGAGGCCGAGGCTGGCGGCGATCTCGCGGGTCGCGGTCGAGCGGTTCAACGTGTAGAAGTGCAGCCCCGGGGCACCCGCGTCGAGCAGGGTGCGGCACAGGGTGGTGGCCTCCTCGATGCCGACCGCCCGCACCGCCTCGGGGTCGTCCTCGACCTCGCGGAGCCGGGCGTCGAACCAGGCCGGGAACTGCGACCCCTGGAGCTCGGCCATGCGCTTGATCGCACCGATGCTCAGCACCGGCATGATCCCGGGGAGTATGGGCTTGTCGACCCCGAGGGTCCGCAGGGAGTCGACGAGCTCGAGGTAGTGGTGGGCCTCGAAGAAGAACTGGGTGACCGCGAAGTCGGCCTCGGCCAGCTTCTCGGCGGTCCGGCGGCGGTCGGTGGCGAGGTCGGGGGACCGCGGGTGGGGCTCGGGGTGCGCGGCGACGCCGACCGCGAAGTCGCCGGTCGCCCGGATCAGCCGGACCAGCTCCACCGCGTAGGTGAGGTCACCGGGCGGGAGGTCGAGGTCGGCGGGTGCATCGCCGCCGAGGGCGAGGATGTTCTCCACCCCCGAGTCGCGGTAGCGGGTGACGATCGCCTCGAGCTCGGCCCGGGTGTGCCCGACGCAGGTGAGGTGGGCCATCGCCGTCATCCCGGGCCGATCGTTGATCCGCACGACGAGGTCGTGGGTCCGCTCACGGGTGGACCCACCGGCGCCGTAGGTGACCGAGACGAAGGCCGGGTGCAGCGGCTCGAGCTCGACCAGGGTCTGCTCGAGCGCGACCTCGGCATCGGCCGTGCGGGGCGGGAAGAACTCGAACGAGTGGGTGCGTCCGGCCTGCAGCAGTTGGGGGATCCGGGCCATGGCTACCTTTCTGGGGACCCGTCAGCGTACTGCGCACCGACCGACGGCCCGCAGGACCGGTGAGGCGCACCATGGACTTCACGATTGCGGTTCCGCTCACCCCTCCTCCGGTGGCGGTGATCGACGCGTTCCTCGACCCCGCCTTCCTCGCGCGCACCGCAACGCTGCCCGGGATCGGGGGCGGCGAGGTGCTCGAGTCCACCCGCACCGCCACCACGGCCCGACTGCGCGTCCGCTACCGCTTCAAGGCGTCGCTCAACCGGGCGGTCTCCCGGGTGCTCGACCCCGACCGGCTGACCTGGGTCGACGACGCCACCTTCGACACGACCGCGTGCCGGTCGGCGCACACGCTCCTGCCCGACCACTACCCCGACCGGCTCGAGGCGACCTACGAGAGCCGGGTGGAGCCCCATGGGACCGGCAGCACCTGGACCGTCACCGGGGACCTGGTCGTGCGGGCACCGCTGGTCGGCGGGCGGGTCGCAGGGATGGTCGTGGCCGGGCTCGCCGACCACGCCCGGGCCCGGGGCCGGCTCCTCGACGCCTGGTGGGCCGAGCGGGGCTGAGCGGGCCGAGCGGGGCTGAGCGGGCCGAGCGGGGCCGAGCGGGGCGACCCCCGGCTGAACCCCCGGGGACCGGACCGTGCCAGACTTCCCGGATGCCGCCCGAGAAGTTCCAGTGGAAGCACCTCTACGAAGAGGTCGTGACGACCGGTCTGTGCACCGGGTGCGCCGGGTGCGTCATCGCCTGCCCGCACGACGTGCTCGGCTACCGCGACGACCAGGGCGTGTACAAGCCCTTCCACCTCGAGGAGGGCTACGCGCCCGACAACTGCAGCCACGGCGAGAAGTCGTGCACCAGTTGCACCCGGGCCTGTCCCCGGTTCCGGACCTGGGAATCCGAGATCGACGAGTTCATGTTCGGTCGGGCCCGCGAGGCCGACGAGGTGTCGGGCATCTACAAGGACATCGTCCTCGCCCGGGCCGCCGACCCCGTGATCCACGAGGTCGGTCAGGACGGCGGCCTGGTGTCGGCCATCCTCCTCTACGCGCTCGAGCACGACATCATCGACGCCGCCCTCGTGTCGTACCTCGAGGGCGACGGGTCCACCTGGAAGGCGGTGCCCGGTGTGGCCCGCACCCGCGAGGACGTCATCGCCTCGGCCGGGAGCCGCTACACCTACTCGGCCAACACCTTGGCCTACAACGACGCGATCGAGAGCGGGGCCGAGCGGATCGCCCTCGTCGGGATGAGCTGCCAGAGCTCGGTGCCCGCGGTCATGAAGCAGCGCAAGGCGGGCAAGGTCGCCCGGCGCCTCACCCTCAACATCGGGCTGCTCTGCTCCAAGACCTTCGACGACGCGATCTTCGAGGAGCTGTTCGAGGCGAAGTACGGCCTGAAGAGGGCTGACATCAAGAAGATGAACATCAAGGGCGTGTTCCAGATCTGGATGCACAACGGCGACTACCACGAGGTCCCGCTCAAGGAGTGCCACGCCTGGACCCGTGAGGGCTGCAACATGTGCCCCGACTTCGCGGCGCAGCACGCCGACATCTCCACCGGGGGGATCGGTGCGTTCAACGACTGGACGCTCACCATCGTCCGCACCGACGTGGGCCGCGAGATCATGGACGGCCTCGTCGCCAGCGGCATGATCGAGGTGCGCCCCGGCGACGACGACCCGGGGGCGATCGCGCTGATGCACAAGCTGGCGAAGAAGTCGCGCACCCGCTGGCCCGAGTTCGCGGTCGCCGCCCCCCGCCTCGTCGGGACGTGATCGTCGCCCTCGTCGGCGACCTGATGGACCAGAGCCGGATCCGGGCCGCCCTCCCCGACGTCCGCTTCGTGCGCGACCCGGCCCAGGCCGCCGACGCCGACGTCGTGCTCGTCGACATCGCCCGCGGGGCCGACCGCGTGGCCGCGGTGCGGGCCGTGACCCCCGGCCGGATCGTCGCCTTCGGTCCCCACGTCGACGACGAGGCCCGGGACGCGGCCCGGTCCGCCGGGGCCGACGCCGTGCTCGCCCGCTCGGTCTTCTTCCGCGACCCCGCCGCTGCGGCCGGGACCTGACCCTCCCCGCGGTGGGTAACCCCGGACCCGACGACCGGGTCGGACCCGAGATGCCCGAACTGTCCCCGCCATCGGCCGGTCCGACGACGCTGCTCCCCCGGATCGAGCGCATCGCCGACGGCCCGGGCACCGTCACCTTCCTCAGCTCGGCCGGGGCCGACGGGCGCGAGGTCGTGCCCTGGGCCCGGCTCCACGAGGACGCCCAGGGGATGGCCGCGGCGCTCCAGGCCCGGGGCGTGGGCCCCGGCGACCACGTGGCCCTCCTCGGGCCCACGACGCGCGCCTTCGCCACCGCGGTGCAGGCGACCTGGCTCGCCGGCGCTGCGGTGGTGTGCCTCCCGCTGCCCATGCGCCTCGGATCGATCGAGGAGTTCGTGGCCCAGACCCGGGCCCGCATCCGGATCGCCGACGCCCGCGCGGTGGTGGTCGACCCGCAGCTCGCTCCGTTCGTGTCCCCGGAGCCGGGTGACCCGCCGCTGTGCACGCTCGACGAGCTCGTGGGCCACGCGGCGCACTGGGAACGGCCGACCCCCGACCCCGACGCCCTCGCCATCCTGCAGTTCACCAGCGGGTCCACGGCCGACCCCAAGGGCGTGATGCTCCCGCACCGCTGCCTCACCGCCAACATCGACGCGATGATCGAGGGATCAGGCATCACCCCCGACGACACCGGCGTCTCGTGGCTGCCCCTCTACCACGACATGGGTCTGATCGGGCTGCTCACGACCCCGATGGCCACCGGCTTCGACCTCGTGATCGCAGCACCGCAGGACTTCCTCGCTACGCCAGGCGACTGGATGCGCTGGATCTCGGAGTTCCGTGGCACCGTCACCTGCGGTCCCAACTTCGCATACGCGCTCGCAGCGCGCGCGCTGCGCCGGATCGACGACCTCGACCTGTCGTCGTGGCGGCTCGCGCTCAACGGTGCCGAGCCCATCGACCCCGACGCGGTCGAGGCGTTCACGGCCGCGGGCGCACCGTACGGCCTGCCTGTAACGTCACCGCTCTGCGTGTACGGGATGGCCGAGGCGACCCTCGCCATCGCGTTCCCGGTGCCGGGCACCGGGATGCAGTGCGACACCGTCGACCGCGCGGCGCTCGAGCACGAGCGCACCGCGCGCCCCACCACCGGCGAGGGCGCCCGTCGCTTCGCCGTGCTCGGTCGCACCCTGCGCGGGATCGACCTGCGGGTGTGCGACCCCGACACCGGTGCGCTCCTCCCCGACCGCGCGGTGGGCGAGATCGAGCTGCGGGGCACCTCGATCACCCCGGGGTACTACCGCCGCCCCGACGTCACCGAGGCGACGATCCGCGACGGCTGGTTGCGCACCGGCGATCTCGGCTACCTCGTCGACGGCGAGGTCGTGGTCTGCGGCCGGATCAAGGACGTGATCATCATCGGGGGGCGCAACGTGTACCCCGAGGAGATCGAGCGGGCGGCGGGCACCGTCGCCGGCGTCCGGGCCGGGAACGTGATCGCCTTCGGCGTGGAGGGCCGCCGGGGCAAGGAGGGCATCGTGGTGGTCGCCGAGCACCGGGGTGACGCCCCCGGCCGGGTCCACGACGAGGTGGTGGACCGCGTCTGCGACGCCGTGGGCATCCCGCCGCTCGACGTCGTCCTGGTCGGGCCGGGCACGCTGCCCAAGACCTCGTCGGGCAAGCTCCAGCGGTCGGCCTGCAAGCGCCGGTACCACGCCGGGGAGCTGGCCCGGGCCTGACCCGACACGGTGGCCCGGCCTGCGCCCGCCGCAGCGGCCGGTGGGACCGCACCGCCGCCGAGGTGGGCCACCCGGCATAATGGTGGTCCGGAACGGGGCGGTGCAGGACGTGCAGACCGAGAAACTGAACGGGGAGGGGACGGGGTCGCGACCGGCCCTCCGGGACCCCGGGACCCGGACCCGCGACTGGTGGCAGGTCGTCCTGCTCGTCGTCGCCCTCACGACGGTCCTGCGGCTCCCCGCCTTCTTCGTCGACGTCTTCAACTCCGACGAGACGTTCCTCGCCACCCAGGGCCAGGTCATCCGCGACGGCGGGGACCTCTACCGGGAGGCGGCCGACCGCAAGCCCCCGCTCGTGCCCTACGTGTACGCCCTCACCCAGGCCGTCACCGGCACGACCGACCTCTGGAGCGTGCGGGTCGCGGCGATGCTCGCCGCCGCGGGTACCGCCGTGCTCGTCGCGTTCGAGGCCCGGCGCCGCTTCGGCCGCACGGCGATGTATGCGGGTGCCGTCCTCACCACCGTGGCGCTGGTGTCGTTCGCGCCCCAGGACGGCCAGGCCGCGAACTTCGAGACCTTCATGCTCCCGCTCACCGTCGCCGGGGTGATGCTGGCCCGGCGCGGCCGGGCGGCGACCTCCGGCCTCGCGATCGGGCTCGCCACCCTGGCCAAGCAGACCGGGGCCGCGACGCTGCTCCCGATCGCGTGGACGATGCTCACGCGACGCGACCGTCGGGGCATCACCAAGGTCGCGGTGTGGTTCGCCGTCCCGCTCCTGGCCGCCGCGGCGCTGCTCGGACCCCGTCAGCTCGTGTACTGGACGGTCCTCGGCAACGGCTCCTACGTGGGCACGGAGACCGCGTCGGCCCTGGTGGTGGGCATGTTCGTGGTGATGACGCTGGCGTGGGCGGCGTGCAACGCGCCGATCCTGTGGACGCTGCCCCGGTCGTGGCGCGCCCGTCGGACCCCGGCCGCCGACGGCGAGACCGACACCGATCTCTGGCTCTGGGCCCTGTCGGCGGCGGTCTCGGTGGCCGTGGGCCTCCGGTTCTTCGGCCACTACTACCTGCAGCTCGTGCCTCCGTTCGCCCTGCTCGCCGCCGGCGCCCTCGCCTGGTCGACACCCCGGGCGCGCCGGGCCACCGTCGCGCTGGCGCTCGGGCTCGGCGTCATGTTCTCGGCCGCCGGCTACTTCCTCACCCCGTTCGGCGACGAGCCGCAGTACCGGACCGTGAGCCGCTACGTCGCCGCCCACACCGACCGCGACGACCGCGTGCTCGTGTGGGGCAACGTCCCCGAGATCTACTGGGCCTCGGGCGTCCGCCCGGCCACCCGCTACATCGCGACGCAGTCGCTCCTCGCGGCCAACCATCCCAGCCGGGTCGACACCCCCGCGGCCACCGAGCTCGACCCGCAGACCTGGACCTGGTTCTTCCGCGACCTCCGCCGCCACGCCCCGAAGTTCATCGTCGACACCTCCGACACCACCATCCGGGGCGCGGACCGTTCACCGGTGTCGCAGTACCCGCGCTTCGAGCGCTACGTCGACCGGCACTACCGCTTCGACCGCACCATCGACGGCCTCGACGTCTACGTCCGGACCTGAGCGACGGGCTCGGCTCGGCCCGCCCCCGCTGGACGGCCCGGCCGACCTGCCCGACCTGCCCGACCCGCCGGATCCGTCAGACGAGCGGCCAGGGCACCGAGTGGTAGCCGGGGTCGGGGGCCGGGAAGTGCCCGTCGTGGAGCAGGTCCGCGGCCCGCATCCCGAAGGCGGCGAGCTCGGTCGGTGACAGCAGGCCGGCGAGCACGTCGCCGAGCGGGCCGTGCTCGGCGTCGTGGGCGACCCGCCGCACGTCCTCGAGCAGCGCGTCGGGGACCGGCTCGTCGGCGAAGTCCCAGATGACCGTGCGCAGCTTCGGGACGGGGTGGAACGTGAGACCGTGGTCGATCCCGACCACCTCGTCGGCGACCCGGTCACGCAGGCAGTGCCCGCCCTTGCGGTCGGTGTTGTTGGCGAGCACGTCGAGCACGGCGAACTCCCGGAACCGGTCCTCGCGTCCGTCGAGCAGTGTGAAGTAGTGCTCCTCGGGATCGTGGTCCACGAACCGCTGGAGCGCACCCTCGCCGAAGGGCCCGTCGGGCCGGAGCACCGTCACCGGCACCACCCCCCACCCGAGCGCGTCGGAGAGCACGCAGGCCGCCACCTCCCGCAGGCACAGCGTGCCGTCGGGGAAGTCCCAGAGCGGTCGCTCGCCGCGCCGGGGCTTGTACACCGCCGGCACCTCGACCCCGTCGGCGCAGGCCCGCACGAAGAAGGCCCCGTTCGACGAGTCGCGCATCCGGCCGACGACCTCGAGGTCGCCGTGCACGAGCACCTCGGCGACCGGAGTGGACGACGACGACACGGTGCGGCGTCAGTTCCAGCGGGGGCACCGGTGGCCGGAGTCCCGGGGCTGGCCGCAGAGGTCGCACGGGGGCCGGCCCGCGGCCACGACCACCGCGCTGCGGGCGGCCATCGCCCGCACCTGGGGTCGGGTCGCGTAGATCCGGGCGACGAACCCGTCCTCCCCGTCGGCCTCGGGCCGGGTCGGGATTCCGGCACGGTCGGCCTCGTCGTCGTCGCCGAGGTCGTCATCGTCGTCACCGTCGTCACCGTCGTCACCGTCGTCCTCGGCCCGCTCCCGGAGCTCGATCAGCACCAGCTCCCGCTCGGGGTCGAACCCGAGGCCGATGAGCCGGGCCCGGAACAGCGGGACCGTCGGCTCCCGGAGCTCGGCGAACTCCACCGGGACCGTGAGCGGCTCCTCCGGATACTCGTCCTTGATGCGGTCGAGGAAGGCGATCGCCTCGGTCGCGAGGAGCGCCACCTGCTCCTTCTCGACCAGCACGGTGAGCTGGGCCGCCTCGGAGCGGGCCTGCAGGTAGAAGGCCCGCCGACCGGGCTCTCCCACCGCGCCGGCTCCGAGCGCGTCGACGGAGTGGAACTCGATCGGGTCAGGCATCCCCGCCGCTCCCCCCGCCGTCCGGGTCGGTCGTCGGCGCCGGGGCGGGCGGCGCGAGGTCGGCGAGACCGCCGGTGTCGTTGCACTTGAGCATCGTCACCCCGTGGTGACCGAAGGCGAAGGCGGTCACCGACGCCGGCGACACCGCGATCCGCTGGAAGAGGTCGAGGTGCACGCCCGTGTAGTGGGCGATCGCCGCCTTGATGGGATCGGCGTGCGAGACGACCACGACGAGCTCCCCCGGGTGGTCGGCCACGACGGCCTCGATCGCGTCGACCATGCGCGTCTGCATCGCCGCCATCGCCTCACCGCCCGGAAAGGTCATCCGCGACGGCGTGCGCTGCACGACCTTCCAGAGGTCGGTGCCCGCGAGGTCGGTCAGCTTCTGACCGGTCCACTCGCCGTAGTCGGCCTCGATCACCCCCGGGAGGGGCCGCACCGCCAGCGCGTGGTGGCGGGCCACCGCCTCGGCGGTCTGGGTCGTCCGCTCGATCGGGCTGGCGTAGACCGCCGAGACGGCGAGGTCGGCCATACGCGCCCCGAGGGCGTCGGCCTGGGCCCGCCCCGCCTCCGACAGGTCGATGCCCGGCGCCCGGCCCGAGAGCACCGATCCGGTCTCGGCCGTGACGGCGTGGCGCGCCAGGACCAGGTGGGTCGTCGACGCGGGGGGCGGGACCGGGGTGGTCATCGGGAGCACCGGGAGATGGACACGCCCGGCGATGGTACCGACCGCCCACCCGGGCTCCGGCCGGACCCGGCCCGGCCCGGCCCGGCCCCGCCGCGCCCCGTGCGCCGGGCCTAGCATCGGCCCATGAGCGATCTCCCGGTCACGATGTCGCGTTCGGGCCCCCCCGAGACCGTCCTGGATCCCGAGCCCGCCGACGCGCTCGAGGCGCTCGCCGCCGCGCTCGTGGTCGACGGGCCGGGCCGGCGCGACGCCATCGCCGCAGTGGTCGGGCGGTGGCCGACCTTCCTCGACGGCTGGGCCCGCCTCGGCGACCACGCCCGCGACGACGTGGAGGCCTACGCCTGCTACCGGGTCGCCTACCACCGCGGCCTCGACCGGCTGCGCGCCTCGGGGTGGCGCGGCTCGGGCTACGTGCGTTGGCGCCACGAGACCAACCGGGGGTTCCTGCGCGGTCTCGTCGGGCTCGGCCGGGCCGCGGGCCGGATCGGCGAGGCGGCCGAGGCCCAGCGGTGCGCCGAGTTCGCGCTCCAACTCGATCCGGGGATCGATCCGACGCAACCACTACCGTCCTCGCCGTGAAGCGCGCCCTCGTCACCGGCATCACCGGCCAGGACGGCCGCCACATGTCCGAGCTCCTGCAGTCGAAGGGCTACCAGGTGTTCGGGATGGTGCGGGGCCAGAACAACCCGAAGCTCCAGACGGTCATGGACGAGAACCCGGCGCTGGAGCTGGTCGAGGGCGACCTCCGCGACCTGTCGTCGCTGATCGCCGCGGTGGAGCAGGTGCAGCCCGACGAGGTCTACAACCTCGGCGCCATGAGCTTCGTCGCACTGTCGTTCCGTCAGCCCGAGCTCACCGCCGACATCACCGGCGTCGGCGTGCTGCGCATGCTCGAGGCCATCCGCATCGTCGGCGGCGCCGACGCCAACCCGATCCGCTTCTACCAGGCCTCGTCCTCCGAGATGTTCGGCAAGGTACGCGAGACCCCCCAGACCGAGCAGACCCCGTTCCACCCGCGCTCGCCCTACGGCGTGGCCAAGGTGTTCGGGCACTACACCACGCTGAACTACCGCGAGTCGTACGGGATCCACGCGTCGTCGGGCATCTGCTTCAACCACGAGGGTGAGCGCCGCGGGCTGGAGTTCGTCACCCGCAAGATCACCAACGGCGTCGCCCGGATCGAGCTCGGCCTCCAGGAGAAGATCAGCCTCGGGAACCTCGAGAGCCAGCGCGACTGGGGCTACGCCGGCGACTTCGTCGAGGCGATGTGGCTGATGCTCCAGCAGGACCAGCCCGACGACTACGTCATCGCGACCGGTGAGACGCACACCATCGGCGAGTTCCTCGACCTCGCGTTCCGCTGCGCGGGCATCGACGACTGGACGCCCTACGTCGAGCAGGACCCGCGGTTCATGCGCCCGGCCGAGGTCGACCTCCTGCTCGGCGATCCCACCAAGGCCCGCACGCAGCTCGGCTGGACCCCCCGGGTCTCGTTCGAGGACCTCGTCGCCCGCATGTGCGCCCACGACCTGCGCGAAGAGTCGCAGCGCGCGGGGCGGGGCTGACCCCGCCCCCACCCGACCCGACCCAACCGAACCGAACCGGTCCGGGTCAGTCCCGGAGCGCAGCCAACGCCGCGTCGGCCTCGGCCACGAACCGCGCCACCAGCTCACCGGCCGGGACCAGGTCGTGCAGCGCGCCGACCCCCTGGCCGGCCGGGTAGCCCTCGCGCTCGGGGTCGACCCCGGTCGCGGTCTCGTCGGCTCCGAGGTGGAACGCCCCCGCCCCGATCGATGCCCCCAGTTGCGCCGGGAACCGGGCGACCTCGTCCGGGTGCTGCTCGTGGTGCTCGGTCCAGCGGTTGCGCAGCACCCGCATCGGCTTGCCGCTGTAGGCGCGGGAGATCACGGTGGCGTCGTCGGTGGCGCGCAGGAGGGCGTCCTTGTAGCCCGGGGCCGAGCGGGCCTCGGGTGTGGCGATGAAGCGCGTGCCCACCCACACGCCGTCGGCGCCCAGCACCCGGGCCGCGGCCAGACCCCGGCCGTCGACGATGCCGCCGGCCGCGACGACCGGCACCCGGCCGGCCACTGCGTCGACCACCTGCGGGACCAGGGGCAGGGTCGCGACCAGGCCGGTGTGCCCGCCCGCCTCGGTTCCCTGGGCGATCACGAGGTCGCACCCGGCCTCGACCGCGGCGACGGCGTGGCGGACCTTCCCGCACATGCTCGCCACCAGCACGCCGTGCGCGTGGCAGTGCTCGATCGCGTCGCAGGGGATGCCGAGCCCGGCGACGAACACCGATGCGCCCTCCCGCACCAGCGCGGCGACGTCGTCGAGCAGCCGGTCGGGCATGGCCGTGAGCAGGTCGACACCGAACGGACGGGTGGTCCGGTCCCGCACCGCCCGGATCTCGTCGACCATCTGGGGGGACGACATCGTGGAGGCGCCCAGGCAGCCGAATCCACCGGCCTCCGAGACCGCGGCGACCAGCGCGTGGTAGCTCACCCCGCCCATCCCGGCGAGCATCACCGGGTGCTCGACCCCGAGGAGATCGGTCAGTCGCGTCCGCATCCCCGCAGGGTAACGTCGCTCCGCATGGCCGAGCGGGCGCCGCTGGTGGGCGTGATCATGGGCAGCGACTCCGACCTCGAGACCATGCAGGGCGCGATCGACGTGCTGACGGAGTTCGGCGTGCCCCACGAGGTCCGCATCGTCTCGGCCCACCGGACCCCCGACGTCATGGTCGAGTACGCGCGCAGCGCCGTGGCCCGGGGCCTGCGGGTGATCGTGGCCGGGGCCGGGGGCGCCGCCCACCTGCCCGGAATGACCGCGTCCCTCACGTCGTTGCCGGTGATCGGGGTCCCGGTTGCGCTGCGCCAGCTCGACGGCCTCGACTCGCTGCTCTCCATCGTCCAGATGCCCGCCGGCATCCCGGTCGCGGCCGTGGCCATCGGCAACGCCCGCAACGCCGGGCTGCTCGCGGTCCGGATCCTCGGCGCGTTCGACGCCGAGCTGCGCGGGCGGATGGAGGCGTTCCAGGACGACCTGGCCGACATCGTCCGCGAGAAGGACGAGCGGCTGCAGGGCGGGACCGGGGCCTGATCCCCCACCGTGCCCCCTTCCGGCCTCGGACCCTGGGGGTGGCGCCCGGCGGCGGTGCTCACCGGCATCGTGCTGGTCGACGCACTCGACCAGGGCGTCGTTCCCGGCACCCTGGGCCTCCTGCAGGACCAGTGGGGGTTCTCCGACACCGTGGCCGGCGCCCTCCCGACCGCGGCGGTGCTGGCCGGGTTCCTCGTGCTCGTTCCCGCCGGGTGGCTCGCCGACCACGCCCGGCGCACCCGGCTGCTCACCGTCGTCGTCGCCAGCTGGGCCCTCCTCAGCGGCCTGTCGGCGGTGGCCCCGTCGTTCCTGGCCTTCTTCGGCGTGCGGATCCTCCTGGGGGGCGCCAGCCACGTGGACAACCCGGTGTCGTCGAGCCTCGTGGCCGACTACTACCCGCCGCTGGCCCGGGGCCGGGTCTACGCGGTCCAGCGCCTGACGGTGGTCATCGGCACCGGGGTCGGCGTCGGCGTCGGCGGACTGGTGGGCGGTGCGCTGGGCTGGCGGTGGGCGTACGTCGTGGCCGCGGTCCCGGGCCTGCTCGTGGCCCTGGTCGTCGCCCGCCTGCGTGAGCCCGCCCGGGGCGCCCTCGACGGGCCGGGTGCGCTCGACCCGCTCGCCGCTCCCGACCCGCTCGACGGGCCGCCGGTGGCGCTGCTCGAGGAGATCGACGACACCGCGCCCCGACCCGGGCCGGGTGGGCTCCGGGCCTACCCGCGCGAGTTCCGCCGGGTGCTCGACATCCGGACGATCCGGTCCGTGTCGCTCGGGCTCGCCGTCACCGTCCTCGGGATCGCAGGCATCGCGTACTGGCTCCCCACCTTCTTCGAGCGGGACTTCGGCCTCTCCGCCGCGAGCGCCGCGGCCCTCACTGCGGTGGCCGCGATCACGGCCGGGGTCGTCGGAGCCCTCGTCGGCGGCACGCTCGGCGACCGGGTCGAGGCCCACCGGCCCGGTGGCCGCATCACCCTCACCGCCGGCGCGGTGGTCGTCGGCACGCTGTTGGCCGTGATCGGGTTCGCGGTCCCCGTCCTCGCGGTGACCGCAGGTCTCGTCACCGTCGCCGCCACCCTGCTGTCGATCGCGTTCCCGAACCTCGCGGCGGTCGCGGCCGAGGTGCTCCCGGCGCGCCGCCGGGGGACCGGCTTCGCGATGTTCGGCTTCGTGCTCACCCTCGGGAGCGCGGCCGGTCCGCTCGTGATCGGGGCGGTCTCGCAGGCATCGGGCTCGCTGCGCTGGGCGATGGCGGCGGCGGTGCTCCCCGCCCTGCCCGGTGCCCTCGTGATCCGCCGGGGCGGACGGACGTTCGTCGCCGACGCGGCCGCCGCGGCCGCCGCGGCCCCGGGCCCGGCGTGACTCAGGCCGCGAGCTCGGTGCCGACGAGCCCCACGTAGCTGACGCACTCGCCGGGCGACCCGCCGAGGTTGTGGGTCAGGGCGAGGTCGCGGCCCTCGGCCACCGAGCGGATCTGGCGCTCACCCGCCTCGCCCCGCAGCTGCAGCCACGCCTCGAACAGCATCCGCAGGCCCGACGCCCCGATCGGGTGCCCGAAGGCCTTGAGGCCCCCGTCGGGGTTCACGGGGAGCTCGCCGTCGAGATCGAAGGTGCCGGCGAGCACGTCCTTCCAGGCCGCGCCCCGCTCGGCGAACCCGAGGTCCTCCATCAGCACCAGCTCGGTGGGGGTGAAGCAGTCGTGCACCTCGGCCATCGCGATCTGGGCCCGCGGGTCGGTGACGCCGGCCTGCGCGTCAGCGTCGGTGCACGCGGCCACCACCTCGCGGAAGGTCGTGTAGTCGTAGTCGCGGTCGACCACCCCGGCGCCCGGCCCGGCCACGAACGACAGGGCCTTCACGAACAACGGACGATCCGTGTACCGGTAGGCGTCCTCGGCCCGCACGACGATCGCCGCGGCTGCGCCGTCTGGCCACCCGGTCGGCGTCGACGTCGGTGACCTCACAGCGGAAGCGACCGCCCCCGTCGAAGTCGACCACCGCGGCCACGACCGGCGGGCTGAGCGAGTAGGTGAGGCGGTCGACGGTGAACGTGGTGACCGTCGCCGGGGTGTCGGCCATGCGCACCGGGGTCATCCGGTCGTTGACCCGGCACCGGGCGCACACCCGCGACGGCGGGAGGTGCACCTCGCCGCAGGCGTCGCAGCGCGAGCCGGTGTACCCGAACTTCCAGTCCTCGTTGCGCAGCGACGGCGGTGCCGCCGGTGACTTCGGATCCGGGCGGCGGGGCGGCTCGCGGTCGAGGTGGCCCCGCCAGGTCAGGAAGGTCTCGTAGCTGGTGAGGGGGCGCGTGCCCGCGATCTGGTCGGCGAGCGGGCGCCGGGGGCCCACGGTACCGAGCGCACCGGTGGTCTCGGCGATCACGACGTCGCAGCCGTCGGCCACCACCACCAGGGCCATGCGCTGGCCCGGGGCCATGCGCTCGAGCAGCCCGGCCAGCAGCAGCCCGGGGTGGGCCGCCCCGGTGTTGCCCACGGTGTCGGCGAGGTCGTCGACGATGCGGTCGGGGGCCACGCCGACGGCCCGGGCCGCCACCCGCACCGCCCGGCTGTGCACCCCGGTCACGATCACGTGGTCGAGCGTCTCGGCCCCGACCCCGGCCGCGGCGAGCGCGTCGGCGAAGGTGGCCGCGACCAGCGGGACGTACGCGTGCTCGCCGAAGCGCTCCTCCCACACGTGCGACGAGCGCTCGCCCGGCAGCCGCCAGCGGTCGAGGAACTCGAGCGAGGCCGACGCCGCGCCGAGCACCCGGGTCTGGGCGGCGTCGCCGATCGCCGCGGTGCTCCCGACCACGAGGGCCACCGCGCCGTCACCACCCTCCCGCTCGTCGGTGCCGCCGGGGAGCCCGGTCCGCAGGTCGCTCATGACCACCAGGGTGGGGACGGCGGCATCGGCGGCGAGGCGCAGCGCGCCGATCCCCGAGCGGGTCGAGCCCCCGACGTCGTAGGCGGCCACCGAGGCGGGCAGGCCGAGGGCGGCGTGGATCGCGGCGGCGTTGGTCTTGTCGAGGTAGGCCGGGTTCGCGGTGGCGAAGAGCAGGCGCCGGGGCATCAGGTCGGCGGGCAGGCCGGACAGGGCGTTGCGGGCCGCCGGGACCCCCATCGAGGTGGTGTCCTCGTCGTAGCCCGCGACGGCGCGGGTCCCGCGTCCGGCGGGGCCACCGGGGGCGCGACCGTCCGGCCGATACAGTGCGGCCCCATGTGGCCCGGAGCACACGCCAAGACCGATCCCGACAAGCCCGCGTACGTCATGGCCGGCAGCGGCCAGGTGATCACGTTCCGTGAGCTCGACGACCGGTCGAACCGGCTCGCGCAGCTCTGGTTCGACGCCGGACTCCGATTCGGCGACCACATCGCCATCTGCATGGAGAACCACCCCCGGTACCTCGAGGTGGTATGGGCCGCCCAGCGCTCGGGCCTCTACTTCACGACGATCAACTACCACTTCAACGCCGAGGAGATCGCCTACATCGTCGACAACTGCGACGCCAAGGCCTACGTCACCTCGGCGTACCTCGAGTCCTCCGCCGCCGAGCTGATCGAGCGGCTGCCCCAGCACTGCACCGTGCGCCTGATGCTCGACCGACCCGACGGCGTGGACGGGTTCGTCGACTACGAGACCGCGGTCGCCGCGTTCCCCGCCGAGCCGCTCGAGGAGGAGCTCGAGGGTGTGGCCATGCTCTACTCCTCGGGGACCACGGGCCGGCCCAAGGGGATCAAGTACCCGAACCCCCGGCGCCGGGTCGGCGACCCGCTCCCCGGCTTCGCCGGCTTCGGCCAGACCTACGGGATCGACGACGATTCCGTCTACCTGTCCCCTGCGCCGCTCTACCACTCGGCCCCGCTGCAGTTCTGCATCTCGATGAGCCGCATCGGCGCCACCGCCATCGTGATGGAGCGCTTCGACCCCGAGCTCGCGCTGGCCTCGATCGACAAGTACTGCGTGACCCACAGCCAGTGGGTCCCCACGATGTTCGTGCGCATGCTGAAGCTGCCCGAGGCGACCCGGGCGCAGTACGACGCCTCGAGCCAGCGCTTCGTGATCCACGCCGCCGCGCCCTGCCCGGTGCCGGTCAAGCAGCAGATGATCGAGTGGTGGGGCCCGATCATCTTCGAGTACTACGGCGCGACCGAGGGCGGCGGGTCCACCATGATCACCTCGGAGGAGTGGCTGGCCCATCCCGGCTCGGTGGGCAGGGCCCACGGCTCGACCATCCACATCCTCGACGAGGAGGGCAACGAGCGCCCGACCGGCGAGAGCGGGGTGGTGTGGTTCGAGCCCGGTGACCGCACCATCACGTTCGAGTACCACAAGGACCCCGAGAAGACCCGCAGCGCCCACAACCAGGACGGCTGGACCTCCGTGGGCGACATGGGCTACCTCGACGACGAGGGCTACCTCTACCTCACCGACCGACGCGACTTCATGATCGTGTCGGGTGGGGTGAACATCTACCCCCAGGAAGCCGAGAACCTGCTGGTCACCCACCCCAAGGTCATGGACGCCGCCGTGTTCGGCGTACCCAACGAGGAGATGGGCGAGGAGGTCAAGGGCGTGGTCCAGCCGATCGACTGGTCCACTGCCGGACCCGAGCTGGAGCAGGAGCTCATCGCCTTCTGCCGGGAGAACCTGGCGCACTACAAGTGCCCGGTGTCGATCGACTTCGTGGAGGAGCTGCCCCGCCAGCCCACGGGCAA
>VGBI01000033.1 GCA_016870595.1 Actinomycetota bacterium
ACCGACGGCACCATCACCGGCACCCCCACCAAGACCGGGACCGCCAACCTCACCGTCCGCGTCACCGACGCCACCAGCGCCACCACCACCAAGGCCCTCAGCATCACCGTGGCCGCCCCGACGATGCAGATCGCCTCGGTGACCCTCACCACCGGTCGATCCGGCACCCAGTCGTTCGCGACAGCCCGTGTTCTCGTCGTCGACGGCAAGGGTGCCCCCGTAGCCAACGCAAAGGTCAGCGGCCAGTGGAGCCTCGAGCGTGGTTCGGCCACTTCCCGGACGGCGACCACCGGCGCCAACGGATGGGCGAGCCTGCGCTCCCCGAACTATGCGAACGCCACCGGCAAGACCGTGAGTTTCTGCGTCCTCGGTGCCACCCGCAGCGGGTACACGGCCCGCATCGCCACCTCCTGCGCGTCGGCCAGATTCTGACCCGGCTCGAAGCGGACGGCAGCCGGGTCGGCGATCACGCTCCGGGCGAGCCGGCCGTCGGGTCCGACCGCCAGGACGTCGGCGTAGGTGTCGTGGCGCTGGAGGTGGGCGTCGACGGCCGCGGTCATGGCACCCAGGTCGCACCGGCCCGGCTCGGTCCACGCCACGGTTCCGAGCCGCGCCATCGTCAACCCGGCGGCCCGGAACCGCTCGTAGGCCCGGACGTGCTGGGCCTGCTGGTGGCTCGCCGGGACGGGACTGGGCTCCGCCGTCCGCACCGCCGCCCAAGTGCGCGGGGTCGGGACCCACGACGTGACGTGACCGCCGGGCTGGTGCCAGGCCCCGAGGGGGGCAAGATAGGGGGCTGCGGTCACGGTCCGTCCCGGGGCTCCACCGCCCGCCGAAGGCGGCGTGTGACGTGCGAAGAGTACCCGGGGCCCGAGGATCCCGATCAGCCGGTGAAGGTCGGGGACGGAACCCGGAGATGGGTGGACCTGGTGGCGCCCGCAGGGCGCGGCCCTGTGCCGCTCGCGCCTTCGGTAGGGTCACCGCGATGGTGGACGACCCCACGTTCCGGATCCTCGATCGGGCCGGGGTGCTCCCTTCCCGCGGACGACCGTGACCCGTCCGCGCGTGGTGGTGCTCGGCGCCGGGATGGCCGGGCTCACCGCGGCCCGCCGCCTGGCCCGGTCGTGTGACGTCGTGGTGGTCGACAAGGGCCGCGGGGTCGGCGGGCGCCTCGCGACCCGCCGGATCGGCGGGGCGACCTTCGACCACGGCGCGCAGTTCCTCACCACCCATACCGCCGAGTTCGCCGCGGCCGTCGCCGAGTGGACCGGCGCCGGTGCCGTCGTGCCGTGGTTCCGGGGCCGGATCGGACCCGACGGGGCGACGGATCCCGACGGGCACGTGCGCTTCCGCGGCGCCCCCACCATGAACGCGCTGGCCAAGCACCTCGCCGTCGGACTCGACGTCCGCACCGGTTCGCGGGTGACCGCCGTGCGCCACGCGGCAGCGGGCTGGACGGTGACGCTGGCCGACGCCGGCGACCTCACCGCCGACGCAGTGGTCGTGACCGCCCCCGTCCCCCAGACCCTCGCGCTGCTGGCCGCGGGTGGCGTCGACCCGACACCCCACGAGCGCGACGCGCTCCACGCCGTCACCTACGAGCCGTGCCTCGCCCTCATGACCGTGCTCGACGGGCCGTCGGGGCTCGACGACCCCGGTGCGGTCGACCCCGCCTCGGGTCCGATCGACTGGATGGCCGACAACCAGGTCAAGGGCGTGTCGGCGGTCCCGGCGGTGACGATCCACGCCACGCCCGGGTTCAGTCACGACCACTGGGACGCCCCCGACGACGAGGTCGCCGACGCACTGCTGGCCGCGGCCGCGCTCGGGGCCGACCCCGTGGCCGGCGCCCGCTCGGTCCAGCGGTGGCGTTACGCCCGACCGGTCGTGGAGCACCCCGAGCGGTGTCTCGTGCTCGACGGCGACGCCCCGCTGGTCTGCGCCGGCGATGCCTTCGGCGGTGCCAAGGTCGAGGGGGCCGCACGCTCGGGCGCCGCCGCCGCCGACGCGGTCGCCGCGGCGCTCGGCACCGTCAGCCGCCGACGGGCGGCGCCACCCGGCGGTGTGCGAGGCTCGTCCCCGTGACCGGAGCCACCGCCGACTGCTGGTGACGGCCCTTGCGGCGCTGGCGGTGACCTCGTTGCTGTGTGCAGTGGCCCCCGACTTCACCTTCCTGCTCGGGGCCTGGGTGCTGCAGGGGTTCGCCGCCGCGGCCACCTCCTACTGCCTCGACCACCCGAAGCTGGTGGCCGGCTCCTTCCTCATCGCGACGATCCTGGTGCTCACCCAGATCGGGAACGACATCCAGTGGAAGCTCACGATCCAGCGGATCGTCAGGACCCTCGGCCGAGTCCTGCTCCTGGCCGGTCTGATGCGGGTCGTCGGCACGGTCACCTACACCGAGGTCCTGGGCGTGCCGTTGCCGGTGCGGGTCTCCGTGATCGGGATTGCGTTCGCGGTCCTGGCGGTGATCTCGAAGTTCAGTCCCCGCCAGTGGATCTACTACGTCTTCATCGCCCCCGCCGCCGTGGTCACCCTGGTGGGCGGTTGGTCTAGCGTCGGGCGCGTGATGGAGGCGCCGGTGGAGAGACGGACCGTGACGATGGTCGGTGTCGTCGTCCGGTGAGCCGCTGGCGACGGTTCCTGAGGCGTGTGGGCCGTCGGTCACGGGCCGCGTCGGCGACCGGTCGCGATCACGGGTTCTGGCGCCCCGGGGAGCTGGACCGGGTCGTGGTCCTGTCACCGCACCTCGACGACGCGGTGTTGAGCGTCGGCGACGTGCTGGCGGTCGCTCCGGTGGCGACGGTCGTGACCGTCTTCGCGGGCAGCCCGGAGGCCTATCCCGACCCACCCTCCGCCTGGTCCCTTCGGTGCGGGTTCGGACCCGGGGACGACATCGGTGCACTGCGGCGAGCCGAGGACGAGCACGCGCTCCACCGGCTCGGCGCCGACCCCGTCCACCTCGCCTACGTGGAGCACGACTACCGCACGGGACCGTTCGACGAGGCGATCCCTGACGGGATGGTCGATGCCCTTGCGACGGCCGTCCGAGCGGCGGCGCCGACGGTGGTGCTGCTGCCCTGCGGCCTGGACCGACCCGAGCACCGGATCGTGGCGGCGGCGGCCCTCAGTCTCCGAGCGGTGCTCGACGGACCGACCTGGGTCGCCTACGCCGAGCTCCCGTACCTCTGTCTGCCCGGCGTCCTGCCCACCCGACTGGCAGAACTGGTGGCGGACGGCGTCGTGCTCGAGCCACTCACCCCCACGTCCGACCCGCTGGCGCGGGCCCGCAAGATCGAAGCACTCGAGGCCTATCGCTCGCAGGTCGGTCCGCTCGACGACTGGTGGTCGGTGCGCCGGAGAGTGCGCGAGACTCCCGAGTCGCTGTGGCGAATCACGACCTGACATCGCAGTACGCGATGGCCCGATCAACGACCGACCCGTGGCTGCGGACGAGGCCAGCGTCATGACCGTGCCGGCCGGCCTCTCCGTGTACACCGTCTGCAACGCGCGCTACTTCCCGGCGCTCGTGCTGCTCGTCGCTTCGGTCGAGCGCCACGCGCCCGGCACGCCACTCACCGTCTACGACGTCGGTCTCGACGACGTCCAACGAGTGTGGCTCCGAACGCGGGCGACGATCGTCGACGGGACGGCTGCCCGGCGGGCGGTCCCGAGTCTCGACAAGGCGTTCGCGGCCACGCTCGACCCGTCGGGTCCGATCTTGATCATCGATGCCGATGGCCTGGT
This sequence comes from Actinomycetota bacterium, assembly GCA_016870595.1. Classification (GTDB taxonomy): domain Bacteria; phylum Actinomycetota; class Acidimicrobiia; order IMCC26256; family PALSA-555; genus CAIUKV01. Next base: position 3,748 of record VGBI01000033.1, read on the forward strand.
CGCCGGCGACCTCGGCCCACTGGTCGAGAAAGCCCGAGCCGGCTCGATCGTCGCGGCGGTCGACCCGATGGCCACGCGCCGGGTCGCAGCGTGGTCGGACCGGTTCGGGCTGCAGGCCCCCCTGCGAGTGCAACGCTACGTCGGGGCCGGCACGGTGCTCCTCGACGCCGACGTCCACGGCGGCCTCCTCCGGCGCTGGTGGGACCTGTGCGGTGTGGCCAGCGACCGGTACGCCGAGTGGCGGGCCGATCCGGACGAGCCGCTGATGCACAACGACCAGGATGTGCTCAACGCGCTGCTCATGTCGGAGGTACCCGAAGGGGCGGTCGAGCATTTCACGACCGAGCAGATGGCCGCCAGCCTCTTCATGCCCGGTGTCCGCCTGCACGACCGCCGCCGGCTCGTCTTCTCCGGTCCGGGCGGAGGGCCACTCGTCGTGCAGTGCATGACGCAGGCCAAGCCGTTCCTGCCCGAGGGAGGCGCCTCGCTCTTCGGCTCCGCCTACACGATGGCGCTGCGCGCCGTCCTCGTCGACGAGGCCCGCCGTTCCGATCCCGGAGGAGCCGTCGATCCGTCGGTCCTCGTTCCGTGGCTGCGCCCGGGCCCGCTCGGGGCGATCCGGTTCCGGTGGCGCACCGTGTGGATCCGGACCCGGAAAGCACTCGGGCGCTGGCGGGCCCGGTACCTGCCTCACCGCTGAGCCGCTTCGATCAGCCGGTGATGCGGGAGACGACCGGCTCGTTCTGGACCTCGACCGATCCGAACCAACCATCACCGCGCGACTGGCGCCATGCTGCGCCACGGTCGGGGCCAAGTTTGCGACCGTCGAGGCGCTGCTGTCCGGCCGCAGGACGTTCACCGTCATGGCCGAGGCGTGGCCCGAGCGGGCAGGCGATCCCTTCGCCGATCAGATGAACGCGAACGAGAAGTACGTGGTGACGGACACCCTCACTGACGACGACATCTCGTGGCCGAACTCTCATGTAGTCCCGATCGCCGAGTCGATGGACGCGGTCAGAGCCCTGCGGGAGCGTCCCGGAGGTGATCTCGGAGCCTTCGGGAGCCCCACCCTCGTACGGTCGCTGCTCGCCATCGGTCTCGTCGACGAGCTCAACCTGATGATCGAACCGGTCGTCCTCGGAGGAGGCAAGCGGATCTTCACCGATGACAGCGTCGGGCGGTCGTTCGACCTCGTCGACGTGCAGGTGGCGGCGACGGGCGTGCTGAGGTGCTCGTACCACTGCATCGGGGCCAATCTCCGGACCGGTCACAGCGACGAGCTCTACCGGGACGACGCGTCGCCCACCGACAGCTGAGCCGGCGCAGGTCGGAGCCGGCGTCAGTAGCCTGACCTCCACGCCGGACACGACGTTGCCCAGCGTGCGCAGGTGCGCAACGGCACGACCGGGAGGCGATCGGTATGGCGGACACGAGCGATCCGGTCAGGAACGCATGACGGCCCTGATGCGCCAGGACCCTGGCGGACCCGTCGTCATCCTGGATCGGACCTGAGCCGACCGATGGCGTCCGTCAGCACGTACCTGAACTTCATGGGCGACACCGAGGCCGCGTTCCTCTTCTACCGGGACGTCTTCGGTACCGAGTTTCGGGGTCCGCTGATGCGAAACCGGGACGCCTGGGACCCGGAACAGCCCAGGCCCTCGTTCACCGAGGAGGATCTCGACCGGGTGATGCACGTCGAGCTGCCGATCCTCGGTGGCCACGTGCTCATGGGCACGGATCTGCTCCCGTCCATGAGTCACGAACTCGTCCTCGGCAACAACGTCACCATCAACCTCGAGCCCGACACTCGCGCCGAGGTCGACCGTCTCTACGGGGCACTCTCGGTCGATGGCACCGACCTGGTCGAACCGCACGACGAGTTCTGGGGCTACTGGGCGTGCTGCGTCGATCGCTTCGGCGTGCGCTGGATGTTCAACGGACCGTTGACCGATCCCGGCTGATCGAGCCGTCCCCCGTCGCCGCCCCCGATCGCCAGGCTCCGGGCGCCCCCGCCCGGAGCGCCCCCGGTCGTCGTACGTCGTCGACTTCGATGCTTCGGCTGCCGTCGACTTCCGGCCCGCACTGCGCCACCGGTGCACGGTCACCGATGTCGGGATCGCCCGCAGCGACTGGGCCCCGACGCTCGACGCTCGACAGTTGGTACTGGTCCGACGTATCGACGGACCTAGGACGATCGGCGAGATCGCAGACGGGATCGACGACGCCCGCGCGGCACGTCAACTCTTCCACACGCTCTGGCGGCTCGACTTCATCTCCGTCCGTCTGGCGACCGACGGCGCGGACCGGACCGCCTGACCCGCGCGGGTGCGCCCGACCGAGGGGGCCTCAGGCGGTCGGGGGTTCGTCCGGAGCCGGTGGAACGACGATGGCCCAGAAGCCTTACGTCACAAGGGCTTCAGCGCGCTCGGAGGGATTCGAACCCCCAACCTTCTGATCCGTAGGCCGGGTGTGGTTGCTCGCAGTCGGAAGGTTCGGGCTCTTCTACCAGCCCTCTTGCGGCGGTTCCCCCAACTGGCCGGAGGTGTTCCCCCACGTTTTCCCCACACATGGCCGCGTGGGCACGTCTGGCAATGCCTGACGACACATGACCACGGAACGAGAGGTTCTGGAGTTCGATTGCGGGGTTCGCGCGTACGCGCCCACCACGCCCGACGGCTACTGGCGGATTCGCTGGGAGGAGGCAGGCAAGCGTCGCGACACGACCGCCCGGTCGAGATCCCAGGCCATCGCGAAGGCTGGTGAGCTCGTGGAGCGTCTCTCGCGCGGGGCTGCCACAGACCTCGGCAAGTCGACAGGCGCCGACCTCGTCGCCCACTACCTGGACCCGAACCGGCGGCCCCCGCGCGGCCACCCATGGTCGGAACGCCACCGCGACGAGCAGGTCCGCTACTGCACCCGCTATGTGACCCCGGAGATCGGTCTGATCGCCTGCCGCCACCTCACCCGATACGACTTCCAACGAGTGCTCGCACAGGCACCGACCGCATCGGTCGCCCAGCACCTGCGGCGCTGCCTGAGTGGCATCGTCAACGCCGGCCTCGACGAAGGCCTCCTGCTTCCCCGCCAAGACCTCCTGCGGGGAGTCCGCTGGACCCCACCCACAGGAGCTTCGATGCAGGAACCGGCACCTGTAGGTCGAAGCGTCACCGACGAGGAAATCCCAACAACCGCCATGGTCCACGCCCTCGCCCACGCCCCCGCGCAACTGCCGTGCTCCGTGTGGTGGCGCGAGCTCGAGATCCTCCTCGTGGCCTACAGCGGCCTCCGCTGGGGAGAACACGCCGCCCTGACCGCCGACCGCATCGACCCCACCCGCCGACGCATCACCGTTGACCGCCAAGTCATCGAGACCCGCTCATCCCTCAAGCTCACACTCCCGAAGGGGCGGCGCCGCCGCGTCACCATGTACCCCGCCGCCACGCCCGGCGGCGTGGACCTGGCGGCACTCGTCGAGAAGCGACTCGCCGAAATCGCGCCCGACGACCTGGTCTTTCCAGCACCCATGGGAGGATGGGCCCGCCGGTCCAACTACGGCCGCATTATCTGGGACCCAGCCGCAACCAGCATCGACTGGCCCCAGAAGAGTGACGGACGGTGGGCCTGGACCTTCCACTTGCTCCGCCACGTCTTCGCGACCTGGGCGCTCAACCAACCAGACCTCCGCCTCGAAGACGTAGCCCGACTCCTCGGACACAGCAGCACACGCGTCACCCAGGACATCTACATCCACGTCGCCGACGACCTCTACGAACGCTTCTCCGCTGCCACGGAACAGAACGGCGACCTCCGGCCGGTCTGATCCACGGTCGCCCAATCAGTGGACGTCGAGACGTCGCCCAAGTTCGCGCATGCCGTCGATCGCCGGTCGGTCGGTCTGGCTACGCCTGCGATCGGATCGGACGGGTTGGGAATCGGCTGGTCGGCATCATCCGAGTTCTCTGCGGGCGAGCCGGTCGTTGGGGCCCTGTGGCTGGAACTCGAGGCCAGCCAGCTCGCGAGGCAGGGGATCGGACGCGCCGGCGGCGATCCACGAGCAGAGAGCCGCCGTGCTCGTGGCGGTCACCACGTGGCCGAGCCAGACCCGGTCACCCGATGCTCGGCGCACGACGATCACGTTGGATCGAGAGCATTCGCCGAGGCAGCCGACGACCCGCGTCCGGCATGCGGCGCGGACGGCGGCGGTTTGGGCCTCGTGGTCCGTCCCGGGGTGCTTGGCCGTGCCGCAGCAGCAGCCGCGACACACGAGCGCGCTCACTTCGCTCGGCTCACGGCGACGCCTGACCCGCACATCGGTCGGCATCACCGAGTTGGCAGTGGCATCCATCAACGTGGCATACTATAGGAATGATTTTTATTCCTATTTCATGGGCACGGGCTCGCATCCGTTCGAGGTCCGTCGTCGTGGCAGCGCTGTGCCTCGCCGCCGCGGTCGTCGGTCCCGCGCCGGCGGGTGCGGCCGGCAACGACCGACCCACCGTGGTCGCGGCGTTCTATCCGCTCGCCGAAGCCGCGCAGGGTGTCGGCCGTGGCCTGGTGGACGTGGTGAACCTGACCCCGCCCGGGCAGGGCCCACACGACCTCCAGCTCTCGGGACGGGCGGTGCAGCGGATCGAGCAGGCCGACATGGGCATCTACCTCGGCTCGGGCTTCCAGCCCCAGGTGGAGAAGGCCATCAAGAAGTCCAAGCCCGCGTCGCGGCGCATCGACGTACTCGAGACGGTCGGTCTGCTCCCCGTGGACGCCCAGCTCGCAGGCACGAAGGGGAAGGTCGACGGTGAGGTCCTCGAGGGGGACGTCGACCCCCACGTGTGGCTGGACCCGGTGCGGATGATCGAGATGGTCGACGCGATCACCGACTTCTTCGTGCGCAACGATCCTGCCAACGCCGACACGTACCGAGCGAACGCGAAGCAGTACCTGGCCTCGCTCGACGGGCTCGACGCCGAGTACCGGGCCGGGCTCGCGCAGTGCCGGTCGCGGGCGATCGTCACGAGCCATCGCGCCTTCGGGTACCTGTCCGACTCATACGACCTGCGCCAGATCCCCATCGCCGGGGTCTCACCCGAGGTGGAGCCCGACCCGAAGACCCTCGCCGCGATCGCCGACGAGGCCGAGAAGGAGGGAGTCACGACGATCTTCCTCGAGACCATCGCGCCCCCTGACCTCGCCAAGACCGTCGCCCGCGAGATCGGCGCGGACCTCGACCTCCTCGACCCGATCGAGGGCCTGTCGCGCAAGCAGCTCCGCACGGGCGAGACCTACGCCTCGATCATGCGCGACAACCTCACCCGGCTCCGCAAGGGCCTGGGGTGCCGATGACCGCACCGGACGTGGTCCTGCGGGTCGACGACCTCACGGTCGCGTACGGACGCCACCGCGCGCTCGAACACGTCTCCTTCTCGGTACGTCGCGGCGAGCTGGCCGCGGTGATCGGTCCGAACGGGGCCGGGAAGTCGACCATGTTTCGCGCGCTGTCGGGGATCGTGAAGTACTCGGGGAACGTCGAGCTCTGCGGGGTGCACTGCCACCACCGTCGCGATCGTCTGGTGTGCGCGTACATCCCCCAGCGCTCCGACATCGACCTCGACTTTCCCATCACCGTCGACCAGTTGGTGCTGTCGGGACGGCGACGCTTCCTCCGGCTCGGTCAGCGCCCCGGCCCCGCCCACCGCGGCGCGGCACGCGACGCGCTGGCGCGCGTCGGACTGGCCGACCTCGGCGCGCGTCCGCTCGCCCAGCTGAGTGGCGGGCAGGCACAACGGGCGTTCCTCGCCCGGGCCCTCGCCCAGGAAGCCGACCTGATCCTGCTCGACGAGGCGCTCAGCGGCGTCGACCAACCCGGAGTCGACGGCATGCTCGACCTGTTCTCCCAACTGTGCGCCAACGGGGCGACGATGCTCGTCGCCACCCACGACCTCGCGCTCGCCCGCCGGCGGTTCACCCGCTGCATCGCCATCAACCGGCAGGTGATCGCCGACGGAGCACCCGCCGAGGCGCTCGACGACCGAGCCCTCGAGGCGACCTTCGGCTCGGGCTCATATCGATCTGCCGTCGCGTAGACCCTGATGGGCGCGCTGTCGTGGTTGACCGAGCCGTACCACAGTGCGTTCATGCGCCACGCCGCGATGGTGGCCGTGCTGGTCGGGGTGCTGGCCCCCACCGTGGGGGTGTGGGTCGTGCTGCGCCGCCTCGCGTACCTCGGCGACGCAATGAGCCACGGCACGCTCGCCGGCGTCGCCGGCGCCTACCTCATCGGCGCGAGCATCACGGTCGGGGCCCTCGCGGCCGGGGTAACGATGGGCCTGCTGGTCGCCGTCCTCGAGCGCCAGCGAAGAGTGAGCGAGGACAGTGCCATCGGAGTGGTCGAGACGCTGATGTTCGCGAGCGGGGTGATCCTCGTCTCGCGCAACGACAGCATCGGGGTCGACCTGACCCACTTCCTCTTCGGACAGATCGTCACGGCCACCCGCCACGACCTCGCCGTGAACGGCCTCCTCACCCTCGTCGCGCTCCTGCTCGTGGGCGTGGCGTTCCGCGACCTGCGCATGACCACCTTCGACCCTGCGCACGCCGCGCAGGTGGGGATCCCGGTCGGCGCCATCGGCACCGTCCTGATCGTGCTCATCTCGATCACGGTGGTGGTCAGCCTCAGCACCGTCGGGCTGCTGATGAGCGTCGCCATGCTCATCACTCCCGCGGCGGCCGCTCGCCTGGTCACCCACCAGGTGCCCACGATGACCGTCGTCGCCGTCGGTATCGGGGTCGCGTCCGCGCTCGGCGGACTCACCCTCAGCTACCACTTCTCCACCCCGCCGGGTCCGACGATCGCGGTGGTCACCGTCGGCTGGTTCGCCCTTGCCGCCGGATGGTCGGCCATCGACAACCGACGCTCCGGAAAGCCCCGCGACGAGACCGTCGGCCGCGCGATGGCGGCTTCCGAGGGGTGAGCGCTACGCGCAGGCCCCGCAACGACCGATCAGGTCGAGACGGTGGTGCTCACTCGTGAACCCGTTGGCCCGAGCGACGCGGCGGAGCACCCGATCGAGGCTCGCTTCGAGGTCGTCGGGGATCGTGAAGTCGAGCACGGTCCCGCAACCCGCGCACACGAGGTGGTGGTGATGCCATTCGGTGACCGCATCGTCGAGCTCGTAGCGCGCCTGCTCGTCCGAGGTGACGATCCGGTGCACGATGCCGGCCTCCTCGAGCACCGCAAGGTTGCGATAGGTCGACGACATCGAGAGTGACGTGCCTCGGCTCAGGATCTCGCTGATCGTGATCGGCCCCTCGGCCTCGGCCAGCGTTTCGACCAACGCGCGGCGGCCTCGGGTGTACCGGTGGTCCTGGGTATCGAGGCGTGCGGCCACCACGTCGTTCAGCTCGGGCGCGTCACCGGTCCTCACCCGACCAGCCTACCCCATATTGGGAATGGCTGGGAATCGCTGAGGTCACCACGGGGGCGACGCGTTCGTAGCACGCGCCGTCCGCGTCACCGGACCTCGGTGCCGAGCGTGCGGACGTGACGTCGACCCGGTGGCGCACCGTCGCCGACGAGCGGCGTGTCCGCTCCGAGGCGCAGGCGGTATCGACCCGGGAGCCCGTTGCACGACGTTCGCTGCACGGCGACGACGACGCTGCCGTCGTCGAGCGGATCGATGCCGGTGACGATCCATGTGGTTCCGTCCCGGTCCAGATGGTCACCCGGTGCCAGACAGGCCGGCGCGACGACGTGGGAATGCTCGGGCGCCCACAGCGAGTGATGCGCGGACGCGTGGTCGTGCGTGCGATGGAGGGACATGCCCTGCACCCTAGCCCATAATAAGAATGATTCTCATATACTCCATCGATGGTCCCGTCCCGCGTTGACGTCTGTCTCATCGGAGCCGGCCCCCAAGCGCTCGCCATCGCGATGTGTCTCCGGTCAGTGGCCCCCGAGCGGCACATCCACGCGATCGATCCGTCGGGAGCATGGATGCATTCCTGGGAGCACAACTTCGCGGCGTTCGACATTCCACACCTTCGGTCGCCGGGGGTTCACCACCCGCATCCCGACGCGTCCGCGTGGAGCAGGTTCCGCCAGGCTCGGACCTTCCCCCCTCTCGGCCAGTACGACTTCCCTGCGACCGGTGCCTTCTCGGCCTTCTGCTCCGAGTGCGCACGCGAGGTGGGGCTCGACCGGATCGTCGAGGCCGGGGTCGTCGGACACGTGGCCAGGGCGGGAACGAGGTTCTCGGTCGAGCTCGCGAGCGGACGCTCGCTCGTTGCGGACCACGTCGTGGTGGCAGCCAACCCCCGACGGCGACGGATGCCCGCGGTCTTCGTCGATCCGAGCGGACAATTCGACTCGATCCGCCACTCGTCGGACATCGACCTGCGAGTCGCGGAGGTCGCCGGCCGGACCATCGGCGTGGTCGGCGGCGGCCTCACCGCGTACAACCTCGCTGCGGGTGCGGTTGCACGCGGGGCACGGGTGGTGCTCATCAGCAGACGCGAGCTGCGCGCACGGCAGTTCGACGCCGATCCCGGGTGGCTCGGTCCGAAGTGCCTCGCGGCGTTCGCCGAGATCGAGGATCCGCGAGAGCGGCGGGCGACGGTGCTCGCTGCTCGTGACGGTGGTTCGATGACCCCCGCTGCCCTCGCCCGCATCCGGGAGCTCGCCCGTGAGGGGTCGGTCTCGGTGTTCGAGGGCTGTCGCGTCATCGCGATCGAACACCGGGGAGCCCGTCACGTTCTCACGCTCGAACGGGACGGCGCCGCGGTGTCGGTGAGCGTGGACGAGGTCTGGCTGGCGACCGGGAGTGAACCGACGATCGACGCCGCAGGGTTCCTCGGCGCAATGCAGGCTGACGCCGACGCGCCGGTCGAGGACGGTCTGCCCATCCTCGACCACGAGTTGCGCTGGCCCGGCACCGGGATTCACGTCGCCGGCGCGCTCGCGATGCTTGAGCTCGGGCCGGCCGCCGGGAACCTCTGGGGCGCACGGCGCGCCGGCGCACGGATCGCTCGGGCGGTGGTCGGGGAGGAGCGCTGGAGCGAGGTCGAGCTCCGGTCGACGCTCGGGTGGGTCCGAGCATAGTGGGAATAGTTCCTATTCCTACTATGCTCGGCCGATGGACCAACGCCTCCCCGTCACCGTGCTGTCCGGCTTCCTGGGCGCCGGCAAGACGACCTTGCTCAACGATGTGCTCGCCAACCGTGAGGGCCTTCGTGTCGCCGTGATCGTGAACGACATGAGCGAGGTGAACATCGACGCAGCGTTGATCACCGAGGGCGCGCTCGATCGCGTCGAGGAGCGCCTCGTGGAGCTCTCGAACGGGTGCATCTGCTGCACGCTCCGTGAGGACCTCTTGATCGAGGTCACCCGCCTGGCCGGCGAGGGCCGCTTCGACTACCTCCTGGTCGAGTCGAGCGGGATCTCCGAGCCGATGCCGGTCGCCGCCGCGTTCGCGACCGAACTCGAGGACGGCTCGTGCCTCTCCGACGTCGCCCGCCTCGACACGATGGTGACCCTCGTCGACGTCAACACGTTCGCCGATGAGCTCGTCGCCGCCGACGACCTCGACGAGCGGGGCCTCGGCACCGATCCCGACGACGACCGCTGCATCGCGGACCTGATCGTCGACCAGGTCGAGTTCGCAGATGTGCTCGTGCTCACCAAGTGCGACCTCGTGACTCCGTACCAGATCGGCGAGGTCGAGGCGCTGCTCCGCCAGCTGAACCCGACCGCCCGCGTGGTGCGCGCCGACCACGGCCATGTTGCCCTCGACGAGCTCCTCCACACCCACCGCTTCGACTTCGCCGCCGCCGAGCAGATGCCGGGATGGGTGCGTGCGCTCAACGGCGACGCACCCCCCGAGTCCGAGGAGTACGGCATCTCCAGCTTCGTCTACCGCGCGCGTCGCCCGTTCCACCCCGCGCGGCTGCATCAGCTGCTCCTCGACGGTACCGACGGTGTGCTGCGAGCGAAGGGCTTCTGCTGGATCGCGACGCGGCCCGACGTCATGGCGCTGTTCTCGCAGGCCGGTGGGGTCGTGCGGCTCGACCCGGTCGGCACGTGGTGGGCCGCGTCTCCCGACGACGAGTGGCCGGAGGATCCGCTCGAACGAGTCGAGATCCTCGCCGGCTGGGACGGGCGCTTCGGTGACCGCCGCCAAGAGATCGTCTTCATCGGCCAGGACCTCGATCCCGACGCGTTGACTCGGGATCTCGACGCCGCGCTGCTCACGGACGTGGAGCTGGTCGAGGACTTCGAGGGATGGTGCGATCTCGACGATCCATTCCCGGAGTGGGTGCTCAGTTCCGAAGGAGACGACGAATGACGCGGCCCTGCCAGGTGACCGGTGCCCGTCCGAGCGCGGGCAAGCGGGTGTCACACTCGCATCGACGCTCCAACCGGTGGTTCCATCCCAACACCCACAAGCGGCGGTTCTGGCTCCCGAGCGAACACCGATGGGTGACGCTGCACGTGAGCACGAAGGGTCTGCGCACGATCGACAATCGCGGCATCGAGGCAGTCGTCGCCGACATCCGCCGCCGCGGAGAGCGGGTCTGACGTGGCGACCACCGACAAGCGTCCCATCATCAAGCTCCGTTCGACCGCGGGTACCGGCTACACGTACGTCACGCGCAAGAACAAGACCAACACGCGCGAGCGGCTGGAACTCATGAAGTACGACCCCCGCGTGCGCAGACACGTCCTCTTCCGCGAGGAGCGATAGGTGAAGAAGGACATCCATCCCCCGTACCGGCCAGTGGTGTTCCAGGATTCCAGCGCGAACTTCGCGTTCCTGACCCGATCCACCCTGACCTCCGACGAGACCATCACCTGGGAAGACGGCGCGACCTACCCGCTGATCCGGATCGAGATCTCGTCGGCGAGCCACCCCTTCTACACAGGTCAGATGAAGATCGTCGACACCGCCGGCCGGGTCGAACGCTTCAACCGGCGCTACCGGCGCGACTGACCACCACCAGAGCCTGGCGGCGTCGCGGCGCTCTTCGAACCGCTCTCGGACTGCGCTGATCCCGAGCTCCCATCCGGGGCGCCGCTGGAGGGTCGGTAAGAGTCTGGGTTCCATGGTCGAACGGTATCCACGGGCTGGGACACGGTGCGCTGGTCCGGCTCCGCGGTTCAACCGGAGGTTCTTCGATCTCTTCGATCACCCGACGGACGACCCGCTGGAGCTGTTCTGGCGAGGAGATGACCGCTCGGTGCAGTTCGTCCATGTCTTCGTAGCCGGGTAGGGGGAGGTGGAAGCGTCTACCACGCGAGTCTCCGGGGCGCCGAGAGCGCTTCGACCTCGCACCAGCGGCCGAGCTGAAGGACGATCTCGGTGTCGAAGTCGGTCCCGAATGGATACCGGCGACACCACCGGTATTCGATCCGTGACACGTAGGCGATCGCCCGACGGCGCGCGCCGGGAGTGTCGGTTCGTCCGTCATCGGACGCCTTCAGATTGGCCACCGACACCAACATGAGGGGAGCCCGCAAATGACGGTCTCTCGTTGTTCGGTCACCGCGTCCCGGTTCGCACGGTGTGGGCAGCGCTACCATCTGACCTGGTGCTGTTCCCCCCAGGATTCCCCCACGGGGCACAGCGGAGACGTCGCTTCCCCGCACTTTCCCCCTGCTCGCTGACATCACCTGAGCACATCTGAACACGCAGAAGGGAGGACGGCGAAGCCGACGAGCCCCAGGTCAACATGGGTTTCTGGGAGAATTCGCTGGTCGGTGGGTGGCGCGCTCGGAGGGATTCGAACCCCCAACCTTCTGATCCGTAGTCAGATGCTCTATCCATTGAGCTACGAGCGCTGGTGGAGCCCCAGAGTGTAGAGCGCCGCCCATCCCGCCGGTCATTTCGCCGGGGCGATCCGCTCCACCTTGCCACCGACGACCCGGCCGACCGGGCGGTACTGGTCCCCGCTGATCCCGAAGATCGTGAACACGGGCGCCTTGGCCTCGCCCCGCCGATCGAAGGCGATCTGCTGGGACACGCCTTGGTACTGCACGCCGTCGAGCCAGGCGTTCAGCTCGGCCCGGGTGGTGTTGCCGTCGTCGATGCCCTGGAGCAGGAGCCGGGTGGCGTCGTAGGCCTCGAAGGAGAAGTAGGTGGGCAGGACCCCGTACCGGTCGACGTACCGGCTGGAGAACCGCTCCTGGGGCGCGCTCACCGCCACCACCACGCACGCGCACCCGATCGCGATCTTGGGGTTCTGCGAACCGCTGCTGACCGAAGCGAGGAACTTGCCGTCGAGCATGCCGTCGCCGCCGGCGAACGGTACCTTCACCCCGGCCTCGCTCAGCTGACGTTCGAACGGCACCCCCGAGTCCGACAGCCCGCCGAAGAACACCGCATCGACGTTGGCGCCGGCGACCCTGCGGACCGCCACCGAGTGGTCGCTGGACGCCGGGTCGATCGCCGAGCGCTCGGCCACCAACACGCCGTCCTTGGTGAGCTGCGTGTTGACGAGGTCGGCGACCTTCTTGCCGTACAGCGTGCCGTCGTCGATCACCGCGACCCGCTTGACCGCGTACTCGCCCGTCATCCAGTTCGCGACGGCCCCGGCGAGCAACGCATCGGTGCCGACGATGCGGTGGAACACCGCACGGCGCTTCTTCGACAGATCGGGGTTGGTCGCGCTGGGGGTGACCATCGGCAGGTTGGCCTTGGCCAGCAGCGGCAGCACGGCGAGCGTCTCCCCCGAGTAGACGGGGCCGACGACCCCGACGACCTGGGGATCCTCGGTGACCTCCTCGATCCGGGCGAGCGCGACCGCAGGGTCACCGCGGGTGTCGAGGGTGACCAGACCCACCGGGCAGCGGTCCTTGTCGGCGTTGTGCTCGGCCAGGGCGATACGGGTGCTGAGCAGCAGGGGCTCGCCCGACGACGCGTTGGACCCCGAGAGCGCACCGACGAAGGCCAGCGCAAGCGGCGGACACTCCTCGGCGCCACCGGCGGCCGGGCCCCCGACGCTCGCCGGCGCGACCATTGCGAGCGCGCCGACGACGGCACCGACGACGACCAGTCGACGAAGGCGAATCATTCGTCCTTCCCCTTCACCCGCTCGCGCATCGTGGCGGCCTTGGTCTGGAGGTCGCGGAAGAAGTCACTGTCGGTGACCTCCTCCACCGAGCGGCGGCGACGCTCCTGGTCGATCTCGACCCGCAGGGCCTTGACCTGCTCGCGCAGACGCTGCTCACGGATCGCCACCTGCTCGGCCATCTTGGCGAACACCCGGGCCAGTCGACCGATGTCGTCGTGGGACTTCGCCACCTCGGCCAGCGCGGTCTCGGGCACCGGCTGCTCTGCCTCGACCGCCAGCGCGGCGGTGGTGAGCACCCGCACCCGCCGCGACAGGCGCCGGGCCAGCACCACCGCCACGGCGACCGCGATCAGGCCGACCACGATCAGGAAGGCGTTGGTGGTGCGGGCGAGGTCGTCGATCGGGCCGAAGAAGCGGTCCCGGGGCTGGAGCACCACGACCGCGGCGCCCGTGGTGGTGGTGTCGTAGGCGGCGATCTGGCGACCCCGGTCGCGCAGCTCGGCGTCGGAGACCGTTCCCGACGGCTCCTTCGCCAGGGCCGCCTGGACGGAGCCGAGCCCGATCTTGCGCAGCGACTGGCCGACGAGTCGGCTGTCGCGGGCCACGACCACGATGCCCTCGGGGTTCACGAGGAGGCGCTGGTCGCCCGCGGCGTTGGCGGCGGTGGCGATCGCCTCGGCGAGGTCCTCACCCCGCACCTCGACCGCGACCACGCCGATGGCGGCCGAGCCGGGGCGGCGGGCCGGAGCGCCGACGATGAGCGAGGTGGAGCCGGTCCGCTCGTCGACCTCGAGCACGCCGAACGACGACCGACCCCCCACGGCCTGGGTGAACCACTCGTTGGTGACCTTGCTGCCGGTGAGGAAGGAGCGGGAGGCGACCGCCGACGACGGGTTGGTGCTGGCGAGGGTGATCGTCCCGGACGGGTCGACCACCGCCACGGCCCGCACGTCGGGCTGCGAGAGCTCGCCGCCGAACAGCGGCGGCGGCGCCTGCTGGCCCCGGGCCCGGGCGTCGAGGTAGGCGACGACCTCGGCCTGGGTGGCGAGGCTGTCGGCCCGGCGGGCCACCCCGGACACGTACTCGTCGAAGGACGAGGTCGCGGCCTGAGCGGAGGCGCTCACCGACGTGAGCTGGGCGTCCTCCACGGCCCGCTGGCCGGCGTCGATGCTGACCCGGGCGATGATCGCGAGCGGGATCAGGGCGATGAGGACGAGGGCGACCCCGATCCGCGCGCCGAGGGACCATTGCCGAGGATCGAGGCGCACCCGCACCGGGACAGGATGGCACAGGCCCCCCCGCATCCCTGAATCACCCGGCGCCCCGACATCCCGACATCCCGGGGGTCGTAGGGTGTGCCGGTGCGGGAACGCAGGCGCGACGCCCTCGGCGACCTCTTCGGTGACTCCGACGCCACCTCCGACGCCACCCCCAGCGCCGCGCCCGGTGCCCCGACGAGCCGGGCAACCCCGGCGGCTGCGGTCTCCGCCACCGACGCCGGACCCCCCGCCCGCCTCGCCGCGATCGAGCCCCGCCTGCGGTCGCTGCTGCCCGCCGAGCTCTACGCCCGGACCTGGCTCGATCCGTCCTCCGACAACCTCTACGCCGTGTTCGTGCACCTGCGGACGCTCCACCGGATCCTGTTCGACCAGATCCCCCGGCCCGTGGCCGAGAACCCGCCACCCACCGGCACCATCCACCACGAGTGGCTCTCGGGCACCCTCATGTTCACCGACCTCGCCGGGTTCACCACCTTCATGGAGGCCAACGCCACCGACGACCCGGCGTCGGCGGCGCTCGTGTACGAGGTGCTCAACCGCTACTTCGCCACCATGATCGACATCTTCGGGCAGGCCGGCGGCAACCTCCTCGAGTTCACCGGCGACGCCATGCTCGTACAGTTCGCCGCCGACGCACGCGGCAACGACCTCCACCGCGCCATCAACGCCGGCCTGCGCATGCAGCGGGCCATGGGCGAGTTCGCCGCGATCGAGACGCCCGCGGGCACCAGCTCGTTCGGGATGCGGATCGGCGTGCACGTCGGCGACTACCTCGCCGCCGACGTCGGCACGCCGCTGCGGCGCGACCACGTGCTCTTCGGCCAGACCGTGCGCACCACCAAGGCGGCCGAGGGCGCCGGGGTGGTCGGGCGGGTGGCGCTCAGCCCCGATGCGGCCGCCCGGATCGGCGACGCGTTCCGGCTCGAGGAGCTCCCCGACGGGCACCACCTCGTGATCGACGACTTCACCGCCGAGCAGCTCGACTACTTCGACCTCAACCCGCGGGTGAGCCGACCCCGTACCCCGATGGTGCTCGACCGCAGCCCCGAGGCGCTCCTCACCGACATCGAGGACGCACTCGACCTGGTCGAGCCGCTCGCCGGCTACCTCCCGCTCATGGTGCTGCAGGTCATGGTCGAGACCGCACGCGACCGGCGCATCCCGGTCGAGCTCGCCGACGCCACCGTGATGTTCGTGAAGACCGTGGGCCTCGAGGAGCGGCTCGACCCCACCGACGATGCGTCGGTCGCCGAGATGGTGCGCACCTTCTCGTCGCTGTTCTCCCGGTGCGCGGCCGGTGTGTGGTCGCGTGGCGGCATGCTGCGCAAGGTCACGTCGCAGATGTCGGGGTCCGACATGCTCATCTGCTTCGGCGTGCTCAACGCCCACACCGACAGCCCCCGCCGGGCGGCCGAGGCGGCCCTGGTGCTGCGCAACCTGATCGCCGAGACCGAGGGGGTGACCTGCCGGATCGGCGTGACCCGGGGCCCGGTGTTCGCCGCCGAGATGGGCCAGCACCTCGGCCGTCGCGAGTTCAACATCATCGGCGACACCGTCAACGTCGCCGCCCGCCTCACCGCAGCGGCCGAGCCCGGCACGATCGTCGTGTCCGACACCCTCGCCGCCGACCTCGGGCCCGGGTTCGCCGTCGAGGCACGCGGGACCCGCGCCCTGAAGGGCAAGGCCGGCGAGATGGAGATCTTCGAGCTCACCGGCGCACCTGAGGCGACGGCGCCCGGGCCCGGCCGTTAGAGTCCTGCACCGATCAAGGAGCCTCCGTGTCGAGAATCGCCTCCATCCACTCGTTCCGCGGCGGGACGGGCAAGAGCAACGTCAGCGCCAACATCTCGGCCCAGGCTGCGATCGCCGGCAAGCGGGTCGCCGTGGTCGACACCGACATCCAGTCGCCCGGCATCCACGTGCTGTGCGGCTTCGGCCAGGACATCCCGGGCAACACGCTCAACGACTACCTCTACGGGCAGTGCGCCATCGTCGACGCCGCCCACGACGTCACCGAGCAGGTCGGGATCACCGGCGGGGGCGGCGGCCAGATGTTCCTCGTGCCCTCGAGCATGAAGGCGGGCGACATCGCCAAGGTGCTGCGCCAGGGCTACGACGTCGAGGTCCTCAACGACGGGTTCCGCGACCTCATCCAGGGGCTCGACCTCGATCTCCTCGTGATCGACACCCACCCGGGCCTCAACGAGGAGACCCTGCTGTCGATCACCATCTCCGACGTGCTGCTGCTCCTCATGCGCCCCGACAAGCAGGACTACCAGGGCACCGCGGTCACCATCGACGTCGCCCGGCGCCTCGAGGTGCCCGACCTCGTGGTCCTGCTCAACAAGGTGCCCGAGGGCGTGCCCCTCGACGGACTCATCCAGCAGGTCAGCGAGACCTACGACGCCGACGTGCTCGGGGCCCTTCCGCTCAGCGACGAGGTCGCGAGCAACGCCTCGGGGTCGCTGTTCTCGCTCACCCGGCCCGACCACCCGTGGTCGCAGACCGTCATCTCGGTCGCGCACCGCGTCATGGGCTGAGCGCACCCACCACCAAACGCAGCGCGCGCCGCGGGGTTCCTCAGAGGGAGTCGAGGACGTCGCGCATGCGCGGCGACAGCTGGCGGGCCCGCGAGCGCAGCGTGCTATGCCACCGGTCGGGCCCCGACGACTCGGCCCGCAGCTCGGCGAACCCGCGGTCAGCGAGCCACTGCAGCCGCTCGGCCGCGGTCACGGCATCGACCCCGAGGTCGGCGGCGATCTCGTCGGTGGTGGACGCGCCGCGCCGCAGCAGGACTCGTTGGGCCTCCCGGATCTCCGGCTGGGTCTCGAGGAGGTCGAGCATGGAGCGGTCGGGAACGGACAGGACCACATCATGGCTCACGTCGACGGTGATCTCGGCGTCGGCGATGACGAGGTCGTGGTTGTGCCCCCCGGTGGTGCGGGCGTGGTCGAGGCCGTGGAGGTGCAGGCCGGGGATGGCCACGCCCCCCTCGAGCGCCGGGAACCGGAACCCCACGAACACCCCCTCGAACGGGCGGTGCTCCCAGCGGACCTCGTCGGTCTGGCACACCTCGACGTAGGGCCGGTAGGGCGGATCCTGGGGCGGGACGCTGCGGACCAGCACCCACTCGAAGCGCCCCTCGATCCGCACGGCCACCACCCCGTTCGGGTCGTCGACCATGCCCTCGACGAGGTCGGCCACCGCGGCCCGGTCGAGGCCCTGGACCCGGGTGCGCTGCGGCCGCTCCATCGTGGTCACCACCGAGAACGGGGTGAGCGTCTCGCCGGGCATGACCTCGGCGTGCCCGTGCCAGTCCACCCGCCACGGCACGCCGTCGACCACGACCAGCTCACCGTCGAGGCGGTCGACGGTGCCAAGACCATGGTCGCCGCCCTGGAGCGCCTCCTCGAGGGTGGTCACCCCGTCGTAGCCACCGTCGAGCAGCACGTGGGCCAGCGACACCTGGTGCACGGCGTCGTCGAGGGTGCAGTCGACGCCGGCCATCCGTTGCCGGTGGAGGGTGGCCGCAGCGGTGAGTGACGGATCGAGCCCCATGCCGCGACGTTAGGCGCGCCCCGCCGTCGGCGTCCGACCTAGCCTCGGCCCTGCGTGGACCCCGCCCCCGACCCCCTCCGCACCACCGTCCGACGCAACGGACGCGACGGAGGGCGGTTGGACGCCGACGCCGTGGCCGTCACCCGCCGTGCCGACGGCTGGGACTGGGCCCTCGACCTCGACGCCGCGACGTCGGTCGACGCCGTCGGGGCGGAGTGGGACGCCGGACCGGCCGACCCCGCGACCCGCATGTTCGTCAACGGGTGGCAGTCGTGGTCACCCACCGGCTGGCGCACCCTCGGCGTCGACGACGACGCCTCACGCGCCTCGACCCTCGACTTCCTGCGCGCCATCCACCACGCCGACCCGTCGGTGTGCGCACCCGGGGAGCTGCGTTCCGAGATGGTGACCGTGCTCGTGCCGCCCGGGGGCCCGGCCACGCTGGTCGGGTTCGTCGGTGGGTCCCGCCACGACGGCACGGTCCGGGTGCGGGTCGTCGACGGTCACGTCCGCATCACCGCCGAAGCGTGGCTGGGCGGCGCCCGGGTGGGTGGCGACGGGCCGTGGCCGCTGCACCCGGTCGTGGTGCGCACCGGTGACGACCCCGACGCGCTCCTCGCGCAGTGGGCCACCGACGTCGGCCACGCCGAAGCGGCCCGGGTCGCCGCCCCGTTCACCGTGGGCTGGTGCTCGTGGTACCAGTACTTCGAGCGCATCGACGAGGCGACGCTGCGGGCCAACCTCACCCACGCCGTTGACTGGCCCTTCGACGTGTTCCAACTCGACGACGGCTACCAGTCGGCGGTGGGCGACTGGCTGGTGCCCAACGAGCGGTTCCCGTCGTCGCTCGACCGGATCGCCGCCACGATCCGCGCCACCGGCGCGACCGCCGGGCTGTGGCTCGCCCCGTTCCTCGCCGCGCCCGACAGCACGGTGGCGCGAACGCGTCCGGAGTTGCTCGCCCGTGACCCCGCCGGCGATCCCCTCATTGCGATGTTCCACGACATCTGGGGGGGCTTCGTGCTCGGGCTCGACCCGACGGCCCCCGAGACCGCCGCCCACCTGACCGATCTCGGCCGCGCCGTGCGCGATGCCGGCTTCGACTACGCCAAGCTCGACTTCACGTTCTCGCCCAACGTGCCGGGGGTCTACGCCGACCCGGCCCGCACCCCGGCCCAGCGGGTACGGGCCGGCTACGACGCGTTCCGGGTCGGCTTCGGCGACGACGGCTTCGTGCTCGGGTGCGGTGCACCGCTCGGCGCGTGCGTGGGCGTGGTCGACGCCATGCGCATCGGCCCCGACGTCGCCCCCCGCTGGGAGGTCGACCCCACGATCGACACCGTGTGGCCCGGGTACGAGTTCGCTGCGCCCGCGACCCGGCACGCGTTCGAGGCCACCCGGGCCCGGCAGTTCATGCACCGGCGATTGTGGGTGAACGACCCCGACTGCGTGATGCTGCGCACCACCGACACCTCCCTGACCCCCGAGCAGGCGCGGGCGTGGACCGACGCGATCGGTGCCTCCGGGGGCATGGTCGTCGTCTCCGACGACCTGGGCCGCCTCGGTCCGGAGCACCGCACGCACCTCGACGAGATCATCGCGACCGGACGCGCCGCCGACGCCACGGTGCGCGCGACCACCGCCGGCCACCGTCCGGCCGCCCCGGGCTGACGGGTCCTCCGGGGCCGGACCCGGGCCTGGTTCTGCCCGCACGTTCCCGCACGTTCCCGCCGCTCCGCCTCCGGACCCGGGCGCTGGGCAAAGCCTCGCGGCATCGCCACGCGCATCCCCTGCTTCCTCGCGGTGGACGTCGAGCCCGCCGGGTTCCAGCTCGACGGACCCGACCCGGCCCAGTGGGACGGCTACGCGGCGACCGTCGCCCTGGTCGAGGAGGTCCGGGCCGCCCTCGCCGAGCGGACCGGTCGGCGACCGGTGGTCGGCTGGTACCACCGCATGGACCCCCAGATCACCGCGGTCTACGGCCGACCCGACCATGCCGTGCACGCCTTCCCGGGGCTCGTGACCACCCACCGCGACCACGGCGAGTACTGCGGGCTGCACATCCACCCCGTGCGCCGCGGCGCCGGGTCCTGGGTGCACGACTTCGCCGACCCCGGCGCCGTGGTCGACGCCACCGAGCACTGCGCCGCCGGGTTCGCCGCCGCCTTCGGGCAGGCGCCCCGCCGCCACCGCAGCGGGATCGGGGGTCTCACCGAGCCGATGGTCGCCACGCTCGACCGCCTCGGGATCACCGTCGACCTCTCGATGGAGCGGAGCCGGGGCGACCTCACCGAGGCGGTGACCGGCATCGACGCGAGCCCCGTGCTCGGGCGCACCGCCGACTGCACCGGGGCGCCCCGGGCCGCCTTCCGGCCCCGGGTCGGCACGTTCGCTCCACCGGGTGGAGCCCCGCCGGGCCCCGACCGCCGCCGGGTCACCCTCGTCCCGCTCACCACCACCACGTGGGGGCCGTGGCCCCGACGCCCCGTACCGGTGGCCCGGCGCCTGCTCGGCCGGCGACCGCAGCCCCGGGTGATGTTCCCCAACCAGACCTGGCCGAGTCCCCGTCGGTTCTGGGACCTGGCCCTGCGGGAGGCCGACCGGATGGACCGGCCCTACCCCTCGTTCGCGACCCGGACCGACCACCCCGACTCCGGGCCGAGCCGCCGGGCGGCCGAGGTGCTGCGGGCGCTGCCCGACCACCAGATCGCCGATCGCATCGACCTGGTCGATCCCCTCACCGTGGTCGACGACCTCGTGGCGATCGACTGAGCCGGGCGACGATGGCGTCGGTCGGCGAGCGGCGGAGGCGTCGGCGCATCCGCGTCGACCAGCCGACCGTTTCCGGTGGGGACGCGTACACCGGGTGCACCACGCCCACCCCCCCGTCGACGGCGAGCACCGCGCCGTTGACCCAGGCCGCCCCGTCGGCGGCGAGGAACACCACCACCGACGCCACCTCCTCGGCGCGTCCGGACCGTGGATACCGGGTGACCCGGGGGGTTCCGTCGGCCGGGACCCAGCCCGGCGCGACCGCGTTCACCCGGACGCCCCGGGGTCCGAGCTCGACGGCGAGGTGGCGGGTCAGGGACTCGATCGCGCCCTTGGTCGAGGCGTAGAGCGCGGAGCCGGGGAGCCCGCGCTGGGCCTGGACCGACGAGAACAGCACCACGGCCCCGTGCCTCCCCGCCACGAGGTGGGGAACCGCCGCCCCGACGAGCAGGGCTGCGGCCCGCACGTTGACGGCGTGGGCCCGGTCCCACTGCGCCACGGTCCATTCGTCGATCCGGGCGGAGTCGACCACGACGGCGGCGTGCACCAGCACGTCGAGCGCGGCGGTGACGAGGGCACCGGCGGTGTTGGGCACCGCGATGTCGGCCACGACCGTGCGCACGGCGTCGGTGCCCCCCACCGCGCCGACCGCGCCGGACGCGCCGAGGCCCCGGCGGAACCGGGGCCTCGGGACGAACGGTGGCGGTGGCGAGGTCAGCCGGCGAGCAGGTCGCGGGCGCCGACGTCGGCCGACGGGTGGCGCAGCCGGGACAGGGCCCGGGCCTCGATCTGGCGGATCCGCTCCCGGCTGAGGCTGACCAGCTGGCCGACCTCCTCGGGGGTGCGGGGCTCGCCCCGGTCGAGGCCGTAGCGCAGCGACAGGACCCGGCGCTCCCGCTCGTCGAGGAGGGCGAACATGCGCTCCACCTCGGCGGGCAGCGAGGCCCGGATCGCCGCGTCGACCGGCGATTCGGCGTTGGGGTCACCGACGAGGTCGCCGAGCTCGGTGTCGCCGTCCTCACCCACGGGGGCGTCGAGCGCCACCGGGTCGGACAGGAACGGGATGAGCTCACGCACCCGGGCGGCCGTGAGGTCGGCCTCCACGCCGAGGTCCTCGACGGTCGGGGAGGCGCCGAAGCGCTCCTCCAGCACCGTGTAGGCCCGGCGCAGGCGGGTCAGCTCGTCCTCGGCCTGGACCGGCAGCCGGATGGTGCGGGCCGTGTTGGCGATGCCGCGGCTGATGGCCTGGCGGATCCACCAGGTGGCGTAGGTCGAGAACTTGAAGCCCTTGCGCCAGTCGAACTTCTCGACCGCGTGCATGAGGCCGAGGTTGCCCTCCTGCACGAGGTCGAGCAGCGGGAGGCCCGACGACTGGTACTTCTTGGCGATCGAGACCACCAGACGCAGGTTCGACTCCACGAACTGCTGGCGGGCCGCGTCGCCCTTGCGGACGTTGCGCTCGAGCTCCCGCTTCTCGGTGCGGGTGAGGGCGGACTTGGGGCCGGCCAGGGTCTTGCGGGCCGCCTCGCCGGCCTCGATGGCCTGGGCCAGGCGGACCTCGTCGTCCTTGGTCAGCAGGTCGTGACGACCGACGTCGTCGAGGTAGAGACGGACGAGGTCCTCCGTCTCGGAAGTCTGGGGTCGGAA
>VGBI01000034.1 GCA_016870595.1 Actinomycetota bacterium
CGCCGGTGATGCTCGAGCTGCAGCGCGGTGAGTCGTCGGTGGTGGTGCACGCCCTGCCCCTGCTCGCGGCCACCGACGTGGTCGGTGCGATCGTGCTGATGCGGGACGTGACCGACCTCCGCCACCGGGACCGCATGCTCGTGACGAAGGACGCCACGATCCGGGAGATCCACCACCGGGTCAAGAACAACCTGCAGACCATCGCGGCGTTGCTGCGGCTCCAGGCCCGCCGCCTGCAGTCGGACGAGGCCCGGGCGGCGCTCGAGGAGTCGGAGCGGCGGATCCGGGCCATCGCCGTGGTCCACGAGACGCTCTCGCGCGACGCGTCCGACGTCGTGCCGTTCGACGAGATCGTGCGGCCCCTGGCCCGCCTGGTCGAGGAGGCATCGGGCGGTCCCGACTTCCCCATCCGGATCGAGGTGGAGGGGCAGGTCGGCGACCTGCCCGGCGACCTGGCCACGCCGCTCGCGGTCGTGCTCAACGAGCTGGTGCAGAACGCGGTCGACCACGCCTTCCCCCCCGGCCGGAGCGCGGCCGGGGCGGGGCGGGTGCGGGTCACCCTGGCGCGCGATGGGGACGACGCCGTCGTGGTCGTGGCCGACGACGGCGTCGGCCTCCCGCCCGGGTTCACCCTCGACGCCCCGGCGGGGCTCGGCCTCTCGATCGTCCACACGCTCGTGACGACCGAGATGGGCGGCTCGCTCGAGCTCGTCGACGACCGCGGTGCCCGGGCCGTGGTGCGGGTCCCGGTGGGGGGCCCCGACGACGACTGACGCCGCCGGGTGCCACCGGATCCCGGCGGATCAGGCGGTGGCGCGCTGGGTCGCGACCCAGCCCTTGCGGAGCTTGCGTCGCTCTTCCTCGGTGGTGCCACCCCAGATGCCCGCCTCCTGGTTGGTGGCCAGGGCGAACTCGAGGCACTCGGGGGCGACCTGGCAGGCCGTGCAGATCCGTCGGGCGGTCTCGATCTGCTCCTGGGCGTTGCCGGTGACGCCGATGGGGAAGAACACGTCGGGGTCGGACTCGCGGCAGGCCGAGCGGCTGCGCCAGCTCTCGGTGTTCCAGTCGTGGGTGCGGATCCAGGTGAGGGCCACGGTGTCGATCTTTCGTCGGTGGGTGAGGGTGCGGCCTGCGGCGCAGGACCGGGGCCGCTCGCCGTCCTCGGGAGATCCCTCGAGGCGGGTGGAGGCGGGTGAACGACACTAGGGGGTGCGGCCCCGGCGCACAAGGCCTCTGACCTGGGCTTTTGTGACTTCGTCCCCTGTCGTCCCCAGCCGGGGTCCCGTTCATCCCCAGGAGATCCCCAGGCGGCCCCCGGATCGGGCCCCGTCGTCCCCGCGCGCGCCCGGGTTCTCCCGGGTGGTCGCCGGGTTGTCCACACTTCCGGCCCGGTTGTCCCCAGGCCGCCCGGCCCCGCCTCCCCCGGGGGTCAGCCCGGGGGAGGGCCGGAGATGGCGGGGGACGGCAAGGGGATGGCCGATTTCTCCCCAGGGAGCCACCAGAATTCCCCAGAAACCCCCCAGGTGCCCCGTGCGCCCCGTGCGCCCCGTGTCCCGTCCCGCCCCCGTCACCCTCGTCCCGAGGAGCCTCGTGACCCGACCGCTCGTCCTGGCTCATCGGGGCGCCCGCCGCCGGGCGCCCGAGAACACGATCGAGGCCTTCGCCGTCGCCCGCGACCTCGGGGCCGACGGGATCGAGCTCGACGTCCGCCGGACCGCCGACGGCGTGCTCGTGC
Source organism: Actinomycetota bacterium (assembly GCA_016870595.1). Classification (GTDB taxonomy): domain Bacteria; phylum Actinomycetota; class Acidimicrobiia; order IMCC26256; family PALSA-555; genus CAIUKV01. Next base: position 1,736 of record VGBI01000034.1, read on the forward strand.
TGCACCACGACCCGGGCCCGGCCGACGGGCCGGTGCTGGCCATGGTCGCCCACGCCGAGGTGGCCGCCCGGTTCCCGGCGATCCCCACGCTCGAGGCCGCGCTCGACGTCGCCGCCGGCCTGCTCGTGAACGTCGAGATCAAGAACCTGCCCTGGGAGCCCGACTTCGACCCGGACGAGTCGGTGGCCGAGGCGGTGGTGGCGCAGGTCCGGGGGCGGGGCGCCACCGACCGTGTCCTCGTGTCGTCGTTCCACCTGCCCACGATCGACCGCGTGCACGAGCGGGCACCGGAGCTTCCGACCGCCTACCTGTTCATGGTCGGGACCGACCTCGCCGCGGTCGTCGACCTCGCGGTCGAGCACGGGCACGAGGCGCTCCATCCCGACGTCCGCGCCCTCGCCGACGCCGCCGGTGCGGATTTCGTCGCGCGCGCCCATGAGCGGGGCCTCGCCGTGAACGTGTGGACGGTCAACGACCCGGCCGAGATCGCGCGGATGGCCGATCTTGGGGTCGATGCCATCGTCACCGACGTTCCCGACGTCGCGTTCCAGGTACTCGGCCGCTAGCTGCGGGTCCCCGCCCCCGGTCGGACGGGGAGCACGACCCGCAGCGCATCGGGGGCGTAGCGCACGTCGAGGGTCGCGGTGGTCCCCAGGTGGTCACCGTCGACCTGCCAGGGGAACGCGCCGTCCGGCGCCTCCAGCCGCAGCGCGTGGACGTCGCGGAGCTGCACCACCTCGCGCGTGTGCTGGAGGTGGCGGGCCCGGCCCACCGACGAGCCGAACGCGCCGACTGCGTCGCGGAGCCGGAGCCGGGTCATCGAGGTCACGGCGAGCGGCCGGTCGGGCCCGGCGTCGGGGGTCAGGAGCATTCGGCGCGGCCCGACGTACGAGTACGGCGCGAGGTTGGAGACCACGGTGAAGCGGGCGGCGTGGTGCTGCCCGTCCGGGGTGGTGACGTGGACGACCGGGGTCGCCCGGTCCACACCGTGGGCGAGGGTCCGCAGCGTCTGCCAGGCGAAGGCCGGATGCGCGGCGATGCGCTTGACCCGCGGGTCGAGCCGCTCCATGCGTGCGACCACCGCGGCGTCGAAGCCGGCACCGAGGTGGCACAGGAACGGCCGGTCACCGGCGAGGCCGATCCCGAGCGGACGGACCGGGTCGGTGCCCAGGGCGACGAGCAGCGCGGCGAGTGCCGGGCGGAGGCGGTTCGGGAAGCCGACGGCCCGGGCGAACACGTTGGTCGAGCCCCCGGGGAGGGCGGCCAGTGCCGTCGCGGTGCCGAGGAGGCCGGCCGCGGCTTCGTTGAGGGTGCCGTCGCCGGCGGCGACGACGACGACCTCGATCCCGTCGGCCGCCGCCGCCGCAGCGAGCGCGGTCGCGTGCCCCCGGGCCTTGGTCGCCACCGTGTCGACCCGGTGGCTCGCGGCCAGGCCCGCCTCGAGGTGGGCCCACCGGGCCGGCGTCATCGACGACGCCTTCGGGTTGACGAGGAGCCGCACGCGCACGGCCGCAATCTACGACGCCGCCTCGTACGATCCACGGGCGATGGCACACGACGCTCCCGGCCCCGACGCGGTGCGGGCGGTGACCGAGGAGATCGTGGCGTGCCGGGCCTGCCCCCGCCTCGTCGGCTGGCGCGAGCAGGTGGCCCGGGAGAAGCGGGCGGCCTTCCGGGCCGAGGACTACTGGGGCCGCCCGGTTCCCGGCTTCGGTGACCCCGGTGCCCGCCTGCTCGTGCTCGGGCTCGCGCCGGCGGCCCACGGGGGTAACCGGACCGGCCGGGTGTTCACCGGCGACCGCTCGGGCGACTGGCTCTTCGCCGCGCTGCACCGGGCGGGGTACGCGAGCTCGCCGGTGTCCGAGCGGGCCGGCGACGGCCTGGCGCTCACCGACTGCTACGTGGCGGCGGCGGTGCGGTGCGCCCCTCCCGCGAACGCGCCCACCCCGCAGGAGCGCGACACATGCCTGCCCTTCCTGGCACGCGAGCTCGACGCGCTCACGCGGCTCTCGGTGGTCGTCACGCTGGGTGGCTTCGCCTTCGATGCGCTGTGGCGCGTGCTCCTCGCGCAGGGTGAGTCCCGCCCGGTGCCCCGCCCGAAGTTCGGGCACGGGGTGGAGGTCGCGTCGGCGCGCTACACGATCCTCGGGTGCTACCACCCGAGCCAGCAGAACACCTTCACCGGTCGCCTGACCGAGCCCATGCTCGACGCGGTGTTCGCCCGGGCCCGGGCCCTGACCGGCTGACCGCCGGATCGCCGGACCGCCGGATTGCCGGATCGCCGGACGGGCGGCGTCACCCCAGGAGCGAGTCGAGCTCACCGACGAAGTAGACGACGGCGATCGCGCCGAGCACCGACGCGACGGCGATCCGCAGCGTGCGCTCGGTCGCCCGGAGCGCGAGGTGGGCGCCGATCCGTGCGCCGGGGATGACCCCGATCGTCAGCGGCAGCGCGTACTGCCAGTCGACGTGCCCCAGTGCGGCGTGGGTGACGAGGCTCGGGACGGAGAGCGCGCCCACGCAGGCGAGCGACGTCGCGATCGCCGCCTTGAGGGGCAGGCGCATCCACGACGTGAAGAGCGGGACGAGGAGGATCCCGCCCCCGATCCCGAGCAGACCGCTGAGGGCGCCGGCGGCGATCCCGGCGGTGGCGCAGTAGGGCACCCCGGCCCGCTCGACCAGCGGCGCGGCTGGCACGGCGGGCCGGTCGGCGGCGACGACGGCCGGGGCGCGGGGTGGGAGGGCCAGCCGGAACGAGGTGAACGCGAGGAGGACGGCGGTGGCCAGCATCAGGAGGTGCCCGTCGCCGGGGACGAGGTCGGTGGTGAGCGCGCCGCCGACGGCGGCGAGGATCCCGAACCCGGCGGTCCAGGCGAACACCCGCCAGCGGACCAGGCCCTCGCGGGCGTAGCGCAGCGTGCCGCTGATGGCCGACGGGAGGACCGAGGGGATGGTCGACCCGACCGCGTCGATCGGCGTCGCGCCGAGGGCCCGGATCACGGGCGTGGAGACGACCGCACCGCCCACCCCGAACATCCCGGACAGGATCCCGGTCGCGACCCCGGCGAGCACGCCGATGAGGAACCCACTCAGACCCGCCACGCGGGCGGAGGCTACCGTGCCGGGTGATGCCGACCCCGTCCCTGCGCGGTGTGTACGTCCCGCTGATCACCCCGTTCGCCGCCGACGGCTCGGTGGCGCTCGACGCGCTGGAAGGCCTCGCGTCGGGGTACCTCGACGCCGGCGCCGCCGGGTTGGTCCCGCTCGGGACCACCGGGGAGGCACCCCTGCTCGACGCCGACGAGAAGCGGGCCGTGGTCGAGGTGTGCGCCCGCGTCGGCCGGGAGCGGGGCGCCCAGGTGATCGTCGGCTCGGGGTCGAACAACACCGCGGCGACACTCGCGGCCACCGAGGCGTACGCCGCGGTGGCCGGGGCCACCCACGCGATGATCGTCGTGCCGTACTACGTCCGGCCGAGCCAGGCCGGCATCGTCGCCCACGTCCGCGCGGCGGCCGACGCGAGCCCGGTGCCGGTGGTGGTGTACAACATCCCGCTGCGGACCGGCCGCGTGCTCGAGGCCGCCGGCATGCTCGAGCTCGCCGCCCACCCCAACGTCGTGGGGGTCAAGCAGGCGGTCGACGGGATCGACGTCGCGACGCTCGAGATCCTGGCCCGGGCCCCGGCCGACTTCGCCGTGCTCGGCGGTGACGACCCCTACCTGCTCCCGACGGTGCTCATGGGCGGCGCCGGCGCGATCTGCGCGTCGGCGCACGTGTGCACCGCGCACTTCGTCCGCATGATCGAGTGCGGGCTCGCCGGCGACATCGCTGGCGGGCGCCTCCGCCACGAGGCGCTCCTCCCGGTGGTGCAGGCCTGCTTCGCCGAGCCGAACCCGGCGGTGTTCAAGGCCGTGCTCCACGCCCAGGGTCGGATCCCGACCCCCGATCTCCGGCTCCCGCTGCTCGCGGCGAGCGCTGGCGCGCGCGACGCCGCGCTCGCGGCGATCGACGCCGCCGAGGCGCAGATCGCCGGAGGCTGACCCGCCCGGGCGACGGGCCGGTCAGCGGCGCAGCAGCTCGGCGACGCGGAAGGCGAGATCGAGCGACTGCCGGGCGTTGAGCCGGGGGTCGCACATGGTCTCGTAGCGCTCCTCGAGGTGCTCGTCGAGGACCTCGTCGGAGCCACCGAGGCACTCGGTGACGTTCTCGCCGGTGAGCTCCACGTGCACGCCGCCGGGCGCGACGCCCGCGGCGTCGCAGGCGGCGAAGAACCCCTCGATCTCGCGCATGATGTCGTCGAGGCGGCGGGTCTTGTAGCCGCTCGCGTGGGTGAACGTGTTCGCGTGCATCGGGTCGCAGGCCCACACCACCGGGTGCCGGGCGGCGGTGACGTCGCGCAGCACCGGGGGGAGGGCGTCGCCGACCCGGTCGGCGCCCATCCGGGTGAAGAGCACGAGGCGCCCGGGGCGCCGGTCCGGGTTCAGCCGGTCGCAGAGGGCCACCACGTCGTCGGGGGCCACGTCGGCGCCCAGCTTCACGCCGATCGGGTTCTCGACCCCGGCCAGGAACTCCACGTGGGCGGCGTCGAGCTGGCGGGTGCGCTCCCCGATCCAGAGCAGGTGCGCCGAGCAGTCGTACCAGTCGCCGGTGAGGCTGTCGCGCCGGGTGAGGGCCTCCTCAAACCCGAGGAGCAGGGCTTCGTGGGCGACCCAGAAGTCCACCTCGTGCAGGGTCTCGGTACCGAGGTCGATGCCGCAGGCGGCCATGAAGCGCAGGGCCCGCTCGATCTCGTTGGCCAGGGCCAGGTAGCGCTGGCCCTCCCGGCTCGACGCGACGAACTCCTGGTTCCAGGCGTGGACGCGGGTGAGGTCGGCGAAGCCGCCCTTGGTGAAGGCGCGCACCAGGTTCAGGGTCGACGCCGACTGGTGGTAGGCCTGCACGAGGCGGCTCGGGTCGGGGCGGCGGGCGGTGGCCTCGAACGCGAAGTCGTTGACGGTGTCGCCCCGGAACGACGGCAGCTCGACGCCGTCGCGGGTCTCGGTGGGCGACGAGCGGGGCTTGGAGAACTGCCCGGCCATGCGGCCCACCTTCACCGTGGGGACGCCGCTGCCGTAGGTGAGCACCACCGACATCTGCAGGATGATCTTGAGCTTGTCGCGGATGGCGTCGGCCGAGAACGCCGCGAACGACTCGGCGCAGTCGCCCGCGACGAGGAGGAACGCCCGGCCCTCGGCCGCGGCCGCGAGCTGCTCCGAGAGGCTGCGGGCCTCGCCGGCGAAGACCAGCGGGGGCTGGCGCCGCAACTCCGCGAGCGCGGCCTCGAGGGCGTCGGGGTCGGGCCAGTCGGGTTGCTGCGCCGCGGGGCGGTCACGCCAGCGGTCGGGGGTCCACTCGCCGGAAGGCGGGGCGGCGGAGGTCACGTCGTCGGAGGACACAGGCAGGCTGGGCATCGGGGCTTCCGGTCGGGTGGGTCCGGGTGGGGTCGGACGCGGGCTAGAGATAGCCGCTGGGCGGGTTCGGCCCCCCCGGCTGCGCCAGCTCGAGGGCGCGCCGACGGCGCATCTCCTCGAGTTGGGACTGGGCGACGGCCTGCTGGGTGAACAGCGTGGCCTGGATGCCGTGGAACAAGCCCTCGAGCCAGCCGACGAGCTGGGCCTGGGCGAGGCGCAGCTCGGACTCGGTCGGGGTGTCCTGCTCGAGCGGGAGGACCACCTCGGCGAGCTCCGCCTGCAGGTCGGGGGACAGCACCGACTCGAGCTCGGAGAGCGACTTCTCGTGGATCTCGCGCAGGCGACGCCGCCCGGCGTCGTCGAGCGGGGCCCGGCGCACCTCGTCGAGCATCGACCGCACCATCGACGCGATCCGGATCAGCTTGGTCGGCTGGGTGACCTGCTCGGCCGTCTCGTCGTCGCCCCCGGTCTCGCCGTCGCTCGCGAGTCCGGCCCGCGCGAGGTCGGCGGACGGCACCAGGATCTCGGGGCGGACGCGTTCGCGTTCCATGGTCTCGTCGTCGCTCATGGAGGGCTCCCGATCGGCGGCCCTCCATCGTAGGGACTCGCGGCCGATTCCGGGCCACCCCGTTTCCCCGGCCCGGACGCGGCGGGTGAGGGTCCCGGTCGGATCCCTCCGGTCGGACCCCTCCGGTCGGACCCGCTCAGCCGGGGGCGCCGGGCAGGGTCGGCACCTGCCCGCGGCCGGCGTCGGTGCGGGGCCCGGGGACCCGGTGGAACTCGAACGGGGTCGGCGCCCTACCGGGCTGGCACACCCAGCAGGTGCCGCTGGCCTCGGCCGGGGCCCGGGCGGCGGTGACCACCGCCTCGGCGATCTGGGCGGGGTCCATGAGCGGGAACCCGGCGGCGTCGAGGGCCCCTCGGATCTCGGGGCCCAGGATCGCGGTGTCGGTGAGGCCGGGGCACACGGCGTGGGCGGCGATGCCGTCGGCGGCCAGCGTGGGGGCGATCGACCGGACGAGGCCCACCACGGCGTGCTTGGTGAGCGCGTACACGGGGTCGGGGGCGAAGCCCATGAGCCCGGCCAGGGACGCCGTGGCCACGATGACCCCGCCGCCACGGGCCCGCATCGCCCGGATCGCGGCGCGGGCGCTGAACACGACGCCGTCGACGTTGGGGCCGAGGATCCGCCGGTACTCGGCGTCGTCGAGCAGGGTGAGGTCGGCGACGCCGATGGCGATGCCGGCGTTGCAGACCGCCAGGTCGGGCCCACCGAGGCGGTCGGCGCACTCGGCGAACGCGGCGTCGACCTGAGCGGCGTCGCCGACGTCGGCCACGACGGCGATGCCGCCCACCTCGACCGCCACGGCGTGGGCCGCATCGGCGTCGCGGTCGACGACGCAGACGCGCATCGCCTCGGCGGCGCACCGCAGCGCCACCGCCCGCCCGATCCCCGATCCGCCCCCGGTGACCAGCGCGACCTTGCCGTCGAGTTCCATGCGCGCACCGTAGCCCGGGGTGCGCGGCGCCAGCCCTGGCGGTGCCGTTCCCGAGCCGTGCTATGACGTGTGCGTGCGGTTCTCGCTCTCCCTGCCGCTCCTCAAGGACCGGTCGGCGACCGACCCGTACCGCGAGACCTACGACCTCGCGGTCATCGCCGAGGAGTGCGGGTTCGACACCGTCACCATCGGCCACCACCACTTCATGCCCGGGAACCTGGCCGACCCGCTCACCTTCCTGGCCGCGGTCGCGGCACGCACGTCGACCGTGCGGGTGGGGACCGGGATCTTCCAGCTGCCGATCCACAACCCGGTGCGGGTGGCCGAGCAGGTGGCGACGATCGACGAGGTGTCGGGCGGCCGCGTCTCGCTCGGCGTCGGGCTCGGGTGGTGGCCGCTCGAGTACGAGGTGATGGGCTCGGACTTCGCGACCCGGGGCGCGCGGATGGAGGAGGCGCTCGCCATCATGAAGCAGGTCTGGACCGAGGAGCGCACGAGCTTCTCGGGCCGGTTCTGGTCGTTCCCCGAGCTCACCGTGCACCCTCGCCCCGTGCAGCAGCCGCACCCACCGCTGTGGGTTGCGGGTGTGGCCGACGCCGCGGTCGACCGTGCCGCCCGCCTCGGCGACGCGTGGGTGTGCGGGCCGGTGCAGTCGCTGGCGAAGGCGCAGTCGTGCCTCGAGGTGTACCGCGCGGGCTGCGACCGGGAGGCCCGGGCCCCGGCGTGGATCCTGCGCCGGTACGCGTGGGTCGGCGCGGACCGTCGGCACGTGATGGACGAGGTGCTGCCCGCGTACGTGGACGGGCTCATGGAGCACTGGCGCGAATCGGTCGAGGACGACGTCGAGCGGGCGCTGTTCGCCCGGATCGACGCGGGCGACGACGTCGGACCCGAGGAGATCGCCGCCGACCGACTCGTCTACGGCGCCCCCGACGACGCCGTCGCGCAGATCGCTCGCTACCGGGACCTGACCGGCTGCGACCACGTGCACCTGGCGTTCGGTGCGGGACTCCCGGCCGACACCGGCATGGCGTCGCTCGGGGACTTCGCCGACATCGCGACCATGATCCGGCTGGTGGGCCGCAAGGTGATCCCGGCGTTCGCATGAGGCCCGCAGCCACGCGGCCCACGGTGTGGGTGTGCGGCACCGACCGGATCCTGGGCCGCCCGCCCCGGGGGAGCGATCCGGCCTGGCTGCCGACGGGTCCCGACGACCTCGTGCTGCGGGCCGCGCTGCGCACCGACGCCGACGGGCGCGCCGCCTGGGACGCGTATTGCAGGCGGGTCGGGGGCCTCCCCCCGGAGCACGAGCGGCTCCTGCCCCTGATCGCGGCCACCCGGGCGGCCGACAGTCCCGACGGGCCCCTGCTCGCCCGGGGCCGGGACCTGCGGCGCCACACCCGGGCCCGCCTCCGCTGGCTGGTGCACGTGACGGCCCCGGTCCTCGGTGATCTGGGTGCGGACGGGCGTGGGGTGATGGCACTGAAGGGTCTTCCCCTCGCGCTCCGGCACTACGGGGATCCGGGTCTGCGCCCACTGCACGACGTGGATGTGCTCGTGCGACCACGCGACTTCGATGCGGCCCTCCGCCGTCTCCGGGCCCGGGGCTACACGACCCGCGTCGTCGTGGATCCCGCCTTCGTCGTCGACGCGCGCGCCGTGGACCTGCAGGCACCCGGAGACGGTCCGGCCCTGGACCTGCACTGGCAGGTGCACCGGTCGGTCGCGCTTCCCGGGGCCCCGGCGGCCTGGGGCCGTCGGTTCTTCGATCGCGACCGAGCCGACGACCCGGTCTGGGCCCGCTCGGTGCCCTTCGACGTGGGGGGAACCGCCGTGCGGGCGCCCTCGGCGGCCGACCTGCTCGTGCACGTCATCGCGCACGGCGCCGCGGTCGGCCGGGAGCCCGCACTGCGCTGGGCGGCCGATGCCGCCGTGCTGATCCGGGGTGGCGGCATCGACTGGGACGTCGTGGTGGCGGACGCGTCGCGTCGCGGAGTGACGCCCGACGTCGCCGATGCGCTCGGGTACCTCGCCGACGCGCTCGGCGTACCGGTTCCCGCTGACGCGCGCGCCCGGCTCGACGCCACGGCGCCGGGCCGCCGAACCGCGGTCGCTTATGCGGTCCGGACCGGACCACCTCCACCGCGGCGCATGCGACTGCGTCGCCACGTGCTCACCTGGACGGCCCGGACCGCCACGGAGCCGCTCGGGACCTCGCTCGTCGCGATCCCCCGGTACGCCGCCGCCCTCGCACGGCGGGACCGGACCGGTGCGACGGATCCCGGGACCCCGACGCCGTGACCGTCGACCCGCGCGCAGTCGCGGTGATCGACGCCGGGTGGCCCGACCCGACCCGATCCGCAGGGGAGCGCGCGACGGTGGACCTGATCGACGCGCTCGTCGCCCGGGGGGACGCGGTCACGGTCGTGGGTCTCGGGCGTGACCCGCGCGGACGGGCCGACCTCACGGCCATGCTCGCGTCGCGTAGCGCACGCGTGCACCCGGCGGTCGGGCCCGCGGCGGTCGCAACGGTGCTCGACGCCGAGCGGTGCGGCCTCGTGTTCGTGCAGCGCCCCGGCCCGATGGTCCACGTCGCGCCCGTGCTCGCGGCGCGCCCCGAGGTCGCGGTGGTGCACTGCGGGCACGATCTCCACGCCGAGCGCCTCGGGGCCGAGGCGGCGGTGCTCGGCACCGACCCCCGGCGGGCCCGCCTGCTCGCGGTGGCCGAACGGGCCGCCCGGCGGGCCGCCGACGTGACCACCTACCCGAGCGTGACCGAGGCGGCGATCGCCGGTGCGCCCGCCGGTGCGCCCGACGGTTCGCCCCGGGCGGTCGCGGTGCCGTACTACCGCCTCGGGCCCGGCGACCTCGACCGGGGGCCCCGGCCGCCCGCCGATCGGCGGGGGATCCTGCTGGTGGGGGGCGCGCACCACGCCCCGAACCGCGATGCCCTCGTGTGGACGGTGGCCGAGGTGCTGCCCCGCCTGCGCCGTGCCGGCGTCGACGATCCGGTCACCGTGGTGGGGGACTGGCCTCCGCCGTGGCGTCCGTCGGCGGCGGACGGGCTGCGGTTCACGGACCGGATCGACGACGTCGCGCTGCGGGCGCTGCACCACGACCACCGCCTGCTCCTGGCCCCACTGCGCTTCGGTGCCGGGGCCAAGCGCAAGCTCGTCGCGGCGATGGGGCTGGGGCTGCCGGTGGTGACCACGCCGGTGGGGGCACGGGGGCTGCTGGTGCGTGACGCCGGTCCCGGTGACGGGGTGACGGTCGCCGACACGCCCGACGCGTTGGCCGACGCGGTACGCGCGCTCGCCGACCCGGAGCAGTGGCACGCGCGCGTCGGAGCGGCGCACGCAGCGGTGACGGTCGTCTACGACGTGGCTCCGTATGATCGGGCGGTCGGAGTCACGGCCCATGTCGCCGGCGCCGTCCGGGACACCCGTACCAGGCGCCGGGGTCGCGGGAAGCCCGCGTGAGGGGCACCGCGTGAGACGGCTGCGAGCAGGGGATCGAGTGAAGGGGATCGGGTGAGTTCCGACGACGACCGGCTCGACCAGCCGTACGAGCTGTGCGCCCCGGCGGTGATCAGCGACGAGGTCGACGGTGAGGTCCTGGCCATCGACCTCGAGCACGGCATCTACTACGTGGTCGCGCCCGCCTCGGCAGGCGTGTGGCGGGCGCTCACCACGGCGGTGCCGCCCCGCACGATCGTCGCCGACCGGAGCCCCGAGGCGGTCACTGCGGTGCTCGCATTCCTCGACCGCCTGCTCGGCGCCGGCCTCGTGCGCGTTGCGACCACCGCTGCAGCCCTGACCGCTCCGGTCGAGTGGGCGGGAGGTCCGCTCGAGCTGGAGGCCCACGACGACATGGCCGACCTCCTCGGCCTCGATCCGATCCACGACGCCGACGACACGCACGGATGGCCGACGCCCCGGGAGGGCTGACCCCGGCGGCGTGGGTCGCGGCGGCCCACGCGCGCCTGGCGGCGACCGCGGTGCCGCTCGTCGGGGCGTGCTGGGGCCCGGCGCGACTGCGGCACCGCTCGGCGCGCCCCGAGTGGTTCACCCCCTTCGACGCCGCGTGGGCCCGCCCCGTCGCCGACGTCGATGTCGCAGGCGATGTCGTCGGCACCGCTGCCGCTCGTGCGCCGGGTGCCGGTCCCGCCCTCGACCTGTGCAGCGGCGCGATCGCCGATGTCGCCAACACGCTCGGTCCCCCGCCCCGCGGCGACGCCGTGGTCGCGATCGGCCGGGCGGTCCACGACGGCACCGTCAGCGCGTGGGACCGAGCGTCGGGCCGGGCGGTCGTGCTGCGGACCGGCCCGCCCGACGAGTACGAGCAGGTGACCCCCCTGCGGCCCCTGGTCCACTGGGTGGCGCTCGCGTGCGGCGGGGTCCTGGTGCACGCCGCGGCGATCGGGCGCCCGCCCCGCGCCCCGTCGGACCCACCCACCCGGCCGGCCCGTGGCGTCCTCGTGGTGGGCGACGCCGGGTTCGGCAAGTCGACGACCACCCTCGCGGCCCTGGCCCGTGGCTGGATCACGGCCGGTGACGATGCCGTGATGGTCCTCCCGGTGCGGACCGGCCCCGACGGGACCGCGGTGCCGGGCACACGCTGGACGGCGGAGGCGGTCTATGCCGCGGTGAAGACCAAGGTCGGTGCCGCCCATCCACCTCCGGTCGGGCTGCCGACGCGATCGTGGGTGATCGGCGGCCGCAAGTGGGTGCATCGCCTCACCGCCACCGACGGACGCACCCTCGTCGACGCCCTCGACCTCGTCGGAGTGGTCGTGCTCGACCCCGGCGCCGGCGCGGACGCGCCGGTGCGGCGGGTGTCCGGGGCCCGCGCCCGCACTGCGACGGCGCCGTCGACGGTCGGGGCGCTCCCGGACCACCAGACCGAGGTGCTCACCCGCATCGGTGCGGTGTGCGGGGCCCGTCCGGCATTCGTCCTCCCTCGTCGCGACGCGCTCGACCGGACCGTCGCCGACCTCGACGACATCCTCGGAGCGGCGAACGATCACATGGACCCGCGTGTCGACGTGGTGATCCCGGTCCACGACGGTGCGCACCTCGTGGGCCGGGCGCTGGACAGCATCGTCACCCAGACCGCAGGGCGCCTGCGCGTCATCGTGGTCGACGACGCCTCGACCGACGACTCCGTCGCCGTGGTGGAGGACTGGCGTGCCCGCGTCGAGGCGGCCGGTCATGCGCTGGTCGTGCACGTGCACCCGGAGAACCGGGGTGTGGCCGCCGCCCGCAACCGCGGGCTCGAGGGCGGCGACCACCCGTTCGTCGCCTTCCTCGACCAGGACGACCGCTGGACTCCCGACCACGTCGCGGTGCTCCACGCCGCCCTCACCGAGTCCGGTGCCGACGCCGTGCACGGCCGGGTCGAGTACCGCACGATCGACGGGTCGGCGCCACCGGCCTGGACGCGCCCGGCCTGGTTCGCCGAAGACCAGCCCGGCCACGTGTTCGGGGCCGGGCTGTTCCGGCGCACGGTGTTCGACCGGGTCGGCCGCATCGACGAGACCAAGGGGATGTTCGACGACGTCGACTGGTACCTGCGTCTGCTCGACGGCGAGGTCCCCCCGGTCGTGGTGGAGCGCGTGGTGCTCGAGCGGGGCGTCCACCCGGCGAACCAGTCGCGGGGGTCCACGCGCGACCACGCGGGGCTGCTCGGGTCGGTGCGGGCCCATCTCGCCCGGACCCGGGCCGCCGCACCCCTGCGGCCCGACGTGAACGCGCCCGTGCGGCCCGACGTGAACGCGCCGGTGCGGCTCGACGTGGTCGTGCCGGTCCGCAACGGCGAGCGGTTCATCGGCGCCGCGGTGGCGTCGGCGCTGGCCCAGGAGGAGGCCGACGTCCACGTGGTGGTCGTCGACGACGCCAGCACCGATGGGACCGCCGCTCTCGTGGCCGGATGGGCCGACTCCCGGATCACCCTCGTCCGCCTCGACCGGCACCGGGGCATCGGCGCAGCCCGCAACGCCGGGGTCGAGGCGGGGGGGCGACCCTGGCTCGGGTTCCTCGATGCCGACGACGTCTGGCCCCCCGACCGCACGGCCCGGCTCGCGGCAGCCCTCACCGCGACGCCCGCCGCCATCGCGGTCGGGCGGGTCCACGCCACGGTGGACCCGGAGGGCGATCCCCCGGACCCCGGGACGGTCGCGGCGCTCCCGGCGGCGGTCCTGGCCGGGGGCATCCTGGCCCGGCGGTCGGTGCTCGACCGCGTGGGCCCGTTCACCGAGGACCTCCGGGTGGGGGAGTTCGTGGAGTGGCTGGCCCGGGCCCGACTCCTCGGGGTGGCCGAGGTGGACGTGCCCGTGCTCGCCCTGATCCGGCGGCTCCACCCGGACAGCACCACCCGCACCGGTCGGGCGGACTACGGCGACTACCTGCGGGCGGTGGGCATGGTCCGGGCCCGGACCCGGACTGCGACCGAGACCGAGACCCGATGAGCGCCGGGGACCCGGTGGCGGGCGTCCTGGTGGACGCCGCGCTCGCACCGGTGGGTCCCGAGCGGACGGCGACCGCGGTCGGTGCGCTCGTGCGCACCGCGCCGGACGCCCTCGGGTTCGCGGGCTGGCGGGCGTTGCTGCTCCTCGACGACGCGCTCGCGGCCGCAACGGACCCGGCCTGGCGGGTGCGCACGGCCGGACTGCGCCGCCGGTCGTTCGTGGCCGCCGCCGTCGCCGGACGGTGGGCCACCCAGATGTGCGCCGCCTTCGCCGATGCGGGGATCGACCACGTCGTCACCGGTGAGCTCGCGCTCGCGCTGCGCTACCCGCGCCCGGGGGACCGCCCGGTGCACGGGGTCACCCTCGTGACGGCGGCCCCGCACCGCCGGGCCGCCGCAGTGGTGCGGTCGCTCGGCCTGCGCCCCGAACGGTCCGGACCGCGGTCGCTCGTGGCGACGGCGGACGGGCTCCGCCTCCTCGTCCACCGGGGCTGGCCGGGGGCACCGACGGAGCCGCTCGCCCCCGACCCGACCGGTCCGGCGGACGGGGCGTTCCCGGTCGCGACCCCGGCGGCCGAGGCCCGCCGCATCGGGCGGCCACCCGCGGATCCCGATCCGCCCGCCGAGCGGCTCGACCTTGCTGCGTGCACCGGTGGGATCCCGGTGCCGCCGACGGCGTGATCCGGCAGTGAGCGGCGTGGCGCAGGCGCAGGTCAGGCGGGGGGTGGGAGCCCGGCGGCGGACCGGACCCCGGGTCGGGGAGCGCCCTCGGCAGGACTCGAACCTGCGCACACGGCTCCGGAGGCCGATGCTCTATCCGCTGAGCTACGAGGGCAGTCCGGGGAGGCTACCAACCGGGGCGCGGGCGCCCATGGGTGGCGGGGGCGTAGGCGCCCATGGGTGGCGCAGGCGCGAGCCCGGGGCGTCGGTAGCCTGCCGCCGGCAGCACCCAACGCAGGCCGGTCGCGCGGGGCGGCGGGGAGGACTTCAGTGCGGAAGACGGTGTGACTGACGGCGGCGCTGGGTCTGGTTGCGCTGGCGCTGGCCGGGTGTGGTGGCTCGGGCTCGGACGAGCGCGCGACCCGGGGTGCGTCGGGGGAGGAGCGGTCACTCGTCTTCGTCAACCGCCTCGACGCCGGCATGAGCGCATGGCCGTACACCCCGGAACGGGGTGGGCGGCCCGCCAACCTGCCACCCGGCGGCCGCGCCGAGTTCCGCAACGCCGCGGTCCCGGGGGAGAACGACGTCTGCGTGGCGCTCGGGCAGAGCGGCACGGTCGTCCGGGTGGCGTTCGCCGTGGTGAACGAAACGGCGACGGTGCGCACCGTGACCAAGTGCCCCGGGGTCCCGCCGCAGCGGGGCGAGCCCCAGGCGTCCTGGCGGGCCGATGACCGATCGGGCGCCCAGTCGCTCGACCCGGGCATCGCCGGGTGGCAGCTGTGCGTCGAGCGACCCGGCCGCCTGGAGGCGTCGGTCCGGATCGAGCCGACCGGCGCAGCCTGCTGAGGGGAGAGCGCCTCGGGGTGGGACCCCCGGGGCGCGGACGGGTCGGCCGGTCGCCGGCTGCGGCTGCGGCTGCGGCGGTGGCTCCGGTTCCGGGTCCGGTGCCTCCGGCGCGGGCCCCGACCGGCAGGCGGCACTCGACAAGGTCCGCGTGTGCATCGTGAACCGGCTCTCCGAGAAGATCTCGCCGCGGGTCATCATCCCGTCGGTGTGGTTCCAACCGGGCGACCTGGCGCCCGAGGGCGAGACGTGTGAGAGCGACTACCACCTCAGCGGCCCCGACGTCTGCGACGACATCCTGCGGGGCGACCGGATCATCGCCCGGGTCGGCGTGCGGACGTTTCTCGGGAACATGACGGTCTGGAACGCCGACCGGTGCGAGGACGAGTCCGCTCCGCAGAACCGCACGGCGATCTTCGGGAGCGCCCTCGAGCGCCAGGAGCTCGCCACGACCACCGGCGGGGTGAAGCTCTGCCTGAACCGGTGGGACACGTTCCAACTGACCGCCTACGTCGCTCCCTCCGACCGGGGTGGCGCCTACCGCTCGCCGCGGTCCGTGCCGGGGGGGCGGGGGCGCGGATCCCCCCGAGCCGGGCGGCGCCCCGGAAGTACCATTGGGCCTCCGCCCGCCCCGCACCTCCGGCGAAGGACCGCCCCGTGATCCGCGACACCCTCACCCGCGCCCTGGAGCGCGCGCTCGTGCAGGCCGGGCTGCCCGGTCCGCCCGGGGGGGTCGGGCTCACCCCGTCGGAGAAGCCCGAGTTCGGCGACTGGACCACCAACGTCGCCCTCCAGGTCGCCAAGGCGGCCGGGGTCCCACCCCGCGAGGTGGCGGCCCGGCTGGTGGCGGCGCTGGAGGCCGACCCGCCCGCGCACCTGGCCCGGGCCGAGGTGGCCGGGCCCGGGTTCGTCAACCTGCACCTCGACCCCACCTGGCTCCACGACGTGCTGCGAGCGGTGGTCGCCCACGGCGAGCGCTTCGGGCAGGGCGACGCGCTGGCCGGCCAGCGGATCAACCTGGAGTTCGTCTCGGCCAACCCCACCGGTCCGCTCCACGCGGGGGGCGGCCGCTGGGTCGCGGTTGGCGACGCGCTGGCCAACCTGCTCGCGGCCCAGGGCGCCGAGGTGCACCGTGAGTACTACCTGAACGACGCGGGCGTGCAGCTCGACCTCTTCGCAGCGTCGCTCCACGCGCGCTACGCGGGGGTCCCGCTGCCCGAGGACGGCTACCAGGGGGAGTACCTGGTCGAGATGACCGACCGCATGCGGGCCGAGCTCGGCGACGCGGTGACGGTCGCGCAGGCGCGCGAGTGGGGCTACGCCGACGTGGTGGCGTCGCTGCGCCACGACCTCGGCCGCATCGGCGTGCACTTCGACACCTGGTTCTCCGAGCGGTTGCTGCACGAGCGGGGCGACGTGGCCCGGGTGCTGGCCACGCTCGCCGAGCGCGGGACGAGTTTCGCCGCCGACGGGGCGACCTGGCTGCGGGCCACCGACTTCGGCGACCAGCGCGACCGCGTGCTGGTGAAGTCCGACGGCACCACCACGTACCTGTGCAACGACCTCGCCTACCACGAGGACAAGTTCGCCCGGGGCTGGACCCACCTGATCGACATCTGGGGCGCCGACCACCACGGCCAGGTCAAGTCGCTCCAGGCCGGCCTCGAGGCGCTCGGCCACCCGACCGGTGAGCCCGAGGTGCTCCTCGGCCAGCTCGTCAAGCTGATGCGGGGTGGCGAGCCGGTGCGCATCTCGAAGCGGGCCGGCACCGTCGTGACCCTGGCCGACATCCTCGACGAGGTCGACCCCGACGTGTGCCGGCTGACCTTCCTGCTCCAGGGCATCGACACCGCGCAGACCTTCGACCTCGACGTGGTCACCGCGCAGTCGATGGAGAACCCCGTCTACTACGTGCAGTACGCGCACGCGCGCGTCGCGTCGATCGCCCGGCAGGCCGCGGCGCGCGGCGTGGTGCGCCGGCCGCTGCTCGAGACGAACCTCGCACCGCTCACCCACGAGCGCGAGCTCGACCTGCTCCGGGCGCTGGCGGTGTTCCCCGAGGTCGTGGCCGAGGCCGCCGCCCTGCGCGCGCCCCACCGCGTCACGACCTGGGTGCGCGACTTCGCGGCGCGCTTCCACGGCTTCTACCGCGACTGCCGGGTCATCTCCGACGACGCCGCGACCACCCAGGCCCGGCTGTGGCTGGGCGAGGCGTGTCGCCTCGGGCTCGCCGCGGCCCTGGCCATCCTCGGGGTCGGTGCGCCCGAGGAGATGGCCCGGCGGGCCGACGCGGCCGACGACGACGCCGACGACGGGGCGAACGCGGACGCCGGGGGCGCGCCGTGAGCGCGGCGCCGATCGACCGGTCGTTGGTGCCCGCGGGGCTGTGGCGCCTCGACGCCGAGGCACTCGCCGCCGAGTTCGGCACCCCACTGTTCGTCTACGACGAGGACGCGATCCGGGCTCGGGCCCGTGCGTACGTTGCCGCGTTCGGGCCCGACGCGGTCGTCTACGCGGGCAAGGCGTTCCTGTGCGCGGCGATGGTGCGCCTGGTCGCCGAGGAGGGACTGCGCCTCGACGTCGCCACCGGGGGCGAGCTCCACGTCGCGCGGCACGCGGGCTTCCCGACCGACCGGATCGTCCTGCACGGCAACAACAAGAGCGACGACGAGATCCGGGCCGCCCTCGACGCCGGGGTGGGTCGCATCGTCGCCGACTCCCACGACGAGATCGACCGGCTCGAGCGCATCGGCGCCGAGACCGGTGTGACGCCCCGGGTCCTCGTGCGGGTCACGCCGGGCGTGGAGGCCCACACCCACGAGTACATCGAGACCGGCACCGAGGCGTCGAAGTTCGGCTTCACGGTCACCGACGGGGTGGCGCGCGACGCCGCGCTGCGGGTCGCGGCGTCGCCGCGGCTCGACCTGGTCGGGCTGCACTGCCACATCGGCTCGCAGATCTACGCGCTCGACTCCTACGCCCGGGCCACCCGCATCGTGCTGACGCTCGTGCGCGACCTCCACGACCGGGGCGTGCCCGTGCCCGAGTGCAACCTGGGGGGTGGGCTCGGGGCCCGGTACCTCGCCGACGATCCCGTGCTCGACGTCGAGGCCTACGCGCGCGTGCTCCGCGACGCCGTGACCACGGCCGCGACCGGGGTGGGTGTGCCGGTGCCCCGGATCATGGTGGAGCCGGGGCGCTCGATCGTGGCCGGTGCGGCGATCACCCTCTACCGGGTCGGGACGGTCAAGGTCATCCCCGGGATCGGCACCTACGTGGCGGTCGACGGCGGCATGAGCGACAACCCCCGGCCGGTCCTCTACGGCGCCGGGTACGAGGCCTACCTGCCCACCCGCCCCGATGCCCCCCGCGACCTCGCCTGCGCCGTGGTGGGGAAGCACTGCGAGCAGGGGGACGTCGTCGTCGCCGACGCCCACCTGCCCGCCGACGTCGCCGTGGGCGACCTCCTGGCCACGCCGGCCACCGGGGCCTACGGCTACTCCATGGCCTCCACCTACAACAAGGTCCCCCGCCCGGCGGTGGTCTTCGTCCGCAGTGGCGTGCCCCGGGTGGTGGTGCGCCGGGAGACCCTGGACGACCTCCTCCGGCTCGACGCCGGGTGACCGGGCAGACTGTGGCCGTGAGCGATCGCGTGCGGGTAGGCCTTCTCGGGTGCGGCAACGTCGGCGCCGCCCTGGTGCGCCTCGTGGCCGGGCACGCCGACCTCATTGCGGCCCGAGCGGGTGCCCGGGTCGAGATCACCCGGGTGGCGGTGCGGGACCTGGCCCGGGCCCGCGACCTGCCGCTCCCGGCCGAGGCCTTCACCGCCGACCCCGCCGCCGTGGTGCGCGATCCCGACGTCGACGTCGTGGTCGAGGTGATGGGCGGGGTCGAGCCCGCCCGCGACCTCATCGAGACCGCGCTGCGCGCGGGCCGGCCGGTGGTGACCGCGAACAAGGAGCTCATCGCCTGCGACGGGCCCGACCTCCTCCGCCTGGCCGCGGAGTCCGGGGTCGACCTGCTGTTCGAGGCGTCGGTGGCCGGGGGCATCCCGCTCATCCGGCCGTTGCGGGAGTCGCTCGCCGGCGATCGGATCCGGCGGGTGCTCGGCATCGTCAACGGCACCACCAACTACATCCTCACCCGGATGACCGAGGACGGCTCGACCTTCGCCGACGCGCTCGCCGAGGCCCAGCGGCTCGGGTACGCCGAAGCCGACCCGACGGCCGACGTCGAGGGCTTCGACGCCGCCGCGAAGGCGGCGATCATCGCCACGATCGCGTTCGGCGCGCCGATCGGGCCCGACGCGGTCTACCGCGAGGGCATCACCGGGGTGACCGACGACGACATCCGCTCGGCCCGCTCCCTCGGCTACGTCGTGAAGCTGCTCGCAGTGGCCGAGGCGGTGGGCGACGAGATCGCGGTGCGGGTGCACCCGGCCCTGGTCCCGGTGCACCACCCGCTCGCCTCGGTCCGCGACGCGTTCAACGCCGTGTTCATCGAGGCCGACGCGGTCGGCGAGCTGATGCTCTACGGACGCGGGGCGGGCGGCGATCCCACGGCGTCGGCCGTGCTCGGCGACCTCGTCGACGCCGGCCGCAACCTCGTGGCCGGCGCCCGCGGCGCCACCATCGGCGAGCTGGTGGCCCGTCCGGTACGCCCGATGGCCGAGACCGAGTCGCCCTTCTCGGTGCTGATCGAGGCGGCCGACCGACCCGGCGTGCTCGCCGAGATCGCGACCCGGTTCGGGAGGCACGGCGTGTCGATCAAGTCGATGGAGCAGCGCGGCCTCGGCGCCGGCGCCCGCCTCGTGTTCATCACCCATCGGGCCCGGGAGGCCGACCTGCGCGCAACCCTCGACGCGCTCCGCGACGTCGACGTCGTGCAGCGGGTGGGATCGGTGATCCGCGTGGTCGGCGAGGAGGACTGAGTGGACCGGCCGTCCGGATCCGCGTGGCCGGGCCTGATCGAGGCCTTCCGCGACCGCCTCCCCGTGACCGACCGCACGCCGGTGGTCACGTTGCTCGAGGGCAACACGCCCCTCGTCGAGGCACCCCGCCTGGCCGAGCGGACCGGCGTCGCGAGCGTGCGCCTCAAGGTCGAGGGCGCCAACCCCACCGGATCGTTCAAGGACCGGGGCATGACGATGGCGGTGTCCACCGCCATGGAGCGGGGCAAGAAGGTCGTGATCTGTGCCTCCACCGGCAACACGTCGGCGTCGGCCGCGGCCTACGCGGCCCGGGCCGGCCTGATCTGCGCGGTCGTGCTCCCCGCCGGGCAGATCGCCCTCGGCAAGCTGGCCCAGGCCCTGATCCACGGTGCGAAGGTCGTGCCGGTGGAGGGCACCTTCGACGACGCGCTCGACATCGTGCGGGCGCTCGGCGAGCAGCCGGGCGTCGAGGTGGTCAACTCGGTCAACCCGGTGCGCATCGAGGGCCAGAAGACCGCGGCGTTCGAGATCGTCGCCGCGCTCGGCGATGCGCCTTCGGTGCACTGCATCCCGGTGGGCAACGCCGGCAACATCACCGCCTACTGGCGCGGGTACTGCGAGGACCTCGCCGCCGGCAACGCCGGTCGCCGCCCCCGCATGCTCGGTTGGCAGGCCGCCGGCGCGGCGCCGATCGTGACGGGTGCGCGGGTCCCGAAGCCCCAGACGATCGCCACCGCGATCCAGATCGGCAACCCGGCGTCGTGGGACGGCGCCCTCGCCGCACGCGACGAGTCGGGGGGGCACATCGGTGCGGTCACCGACGACGAGATCCTCGCGGCGTACCGGACGCTGGCCGCCGACGAGGGCGTCTTCGTGGAGCCGGCGTCGGCCGCGTCGGTCGCCGGGCTGCTGCGGGCCGCCGAGGAGGGCCGGCTCGCCGCCGACGACGTCGTGGTGTGCACGGTCACCGGCCACGGGCTCAAGGACCCGCAGCGGGCCATCAGCCAGGTCGAGGTGGGCGAGGCGGTGCCCGCGTCCGTTGACGCGGTCGGCGAGGTGATCGGCCTGTGAGCGCGTCGCCCCGGCCGGTCGCGCTGGTCACCGGTGCCTCGTCGGGGATCGGCGAGTCGTTCGCGCACGCGCTCGCGCGGCGGCGACACGACCTCGTCCTGGTCGCCCGGCGGGGGGCCGTGCTCGAGGATCTCGCGGCCCGGCTGCGCACCGAGCAGGGGATCGCGGTCGAGGTGTGCGCCACCGACCTCGCCACCCCCGACGGCACGGCCCTGGTGGCCGAGCGGTGCGCCGATCCCGACCGGCCGCTCGACCTCCTCGTCAACAACGCCGGGGTGGGCACGATGGGGCGGTACTGGGAGCTCCCCGCCGCGGGGGAGCTCGGCCAGGTGGCGCTCAATGTCGTCGCCCTCGTGCACCTCACCCACGCCGCCCTCGGCCCGATGGTGCAGCGGGGCCGGGGTGGGGTCATCAACGTGTCGTCGACCAGCGCGTACCAGCCCATCCCGCGGCACGCGACCTACGGCGCCACCAAGGCGTTCGTCTCGAGCTTCACCAACGCGGTGCACGAGGAGCTCCGGGGCACCGGGGTGCGGATGATGGTGCTCGCCCCCGGCTACACCCGCACCAACTTCCAGGCCGACGGCTTCGACCCCCAGCACCTCCCCGAGTTCGTCTGGCAGCAGCCCGACGAGGTGGTGGCCACCGCCCTGACGGCCTACGACCGGGGCCGGGCCGTGTGCGTCACCGGGATCCTCAACGTCGCCGCGGTGGCGGCGACGAAGGTGCTCCCCGCCGCCGCCAGCCGCAAGGTCGCCGGATTCGTCACCCGGCGCGCCTACTGAGGACCGCCCGGGTCCCGTTGCGGTGACGCTCTCGGCGGTCGTCCGCCGCCACGCGCAGGAGCGGCCCGGGGCCCCGGCCTTCATCACCGGCGACGACCGGATCATCTGGTCCGCGTACGACGCGTGGGCCGACCGCCTGGCGGCGGAGCTGCGCAGGACGGGGACCGGGGGCGACCGGGTGGCCGTGCTGCTGCCCGACGGGCCGGCCGTCCACGCTGCGTACCTGGCGGTGGAGCGGGCGGGTCGGGTAATCGTGGGTGTCGGTCCCCGGGCCGGGGCGCGCGAGATCGCCCACCTCGTGCGCCTCACCGGCGCGCGGACGCTGGTCACCGACCGTCCCGAGATCGCGGCTGGGCTCGGGCTGGACACGGTCGACCCGGTCCCGGCCCGGACCGGGGACCCGGCGCCATCCGGGCCCGATCCGACCGACCCGCCCGATTCGGGCGACCCGTCGGACCTCTGGTTGTTGAACTCGACCTCGGGGACCACGGGACTCCCCAAGTGCGTGATGCATGACCAGCAGCGGTGGGTCGCCTTCCACGCTCTCGCGGTCGCAGCGGGGGCGCTCGGGTCCGACGACGTGTTCATGAGCGTGGTGCCCGCCCCGTTCGGGTTCGGCATCTGGACCGCGCACGTCACCCCGACCCTCCTCGGCGCACCCACCGTCGTGATGCCCCGCTTCGACCCCGATGCCGCCCTCGCCCTGATGGCCCGCAAGCGGGTGTCGGTCCTCGCCGCGGTCTCGACCCAGTTCGTGATGCTGCTGCAGGCGCCGACGCTCGCCGAGCACGACCTGTCGCACCTCCGGGTGCTCTTCACCGGCGGCGAGATGGTCCCCCACGCCCGGGCGTTGGAGTTCGAGGCGCGCACGGGGTGCACCGTGCTGCAGTTCTACGGGTCGAACGAGACCGGGGCCCTCAGCCGCACGACGCTCGACGATCCCCGCGACCGTCGGCTGCGGACCGCCGGACGGGTGATCCCGTCGATGCAGGTCCGGCTCCTCGCCGACGACGGCACCGACGTCACCGCGACCGGCGGACCCGGCGTCGCCGCCTGCCGCGGCCCGTTGAACTGCCTCGGCTATTACGGCGATGCCGCGGCGAACCGGGACCTCTACACCGCCGACGGCTGGATGCGCACCGGCGACGTCTGCACCCTCGACCCCGACGGCTACCTCACGGTCGTGGGTCGGGCGTCGGACATCATCATCCGCGGGGGGAAGAACATCAGCGCCGCGCAGGTGGAGGACGAAGTGGCGACGCACCCCGGGGTCGCGCTCGCTGCGGCCATCGCCCTGCCCGATCCGGTGTTCGGCGAGCGGGTGTGCGTGTTCGTGGAGGCACCCCCCGGTGGGGCCGGCCCCGACCTCGACGCGTTGCGGGCGCACCTCGCCGACCGGGGCGTCGGCAAGGAGCTCTGGCCCGAGCGGCTGATCGTGCTCGACGCGCTCCCGCGCGCCTCCGGCGGCAAGATCGCCAAGGGTGCACTGCGCGACGACCTGCATCGGCGCCTCGCGGCGGAGGCGTCGCCGTGACGCCGCCGCGGGTCGAGACCGCAGCCGGGTGGATCGAGGGTGACCGGGTCACGGGCCCCGACGGCTCGCCGCTGCTGCGCTTCCTCGGGGTTCCCTACGCGGCCCCGCCGGTGGGGGCGCGCCGCTGGCGGGCGCCGTTGCCGCCGGCCCCCTGGACGGGGGTGCGTCCGGCCCGGTCGTTCGGTCCGGCGGCGCCCCAGGCCGGGTCGGTGCCGTCGCGCCTGCCCCCGTTCCACGTCGCCGACCAGGGCGAGGACTGCCTGACCGCCAACGTGTGGACGCCGGCTCCGACCGGGCGCCGTCCGGTCCTGGTGTGGCTCCACGGGGGCGCCTACCTGTCCGGGGGGACCGCGATGGGCGTCTTCGACGGTGCCCGGCTGGCGGCCGAGCACGACGTGGTGGTGGTCACCGTGGGCTACCGCCTCGGCGCGCTCGGGTACCTCCGGATCGACGCGGAGGAGGACGGGGCCGGTGACTGCGGCCTGCGCGACCAGATCGCCGCGCTGGCGTGGGTGGGGGCCCACGCCGCCGCATTCGGCGGCGACCCGGCGAACGTGACCGTGTTCGGCGAGTCGGCCGGCGGCGGCTCGGTGCTCCACCTCTGTGCCCTGCGTGACCGCCCCGCGTTCCGGCGGGCGATCGTGCAGAGCGGCGAGCCCCGCACCCTCACGACGGAGCTCGCGGTCCGCGTGCGCGACGCGTTCCTCCGGGCGCTCGAGCTGGACCCGGCCGCCCCCGACGTCCTGGACCGGGCCCGGCACCGCTCCGTCGACGCGGTGCTCACCGCGCAGGCCGCCGTGTTCGCGACCCTCGCCGGGCCGACCGGGCTGATGCCGTTCCACCCCACCTTCTCCGCCGACCTGGTGGACCTCGACCCGATCACCGCGTTCGGGGACGGCCGGGCCCGGGGTGTCGACGTCGTCATCGGGACGTGCCGCGACGAGCTCAGCCTCTGGCCCGATCCCCGCGCCCGGGACCTCGACGACGCCGGCCTGTGTCGCATGCT
>VGBI01000035.1 GCA_016870595.1 Actinomycetota bacterium
GACGGGGACCCACGAGTTGCCGACGGCCGAGAAGGATTCGGCCACCGAGCCCGACTTCGTCGTCGGCGTCCCGCTCGCATCGAAGTTCAGCACGCCGGTTGAGGTGACGAAACCGGGGCTTCCGGGCGGCGGCGACTCGATCTGGGTCACACAGAAGATGTCGACGGTCGATCCGCGGGTGGCAGTGCCGTCGTTCACCACGGAGATGTTGGTCGTCTCGGTGGGGGAAGCGGGCGAGACCTCGGACGATCCGGCAGTCCCGACCGACGTCGCTCCCACGACGATGAATGCGAGGGCGGCGGCCGAAACACGGGCGCGAATCATGGGCGTCGTCTCTTTTTTTCGATGAATGGGACTACCTTCTAAGTTGCTACAAACTCGCCCCCAAACGGTGTGTCACCCCCGCCATGAACGGGCACCGCCTGACCGGAGGGAAGGCTGTGGTGGCGGTCCGCCTCACGGCTCTGACCGGTCGACCGGATCGTCGTCAGGGTCGGCGCGCAGTTCGGGCGCTCGGGTGCATCGCCGTCATCGCCGCGGTCGGAGTCGTCTTCGCCCCCAGCGCCGACGCAGGCAAGGCCGGCAAGTCCGGTAAGTCCAACCGATTCGTCGTGTACACCGTCAATCGCGACCGGCAGGTGATCGACCGGAACCAACCCGGGCCGGACAACACCGACCTGGTGCACCACGTCCATGCCATCTCCCGGACCCAGGGTGGCCCGGTGATCGGCGACGCCTACGCACAGTCCGAGGTGGTCGCTCTCGACGCCTCCAAGGGGATCGACGTCCGCCTCGTCGAGATCGGGTATGAAGTGCCCGGCGGTTGGATCTTCACGCGGGGGTTCTCGACCCTCCCGATCGGGACCTTCCCCCAGCCCGGGTGGACCGCCACCTACGCCGTCGTCGGCAGCACCGGGAAGTACGCCGGCGCCCGGGGCACCGAGAAGCTCACCCTGCTCAACGACCTCACCGTGAAACACGAGTTCGAACTCCGGCGGTGACGGGCGCCCCACCCGGGCGGCTCCAGGGGACCCCGAAGTCGGTGCACGACGGTCCGGTCCCCGGACCGAGACGGCTCTCGTGGTGGGCGAGGGGGGACTTGAACCCCCACGAGGTTGCCCTCACTGGCACCTGAAGCCAGCGCGTCTGCCATTCCGCCACTCGCCCGAGTGGAGCCGGAATCGTATCAGCGGCGCCCGATCGGCCCGCCGGTGGACCACGAGACCGCGCGCGGAACGCCCGGGCGGGTATCGACGACGGCTCACGTCGGTCGGAGGGGAGCCGAAGGCCCGACCCAGTCGTCGGAGCCTGCGTGCTTCGACGCGTAGGGCGTGAACACCGGTGGGCCGCCCGCGATCCGGCTCTCGGCCTCGGGACCCTCCAGTCCGAGGGCCCCGGCGGAACCCGCCGTCACGAAGGACGCGATCTCGCGCTTCGGGTAGACCACCGTCATGCGATCAGCGCCGTAGATCGCGAAGCGGACCGCGTACTTCGTTCTCAGGGCCAGGATGAGGCGCTCGAAGCGGCATTCGACCCGGGTCGTGCCGGCGAGGAGGTCCGGGCGGCACCCATCGAGGAGCATGTTGGCGGCCACGAACGGGGTGCCCCCCGCAGAGAGGCTGCAGAGCAGGAACGGCTGGGTCTCGGGGACGGCCACGTCGAGATCGATCACGAGATGGACCGGATCGCCCGGGTGGACGGCCCCGGTCGGCTCCCCGCGCGGGTCCACCAGGGAGACCTCGACGATGCGACACGAGACGGTCGCTCCGGTGTCCGGCCACGAGTGGAAGCACGGCGCGGACATCGATGCGACGACCTCGGCGGCCGATCCCGAGGCGCGCACTTCGCCCGCCCCGATCAGCGCCACCCGGTCCGAGAACTCCGTCACCTTCCCGTGATCAGCGGTGCCGATGAGCCATCCTCGATCGGCTCGGGTCCCAGCGTCACGAGCGCCGATGACCACCAAGTAGTGCTGGCGGAACGTCGGCTGGGGAAGGAGGAGATCGTCGTTCCACACCACGAGATCGGCCGGCCGCTCCAGCGTGAATGCCGCGGCGAGGCGGGCGACCTCGGGCGGCCGCAAGCGGCCGACGGGGACCCGGACCCGGGGACCGAGGTCGGCGAACGCCACGACCCGCTCGGCGAGACCCCGCGCGGCCGCCGGGGGCTGGCCGATCGCCAACCCGCGGAGGCGCACCGCCTCGAGCGCGGGGACCGCCGGGTGGAAGCCGTCGGTCGGACGCAGGAACGCCGCGACTGCCGGAGCGCGTCGGACCGATCCGGTCCGAGGGGGCAACGGGTCGGCGACAAGGTCGAGCACCCGGGATCGACCACCGTCGCCCTCGTCGACCAGGGCGACCCGTTCGCCCCGCATCACGCAGAGGTCCAGGAGGCCGGGGAGACCGGGATCGATCCGGGTGCCCGACACCGTGACGGCGACCCCGTCGGGCGGATCGCCCGGCGAGCGCCTCCGGCGCCCGACGCCGGCCGCCACCACGAGCACGACCGCCACCGCCGCAGCGACGGACACCCGACGGACGTCCACGTCGCCCCCGGCGGCACTCGCGCGGGAGCTCACCACCATGCCGGCCACGGGGCCGTTGCGAACCCACGCGTCCCCGGCATCACCAACCGCGGATGCCCCCCAAAGCACCGGCAGCACCAACAGCGACAGGGCGGCGAGCCCCGGCGCGAGCGCGGCGAAGGCCGCACGGAACCGGGTCAGGCGGGCGGTCAGCATCCCGACGCCGAAACCGAGCGTGAGCGCGACGCCGACCGGTACCAGGAGCTAGGGGTCGGGGACGAGCCGGCCCGAGGCTGCGGCGACGATCGCGAGCGCAGCGTGCTGGGTGATCACCAGGACCACAGCCCAGCACCACGCGACCGCGCGGAGCAGCGCAGGTGACACTTCACCGGCACCGAGGAGTCGGCGACGGGCGTGGATCACCGTGCCGCTCAGCACGCCGCCGGCGAAGCCCGCCCAGGCGAGCACCCCCACGGCGAACTGGACCCATCCCTGGTCCCGAACGATCTGGAGGCCGACGAACGATCCGAACGCCACGATGGGAACGGGGCGACGACCACGAGCAGCGTCGGGTTCGATCGCCCCGGACGGAGCAGCGAACGCCCCTCGGCCAGGAAGAGGCGAGCCGACAGCTGCGTGGCCGGGCGCAGACCTCGCCCGTTCATGTCGTCACCGGGAACCCCGGGAATGACGGCTGGTGCACGCGGTCTCCTTCGGCGTCAGGTGCCGCAGAACGTGCGGTACGGGCCGAAGTCCGGTGGGGCCGGTTCGGCGTAGGGCGCCGCGTCGGGTCGCTCGACGAACGGGTCCGACACCACGGCGACCAGGCGGAGGAAGGGGTCCAGGTCGCCCTCCGTCGCTGCTGCGAGCGCGGCTTCGACCATGTGGTTGCGCGGGACGTAGACGGGGTTCACGGCGTCCATCGCCGCGGCGACCGCATCGGGATCTCGCGGGACCCGGGCCCGGGCCGCGTCCCAGCGGGGCGCCCACGCATCGAAGCCCGCCGGGTCGGCGAGGCCGGCGCGGACGGCAGCACCGTCGCCCCGCACCCACCCCGACAGCGACCGGAACCACGACGTCCAGTCGGTCGCGCCGGCGTGGAGCAGGTCGAGCAGATCGCCGAGCAGGGTGACGTCGTCGGGGTGCGCGTCGGCGATCCCCAGCTTCGCCCGGGCGCCGGCGGCCCAGTGCTCCTGGTAGCGGTCGGTGAAGGTCTGGAGCACCTCGGTCGCCCGCCCGACGGCACGCTCCTGGTCGGGGTCGATGAGGTCGAGCAGCGTCTCGGCGAAGCGGGCGAGGTTCCAGAGCGCGATCCGGGGCTGGTTGCCGTAGGCGTAGCGCCCCTGCTCGTCGATGGAGCTGAACACGGTCGCCGGGTCGAACCGGTCCATGAACGCGCACGGGCCGTAGTCGATGGTCTCCCCCGAGACCGTCATGTTGTCGGTGTTCATCACCCCGTGGACGAAGCCGACCAGCATCCAGCGGGCCACCAGTGCGGCCTGGGCCTCGACCACGCACTCGAGCAGCGCGACGTACGGCTCGGCGGCCTGGGCCGCGGCAGGGTGGTGCCGCTCGATCACGTAGTCGGCCAGGCGCCGCAGCTGCCCTGGGTCGCCCTGGGTCGCGGCGTACTGGAACGTGCCGACCCGGAGATGGCTCGACGCGATCCGCACCAGCACGGCACCGGGCAGGAAGTGCTCACGGGCGATGTGCTCCCCGGTGGCGACCACGGCGAGCGCCCGGGTCGTGGGGATCCCGAGCGCGTGCATCGCCTCGCCGATCACGTACTCGCGCAGCATCGGCCCCACCGCCGCCTTGCCGTCGCCGCCACGCGCGAAGGGAGTGCGGCCCGAGCCCTTGAGGTGGACGTCGTGCCGGCGCCCGTCGACGTCGAGGACCTCGCCGAGGAGCAGAGCCCGACCGTCACCCAGGCGAGGGGAGAACCCCCCGAACTGGTGCCCCGAATAGGCCTGGGCCACCGGCACGGCTCCGTGATCGGCGACGTCGCCGAGGAGCAGCGCCACGCCCGCAGGCGACCACAGCCACGCAGGGTCGAGCCCGAGATCGGTGGCCAGCGCATCGTTGCCGACCAACAGCCGCGGCTCGGGGACGGGGGCCGCCTGCCACGGCGTGCACAGCCCGGGGAGCTCGCGGGCGAACGAGTCGTCGAAGTGGATGCGCACCTCGGTGGTCACGGTAAACAGGCTAACGGCGTCCGGGCCGCCTGCCGGCGGGACCAGCCGCCGGCGTGACCCGGCGTCGCCCCGTTTCGCCACAGGGCCGGCCGTACACTCGTGCCGTGGTCCTGTCGCGGTTCGAGCAACGCCTCGAGCGGATGGTCGAGGGCACCTTCGGCAAGGCCTTCAAGAGCGGGCTGCAGCCGGTGGAGATCGGCCGGAAGGTCACCCGCACGCTCGACGGCCAGCGCCAGATGGGCGTCGGTGGCGTCCCCGTGGTGCCCAACAACATCGGGGTGTACCTGTCCCCCGCCGACTTCGAGCGGTTCCACGGCTTCGCCGACGCGCTCGCCCGGGAGCTCGCCGAGCTGGTCCGCGAGCACGCCCGGGCCGAGGGCTACCAGTTCGTCGGCGCCGTCACCGTGCACCTGGTGCCCGACGAGGAGCTCCGGATCGGCCAGTGCGACGTGGTCACCGAGATCGCCGAGGGCGCCCCGGCCGGTTCGCTGGTGCTCGACGACGGCCGGCGGATCTCCCTCGGCGAGCGCGGCATCGCCCTCGGTCGCCTCCCCGACAACGACGTGGTGGTGACCGACACCAAGGCGTCGCGCCGGCACGCCGAGATCCGGCCCCAGGGCACCGGCTTCCTCCTGGTCGACCTCCGGTCGACCAACGGCACCCGGGTCAACGGGGCCGCGGTCACCGAGCACCTGCTGGCCGACGGCGACGTCGTCGAGATCGGGGCGACCGCCTTCCGGTTCGAGGCCTCGTAGGGATCCGGCCGTGCCCGAGTCCGCGTTGACGCTGCTGAAGTTCGTGTTCCTGGCCCTCGTCTACCTGTTCCTCTTCTTCGTCGTGCGCGTGGTGGTCCGCGAGCTGCGCGCCCCCGCCCTCACCCCGGCGGGCCCCGGCGGGCCTGCGCCCCGTCGGGTCGAGGCGCCCCGGGCGTTCGCCGTGCTGCAGGTGGTGGCCCCCGAGACCCGGGTCGGCGAACGGGTCGACATCATCGACGAGATCACCGTCGGTCGGGGTGGCGGATGCGCCCTGGTCCTCGTGGACGACCACCTCGCGTCGCGGGTGCACGCCCGGGTGTTCCGGCGGGGCAAGGACCTCCTCGTCGAGGACCTCGAGTCGAGCAACGGGACGTACGTGAACGGTCGGCGGATCGACCGCACCACCCGACTCGCGCGCGGCGACCGCATCCAGTTCGGTCAGACCGTCTGCGACGTCCAGCGGTGAGCGCGATGCTCCGCATCGCGGCCCACACCGACGTGGGACGCGTCCGCGCCGGCAACGAGGACTCGCTGCTGGTGTCCGACGACGGACGCCTGATCGCGGTGGCCGACGGCATGGGTGGACACCAGGGTGGCGAGGTGGCCAGCGCCACCGCCGTGGCCACGCTGCGCGCCGAGATCGGGGCCGGTCGATCCGTGGAGGATGCGGTGGTGACCGCCAACCGGGCGGTGCTCGAACGGGCCGACGGTTACCCGGCTCTGCGGGGCATGGGGACCACGCTCACCGCCGGCATCGTCACGGGCTCCTCCCTGCGCATCGCCCACGTCGGCGACTCCCGCGCCTACCTGCTCCGGAACGGCGAGCTCCGACAGGTCACGGTCGACCACAGCGTGGTGGCGGAGCTGATCGCTGCCGGCGAGCTCACCGAGGAGGAGGCGCTCGTCGACCGCCGGCGCTCGATGATCACGCGGGCGCTCGGGATCGACCGCGACGTCGCCGTCGACGTCGTGACGGTCGACCTCCGTGCGGGTGACCGCCTGTTGCTCTGCTCCGACGGATTGACCACCATGCTGCGCGACCCGGCGATCCGCACGATCCTCGGTGACGCACCGACGCCCGACGCCGCCGCCAGGGCGCTCGTGGATGCGGCCAACGCTGCGGGGGGTGTCGACAACATCACGGTGATCGTCGCCGACGTCACCGAGGATCACCCTCCCGACGGCGACGAGGGTGGCCCTACGGAGGCCCCCGACCCCGAGGCCACCGAGGCGACATCCGTCGACGCCGAGTCGGACGCCGAGTCGGACGCCGGGTCGGACGCCGGGTCGGACGCCGAGTCGGACGCCGGGTCGGACGCCGGGTCGGACGCCGGGTCGGACGCCGGGTCGGAATCGGTCTCGGCATCGCCACCGGAGCCCGCGTCGGCACCCGCACCGGAAGGCGCGCATCGACGCCGGTGGTGGCCGCGCCGAGCCCCGTCGTGAGCGACGCTCCGGTCGACACCCCGGCCCCGACCCCAGCCCGGTCGAGGGCTCCGCGTCGCCGGCCCACCACCCGGCGGCGCCGGACGGAGCTGCTGCTCGGGGTGTTCGCCCTCGTCACGACCACGTTCGGCTACGCCCTGGTGCAGCTCGCCGACGCGCCGGACCTGCCGCCCGACCTCTGGGCGATCCTTGCCGGGGTGATCGGGCTGTTCGTGGTCGCCCATCTCGCCGTGCGGTGGCTCGCGCCCGACGCCGACCCGACCCTCCTGCCGCTCGCCGCCTTCCTCACCGGCTTCGGCTTCCTGGTGGTGGCCCGCCTCGACGAGGACCTCGCCCGTGTGCAGGCCGTGTGGGCGGCGGTCGGGGTCGTGGCCTTCGTGGCCACCCTGGCGGTGGTGCGCCGGATCCGCACGCTCGAGCGGTACCGCTACACGTTCCTGCTCCTCGGCGTGCTCGCCCTCGTCCTCCCCCTGGTCCCGGGCCTCGGGGCCGAGATCAACGGGGCCCGGCTCTGGGTGCGCCTCGGCCCGCTCAACTTCCAGCCCGGCGAGGCGGCCAAGGTGCTGCTCGTCGTCTTCTTCGCGGCCTACCTGGTGGACAAGCGGGAGATGCTCAGCACCGGGACCCGGTGGGTCGGGCGCGTTGCGCTCCCCGATCCGAAGTACCTCGGACCGCTCCTCTTGGCCTGGGGAGCCTCGCTGCTGATCATGGTCCGCCAGAAGGACCTGGGCTCGTCCCTGCTCTTCTTCGCGGTCTTCGCCGCGATGCTCTACATCGCCACCGACCGCGGGTCGTACCTCCTCATCGGCTTCGGGCTGTTCGCCGGCGGCGCGGTGATCGCGTACCAGCTCTTCGACCACGTGCAGACCCGGGTCTCCACCTGGATCGACCCGTGGCCGGTCGCGCAGGACGAGGGCTTCCAGCTCGTGCAGTCGATGTTCGCCTTCGGCAGCGGTGGCTTCGCCGGCGCCGGACTCGGACTGGGCAATCCGACCACCATCCCCAACGTCGCGACCGACTTCGTGTTCTCCGCGGTGGGGGAGGAGCTCGGGCTGGTGGGTGGCGTCGCGGTGGTCGCGGTGGTCCTGCTCCTGTGCGGGAGCGGCTACCGCATCGCGGTGCAGGCCGAGCGCCCGTTCCCGAAGCTGTTCGCCGCCGGGCTCACCACGATCATCGGCATCCAGACCTTCGTCATCATCGGCGGGGTGACCCGGGTGATCCCCCTCACCGGGGTCACGCTCCCCTTCGTGTCGTACGGCGGATCGTCGTTGGTGGCCAACTTCGTCATCCTGGCGCTGCTCCTGAGGATCTCGGACGACAACGCACGAGCACGCGCCCCCGGGCGTTCCGGCGCCGCCGCCGCTCCGGCTTCCGCTGCGGTGAGCCCGCCGCCGACGGCCGCCCCGCCGGCCCGACGCCGGTGAACCGCGGGATCCGCAAGGTCGGCGGCACCGTCGTCGTGCTGCTCCTGGTGCTCATCGGCCAGCTGACCTATCTCCAGATCATCGACGCCGCGAACCTCGACGGCGATCCCCGCAACCTCCGCTCGGTGCTGCGCGACTTCAACCGACCCCGCGGGGAGATCGTCACGGCCGACGGGGAGGTGCTCGCGCGCTCGGTTCGGTCCGACGACGGCACCGAGTTCGAGTACCAGCGCGAGTACCCGGCCCGCGGGCTCACCGTGCAGGTCGTCGGCTACCAGTCGTTCGTCGTCGGCAACGTGGGGATCGAGCGGACCTACAACCGGCAGCTGTCGGGCCGCGCACCCGAACTGCGCACCCTCGGTGACGTCCTCCGGGCCAAGGAGACCACCGGGACGGTCGTGCTGGAAATGCGGGCCGCCGTGCAGCGCGCCGCCGCCGAGGCCCTCGGCGAGCAGCGGGGCAGCGTGGTGGTGCTCGACGTGCGCACCGGCGGGATCGTGGCGATGTACTCCAACCCGACCTACGACCCCCAGCCGCTCGCCGGTCACGACACCCAGGCGGTCGCCGACGTGTTCGCCGCGCTGTCGGCCGATCCGGCCAAGCCCGACCTCCCCCGCGCCTACCGCGAGATCTACCCCCCGGGCTCCACCTTCAAGGTCGTGACCAGTGCCGTCGCCTTCGACGCCGGGACCGCGACGCCGACCACCGTGTTCCCACCGCTCGACGCGCTCCCCCTCCCGCTGACCGACAACGTGCTGCGCAACTTCGGCGGTGCGACCTGCGGGGGCACGGTGTTCGAGGCCTTCGTCGTGTCGTGCAACACGGTATTCGCCCGCATGGGCCTCGACCTCGGGACGCGCTTCCCCCCGGGGCTCGAGCGCTTCGGGGTGGAGGGGCCCCCACCGCCGCTCGACGTGTTCCCGGGCGCTGCCCGCAACACCGGCCTCGAGGGTGCGGACTACCGGACCGACACCCCGAAGTACGCGTTCGCCGGGATCGGCCAGGGCACCGTCGCGACCAGTCCGCTGGAGATGGCACTGGTCGCCGCGGCCGTCGCCACCGGGGGGACCGTGCTCGAGCCCCGGGCCGCCCGGGAGATCCGCGCCGCCGACGGCGCCGTGGTCGAGGCGTTCGCGCCCCGACCCTGGAAGACCGCCATGACCCCGGCGACGGCGCAGGCCCTCAACGCGATGATGCGGGCGGTGGTGGAGCGGGGCACCGGCACCCGGGCCCAGATCGCCGGTGTGGCGGTCGCGGGCAAGACCGGCACGGCCCAGAACTCCACCGGCAGCCCGCACGCCTGGTTCATCGGCTTCGCCCCCGCCGACGCGCCGCGCTACGCGGTGGCGGTGATCGTCGAGAACGGCGGGTCGAGCGGGAGCGAAGCCACCGGGGGCGCAGTTGCCGCTCCCGTCGCGGCCCGGGTGCTCGAGGCCGCCCTGACGCCTTGACGCCCCCACGCACCGGGTTGCTCACACCTCGAGGGAAGGGGCGGTGCCGCGAGCCGCACGGGGCCCGCCGGTAGCGTTCGTTGCCAAATGACGCAAGTAGGGGCGGTCTTCGCCGACCGGTACGAGATCCAGCGGGAACTGGCCCGGGGGGGAATGGCCGACGTCTACCTCGCGGTCGACCGGCAGCTCCGCCGGAACGTCGCGGTGAAGGTGCTCTTCGCCGAGTTCGCCCGCGACCCGAGCTTCGTCGAGCGGTTCCGACGCGAGGCCCAGAACGCCGCCAGCCTCAACCACCCCAACATCTGCGCCGTCTACGACTGGGGTCAGGAGCGGGGCACGCACTACATCGTGATGGAGTACGTGGAGGGTCGCTCGCTGCGCGAGATCGTGCGCGAGCAGGGGCCGCTGCCGGCCATGACGGCCGCACGGATCACCGCCGAACTGGCCGACGCGCTGGCGTTCGCCCACCGGCGCGGGGTCGTCCACCGCGACGTGAAGCCGGGCAACGTGCTGTGCACTGCCACCGGTCAGGTGAAGCTCACCGACTTCGGGATCGCCGCGAACCAGTTCGACGCGAACGAGGGCCTGACCCAGACCGGATCGGTCATGGGCACGGCCACCTACTTCTCGCCCGAACAGGCCCAGGGCCATCCGGTCGACGGGCGCTCCGACGTGTACTCGCTCGGGGTGGTGCTCTACGAGATGTGCACCGGCGTCCCCCCGTTCACGGGTGACAGCCCCGTGGCCGTGGCCATGAAGCACGTCCGCGAGGTCCCACCGCCGATGACCGACCGGGTCCCCGACCTGCCCCGGCCGCTGTTGGCGATCGTCGGAGCCGCACTGACCAAGGACGTCGCGGTCCGCTACCAGTCGGCCGAGGAGCTGCGCACCGATCTCACCGACTTCGGCCGGGGGCGACCCCTCACCTACGCGTACGAACCGCCCGCCGATCCCGGGGCGCACACCCCCGCCCCACCGACGGTGGCGGTGGCACGCGAGCAGCAGGTGCTGCCCGCGGTCGCACCGACCCGCCGGCGGAACTGGTCGGGCATCGTGGCGGCCGTCGTCGGCCTCGGCCTGCTCGCCGCAGTGATCGGGTACCTGCTCGTGGGTACGGGCGGCGGCGGGGGTGGGGGCGGCGCAGCCACGGTCGAGGTCCCGGGCGTGATCGGGCAGCCCTTCGACCAGGCGTCGGGCGCCCTCACCGGGGCGGGCTTCACCGTGTCGCGCCTCGACGACGAGCAGAGTGCCCAGGCGGCCGGCACCGTCATCGGCCAGGACCCGGCCGGCGGGCGCCTCGCCGAGAAGGGCTCGGCGATCGCGCTCACCGTCGCCAGCAACGACGTGACCCTGCCGCCGATGGTCGGGCAGGACTTCGACTCGGTCTCGACCAACCTCCAGCGCCGCTCGCTGGTGGTCGAGCGTCGCAACGTCGACTCCGACAAGCCCCCGGGCACGGTCCTCGCCACCACCCCGGCGGTGGGCACCAAGGTGGCGCGTGGATCGACCGTGGTGCTCGACGTCGCCGCGCTCCCCGGTGTGGACGTCCCGGCCGTGGCCGGCAAGCCCCAGCAGGAGGCGATCGACATCCTGCGGGCCGCCGGGTTCCAGGCCGTGGTCGCCCCCCAACCGTCGCCCACCACACCCGAGGGTGAGGCCATCGGCACGTTGCCCACGGTGGGCACCCGGGCCACCCGCGGGGCGAGCGTCACCCTGTTCGTGTCGAGCGGACCCGAGCAGGTCCCGGTTCCGAGCGTGACCGGGCAGACGACCCAGAACGCCGTGAACACGCTCGGTGCCGCCGGGTTCGGAACGGTCGTGCAACTCGTCACCGGGCGCCCGCCCGGCGTGGTGTTCGACCAGAGTCCCCGGGGTGGGACGCTGCCCCGCGGCGACGCCGTCACGATCTTCGTCGGCGTCTGACCCGGCGTGGTGGTCCGCCGCGCCCCGCTGGTCGCCTGGTACGAGCAGCACGGCCGCCACGACCTCCCGTGGCGCGCGACCCGGGACCGGTGGGCGGTGCTCACCTCCGAGGTGATGCTGCACCAGACCCAGGTCGCCCGGGTCGAGCGGGCGTGGCCGGAGTTCCTCTCCCGGTTCCCGACGCCCGCGGCGATGGCCGCCGCCGGGCCGGCGGCGGTGATCCGGGCCTGGGACCGCCTCGGCTACCCGCGGCGGGCCCGCCATCTCCACGACGCCGCCGTGGTCGTCGCCACGACCGGATGGCCCGACGACCTCCGCACCCTGCCCGGGGTCGGTCGGTACACCGCGGCAGCGGTGCGGGCGCAGGCCGACGATGCCGACGTGCCCGCGATCGACGTCAACATCCGGCGCGTGGTCCAGCGGGTCGTCGGGACGCGCCTGACCGAACGGGCGGCCGAGGACGCGATGGTCCGGGTCGGCGCGCCGCTGCGGGGCCGCGACCGTCTGCTCGCCCTCATGGACGTGGGTGCACTGGTGTGCCGCGCGCGCGACCCAAAGTGCGGCGCCTGCCCCCTCCGGCGCCGGTGCGCGACCCGGGGTCCGCTCCCCGGTGAGGGGACCCGGCGCCAGGGCGCGTTCCGCGGGTCGTTCCGTGAGCGGCGCGGTCGGGTGATGGCCGTGCTGCGGGCCGGCCCCATCCCGACCACCGACCTCGATCCCGAGGCGCTCGCCTCGCTGGTCGCGGACGGCCTCGCCGTCGTCCGCGGCGGGCAGGCCCGGCTGCCCGACTGACCGCCGCCGCCGATCGCGCGCTCAGGGGCGGGGCGCGGTCCGACCGAGGAAGTTGGCGAGCAGCGCGTGACCCGACTCGGTGAGGATCGACTCGGGATGGAACTGCACCCCTTCGATCGGGAGCTCGCGATGGCGCAGGCCCATGATCAGGCCGTCCTCGCTCTCGGCCGTGACCTCGAGCTCGGGCGGCACGCTCGCCCGGTCGACGACGAGGGAGTGGTACCGGGTCGCGGCGAACGGGTTGGCGACGTCGGCGAACACGCCCCGGCCGTCGTGGGTGATCGTGGAGGTCTTGCCGTGCATCACGTGCGGCGCCCGGACCACGGCGCCCCCGAAGCAGGCCCCGATGGCCTGGTGCCCGAGGCACACCCCGAGCACGGGCACACCGACGCTCCCGAAGTGCGTGATCGCCGCCATCGACACGCCCGCGTCCTCCGGACGGCCCGGTCCGGGCGACACGAGCACGGCGTCGGGGTCGAGCGCGACCAGCCCGGCGAGGTCGAGCGCGTCGTGCCGGTGGACGAGCGGCTCGGCCCCGAGCTCCCCGAGGTACTGCACGAGGTTGTAGACGAACGAGTCGTAGTTGTCGATCACCAGCACCCGGGTGGCCACACCGGCACGGTATCGCCCCGCGGCGGCCCCGGGCCCGGGGTTCGCTACAGTCCCTCGCCATGGCCCGCCACCGCTCTGCGTCACGACGCGCCGGCACCGGGGCTCCCGCCAAGGGGGGCAAGGGGGCCAAGGGGGCCAAGAGCACCGCAGCCCGCCCCGCCCCGGGCTCGCACCGCTACACCCCGCCGACGCCCAAGACCCGGACCCGCAGTCCCCTGTGGGTCCCGGTGGCCATGTTCACCCTGCTCGGCTGCGGCCTGGTGGTGATCATCACCAACTACCTCGGCCTGCTGCCCGGGGGCGATGCGCAGAACTCCACCCTGATCCTCGGCCTCGCACTGCTCGTCGGCGGGTTCGTGCTGTCGACCCGGTACCGGTGAGGTGGCGCCCCGGCACCCCGGGTCCGCCCGAATCCCACGCGTGTAACTCTGCACAGGGTTCTCCACCGTCTGTGGAGAACGGGGAGGTCCGCCGCGGGGTCGGGCGCCGGGCCTTCCTCGCCGCCGCGGGCACCGCCGGGCTCGCCGTCCTCGCCGCGGCCTGTGGCGGAGGTGGCGACGGGGCCCTCGGCGCTCCCGACGCCGGCCGGGACACGCTCGGCCCCGGCACCCGTCCGCCGGGGCCGGGCGGACCGCCGACCACGGGTCCGCCCCCGACCCCCCCGCCCGCGCCGGCGGGGCCGGCCGCGTGGGTCACCCGGGGGCCGGCCACGCCGGGCCGGGTCGACCTCACCTTCCACACCGACGGGGATCTCGGGCTCGCCGGCGAGATCCTCGCCACGCTGCGCCGGGCCGGGGTCCCGATGACCGCGTTCATCGTCGGGCAGTGGCTCGCCGCGAACCCCGACTGGGCGAAGCGGATCGCCGACGACGGGCACGAGCTGGCCAACCACACCTACGACCACCCGGTCTTCGCCGGCCTG
Organism: Actinomycetota bacterium; assembly: GCA_016870595.1. Lineage (GTDB taxonomy): Bacteria > Actinomycetota > Acidimicrobiia > IMCC26256 > PALSA-555 > CAIUKV01. The sequence goes on from VGBI01000035.1 coordinate 14,045, forward strand.
CCGCCCGACGCGATGCGCGACCAGATCGTGCGCACCCGCGACCTGCTGGTGCGCCTCAGCGGATCCCCCGGCAAGCCGTTCCGGCCCTCGGGCACGGCCAACGGGATCGACCCTCCGCCGGCGGCCGCCCTGGCCGCGGCCGGCGCCGCCGGGTACCCGGTCGTGCTCGGATACGACATCGACCCGCTCGACTACCAGTCGCCGACCGCCCCGGTGATCGCCCAGCGCGCGCTGGCCGGCTTCGGTCCCGGGTCGGTGATCAGCCTCCACTTCGGCTACCCGAACACGCTTGTCGCGCTGCCCGCGATCCTCGACGGCCTGCGGGCCCGCCAGCTGACCCCCGTCACCGCGTCGGCGCTGCTCGGTCGCTGACGCGCCCGGTTCAGACCGGGATCATGTCCTCGCGACAGTGACGGGGCGCTTCGACCTCCTGCTCGGCGTTGGCCGCGGTCATCACCACTTCGGCCCCGCACACCCCGCAGCGGAACCGCTGGTCCACCGGCACGACGTCGTCGGGATCGGGCTCGGCCGGCGGGGCGATCTTGAACTTCGCCAACATTCCCGCGCCGATGACGTAGATCCCGAAGACGAAGACCGCGGCGATCCCGATGCGCAGGACCCAGCCGAACCAGGAGGTCGCGGTCAACACCGCTCGATGATGGTGGCGTTGGCGAGTCCGCCCCCTTCGCACATGGTCTGGAGCCCGTAGCGACCACCGGTGCGCTCGAGCTCGTCGAGCAGGGTGGTCATGAGCCGGGCACCCGACGCGCCGAGCGGATGCCCCAGCGCGATCGCGCCACCGTTGACGTTGACCTTGTCGAGGTCGGCACCGGTCTCTCGCTGCCACGCAAGCACCACCGGTGCGAACGCCTCGTTGATCTCGACGAGATCGATGTCGTCGAGGGTGAGGCCGGAACGGGCCAGCACCTTGGCGGTGGCGGGAATCGGCGCCGTGAGCATCATCACCGGATCGTCGCCCGCGAGGGCGAAGGTGTGGAACCGGGCGCGCGGCGTGTACCCGAGCTCGGCCGCCCGGGTCTCGCTCATGATGAGCACGGCCGCTGCGCCGTCGGTGATCTGCGACGAGTTCCCGGCGGTGATGACCCCGCCCTCGGGCTTGAACGCGGCCTTGAGCTGCGCGAGGGCCTCGACGCTGGAGTCGGGGCGGATGCCCTCGTCCCGGGCGAAGGAGCGGGTCTCGCCGTCGACGGTCACCTCCACCGGCACGATCTGGGCGTCGAAGCGCCCCTCGGCCCGGGCCCGCGCCGCCCGGTGGTGCGACTCCACCGAGAACGCGTCGTTCTCCTCCCGGGTGATGCCCCACCGCTCGGCGATCATCTCGGCCGACAGGCCCTGGGGCACCAGGTCGTAGCGGGCCATCATCCGGGGCCCGAACGGCATGCTCCCCGGGAGGAAGCTCGCCCCCATCGGCACGCGGGTCATGTGCTCGACGCCGGCGGCGACCACGACGTCGTAGGCCCCGGCCATCACGCCCTGGGCGGCGAAGTGGATCGCCTGCTGCGAGGACCCGCACTGCCGGTCGACCGACGTGCCCGGCACCGACTCGGGGAACCCGGCGGCGAGCACCGCGTTGCGGGCGACGTTGCCGGCCTGGTCGCCGACCTGGGAGACACAGCCCATCACCACGTCGTCGATGACGCCGGGGTCGAGGTCGGTCCGAGCCGCCAGTGCCTGCAGGGTGTGGGCGGCGAGGTCGACGGGGTGCCAGTCCTTGAGCGAGCCGTTGCGCTTCCCCAACGGGGTGCGCACGGCATCGACGATCACGGCGTTCTGCATCGGAGGGCTCCTCTCGTCGGCTCCCGACGCTAGCCCGTCGTCGACGCCACGACCGCCGAGGCGCCTACGCTCCCGACCGATGATCCGTGTCTCCGCCCCCACCGACGACCTCGGCATCTCGGTCCTGGCTGAGTGCGCCGGGGCGGCCGCCACCCACGCCGGCGGCGGCGCCGAAGCGGCCGCCCTCGTGGTCCGGCTCCTGGCCCAGGACGCCCGGCGCCGGCACACCGTCGACACCGCCGACGCCGACCTGCACCTCGAGGTCGCGCTCGACGGCACCGAAGTGCTCCTCACCCTGCGCGACACCGGCGAGCCGGTGAACGCGCCGCCCGCGACGGTGCTCGCGTTGGTCGAGTTGGGTCTGGCCACTGCGGCCGACGGTGGGATCGACGGGACCGGCAACGTGCTCGTCGCGCGCGTGCCGCTCCCGCGCCACGGTCGCATCGTCGAGACCGACGATCTCGAGGTGCTCCCCGACGACGCCGCGGCGTCCGACGTCCCGGTCGAGGTGCGGCCGCTGCGGGTCGAGGACGCGTTCGAGCTCACCCGCTGCATCTTCCGGTGCTACGGCTGGACCTACGCAGTGCAGGACATGTACTTCCCTGACCGGATCGCCGCGGCGATCGAGGCGGGGCGCCGGGTCGGCGGGGTCGCAGTGACCCCCGACGGTGAGGTCGTGGCCCACGTCGGGTACGCGTTCGTGGCCGACGGCGTGGTCGAGGGCGGGGTGGCGGTCACCGACCCGCGCTTCCGGGGCCGGGGCCTCATGGGGCAGGTCGCCCAGGAGGTCGACCTCCACGCGCTCGGGGTCACCGCCGTGATGGGCCGGGCGGTGCTCACCCACCCAGTGACCCAGAAGGCGTCGATGGGGCTGGGCAGGGCCCTGGTCGGCATGTACCTCGATGCCGCCGGACCGGTGCAGCAGGTCGGGTTCACCGACGGGCTCATCGACCACCGGATGTCGTACGCGGTCACGTACAACCCGCAGATCCCCCTCGACCCGACCACGATCTGGATCCCGGCGCGCTACCAGGCGCTCGTGCGCCACGTGCTCGAGCCCTCCGAGCTGCCCCTCACCATCGGCGAGGCGCACTCGGCCCCGGTGCCGCCGGCCTCGGTGATGACGTCGTCGTACGACGCGCTCAAGCAGGCGGGCACGGTCAAGGTCGCCACCGTGGGCGACGACCTCGTCGCCGCGCTCGACGGCATCCTCGGCCAGTTCCGCGCCGCCGGCGCCGAGCAGGTGCTGGTGTACCTCCCGGCCGAGCAGCCCGCGCTCGCGACCGTCGGGGCCGGGCTCCCCTCCCTCCAGCTCGCCTACGCCGCGCTCCTGCCCCGGTTCGGGGAGCTCGGGACCGGTCTGGTGCTCCAGTGGCTCCGGAACCCCGCAGTGGTGATCGACCACTTCGTCTTCGCCGACGACCGGTTCCGCATCCTCGCCGAGATGATCGTGGAGCAGGCGACCACGCTCGGCGACCAGGAGACCCGCCAGCGGTTGCGCCGGGCCCGGCTCGAGCAGCTCCTCGCGCTGCTCCCCGACGACGGCACCGCCTGATGCCCCGCGCCATGGACGCCGCCCTCGGCGACGGCGGGATGCGCCTGCTGGCCGAGCTCGGCGTGGACTTCGACGGCTACGGACCCGGGTGGGCCGAAGCGGCGTGGACCCCGACCGAGCTCGCCGCCAACCCGACCGGGGTCGTGCAGGGCGGCGTGTACGCGGTGGTGCACGACGCCGCGATGAACTTCGCCACCAACAGCGCGCTCGAACGCAGCGAGCACGGGTCGACGCTCGACCTGCAGTACCAGGCCGTCCGCTCGGCCCGGGTGGGCGACACCCTGCGGGTACGGGGCGCGGTCACGCGCCTCACCCGCCTGGTGGCCCACGTCGAGGCGGAGGTCCGCACCGGTGACGGCGACCTCGTGTCCCGGGCCACCGCGACGTTCCTCGTGCGGCGCCGGGAGACCGGTCAGGCCTGAGGGCGCTCCGGATCGGGGATCGCGCTGAGGTCGATCTCCTCGACCTCGGCGATGTCGGGGATCCCGTCGCCGTCGACGTCGACCACCGTGGTGCGGGTGATCGTCACGGCTTCGGCGGTGCCGTCGCCGTCGAGGTCCATCAGCACCGCCTCGGTGATCTCGGCGCCGGCGACCGTGCCGTCGCCGGTCATATCGACGGTGGTGGTCTCGGTCACCACCACGATGTCGGTGGTCCCGTCGCCGTCGACGTCGATGCGCTCGACCTCGATCCGGACGTGACCGTCGATCGTGCCGTCGCCGTCGAGGTCGACGTCCATGTCCTTGATGATCTCGACGTCGCCGCCGGGCTCGGCGATTTCGGGGGTGTCGTCGCTCATCGTCCCGTCTTTTTACGCGAAACTTCGTCCGCGGACCCTACCTCCCCGGACCCGGTGGTACGGGGTCCTGCTCGCCGGGCCGGTGGTCGGCCTCGCCCACGTCGGCGCCCTGCGGGAGGGCCCGATCCTCGAGGTCGAGGCGGTCCTGGTCACGTCGTTGCTCTTCACCCTCGCGGTCGGGGCCCGCATCAGCCGGCAGTCGGTGTCACGACGCGACTGGGGTGCGGCGGCGCTGGTGGTGGTCGGCCTGGTGCTGTTCCTCGGCGCCGGCGACCCCCACGGCGACGTGCCCGTGGTGACCGTCCGCACGTGGGTCACGGTGGGCCTGGCCGCGGTCGCCGACACCTGAGCCGCTCCCGACCGTCGGTCAGGCGACCGACGCGACCGGCAGGCGCCGGAACCGACGGGGCAGCGACGCTCGGAGATCGGCGACGAGGTCGTCGCGCAGGCTTCGACACGCGGGCTCGTCCCACAGGTTGCGCCACTGGTACGGATCGGCCTCGACGTCGTAGAGCTCGCCCTCGGTGCCGTCGTACTGGACGTCGATGGGGACGCCGAGCGCGTCGCCGAACATGCGCCGCGCGAACGGGTCGTGCTCGAGGCCGTTGGGCTGTCCGCCCGTGCTCGGCTCGTAGGTGGTGCACAGGTACCCGTCGCGGTAGATGGAGCGGGAGTGCATCCCGTACTGGGGGAACTGGCTGTCCCACTCGCACAGGGCCCGCTCGTGTGTGCCCGCCCCGTCGGTCGTGGGCAGCGGTCGGCCCTCGACCCAGTCGGGCACCGCGACGCCGGCGATCGCGCAGAAGGTGGCGGCGAGGTCGACCTGCCCGACCGGGTCGGTGACCTCGGCCGGCGCGACACCTGCGCTCGGGGCCGGCCGCCAGATCATCGGGAGCCGCATGAGCGCATCCGTCGGGTACGGGCCCTTGTAGAGCAGCCCGAAGTCGCCCTGGAGCTCGCCGTGGTCGGTGGTGAAGAAGACGTCGGTGTCGTCGAGCCACCCCTTCGCCGCGAGGTGGGCGAGCACCCGCCCGCACGCCTCGTCGATGAGCTCGTTCATCACGTGGACCTTGGCGTTGATCTCGCGGATCTGGTCGGCGGTGAGGGTGCCGGGCCGGAAGTTGCCCGGTCCCCCCTCCTGGTTCGCATAGGTGCCCTCCCAGTACCCGAGCCAGTGGCGCGGCTTGGCCCCGAGGACCTCGGCGATGCGGTCCGCAGACCCGGGGTGCCCGGGCGGGAGGTCGAGGTCGCGCCAGTCCACCCGGTGCAGCTCGCTCGCGGGCGGGTCCCAGGGATGGTGGGGGTCGGGGAAGCTCATCCACACGAACCAGTCATCGGTGTCGGCGTAGGCGTCGAGCTGCGCGACGACGAGGTCGGCGACCCAGTCGGTGTGGTAGAGATCGCGCGGGATCGGGTTGTGCATCGTCTCGGGCGCGCCGGTGTCGCCCCCCGGCACCGCCCCGAGCAGCGGCGCGAAGCTGCCCAGCCACTCGGGGTGGTGGTCGCGCAGCCACATCCCGTAGTGCTGGACCGGGTTGCCGTTGAACGACCCCACGTGGGCGGCCTGGATCGCGGTGTCGAAGCCCCGCCAGTCGCCGGTCTCGCCCGCGCGCCAGCGCCGGTTCTCCTCGAACGCACCGGTGAGGTCGAACGCCGGCTCGAAGTGGGCCTTGCCGAGCAGGGCCGTGCGGTAGCCGGCCATCGATCGCAGGTAGCCGGCGATCGACGGGGCGTCGACGGGCAGGGGGATCCCGTTGGCGACCACGCCGTGGGTGCGCGCGTACTGGCCCGTGAGCATCGTGGAGCGGGCGGGCATGCACACCGAGTTCTGGCAGTACGCCCGCCGGTAGTTCACCCCCTCGGCCGCGAGCCGGTCGACCACCGGGGTGCGGGCGACGGTCCCCCCGTTGCAGCCGAGCGCGTCGTAGCGCTGCTGGTCGGTGGTGATGAAGAGGATGTTGCGACCCACGATCCGTCGCCCGTCGGTCGCCGGTCAGTCGCCGAGCGCCGCGAACCCCGGGGCCGGGGTCATCGCGATGAGGGCCATGCGCTCCACCCCGCCCTCCCGGTCGCCGTGACCCTGCCGGTACTCGGGGTCGCTCACCATGTCGAGGAAGGCCTGACGGCTCGGGTACGCGACGAGGATCACCGCGTCCCAGTCGTTGGCCGCCTCGTCGCCGATGAAGACCTGATCGGGCACGCCCATCCAGAGGACCTTTCCGCCCCGCTCGGTCACCTTGCGCACCGCCAGCTCGCCGTAGCGGGCGTAGCTCTCGCGCCCGGAGCCCCCGGCGTCGCCGTCGGCCCGGGTCTTGAACTTGAGCAGGTTGCCCATCACGACCTCGCCGGTCAGGTGCTGACTGTCGGCGACGATGCGCTCGATCTGCTCGGCGGTGGGGTTCGTGCTCACGCGACGACCTCCTCGGCTCCTCGGGTGCGGCGGGCCGGAGCGGCGGGCCGCCCGGACCGTAGCCCACCGGCGGCGCGCCGGGATGAGCCGGGATGGGTTGCGGCGCTTCCCCGGTCCCGACGAAAGGATCCGCCCGTGTGGACCGTCATCGCCATCGTCGCCGTACCGCCCGGCGCCGACCCTGAGGCGCTGCGATCGGCGCTCGAGGACAGTGCGGTCCCCACCGCCCGTGCCGACGCCGACGTCGCCTCGGCGATCTGGCCCCTCAGCGACGACCGGGCGACCGGGATCGGCGTCACCGTGTACGCGTCCGAGACCGCGGCCCGGGCGCGGGCCGCCACCCTCACGGTGGGCGCGCCGGCTCCCGGCGGCGCGACGATCACCGCCGTGCACCTGCTCGAGGTGCTGGCCCGGATCTGAGCCGGGCCCGCGCCCCGGCCGTCCTCGGGGTGCCGCGTATCATCCTGCGGTGACCGAGCGCGACGCACACCGACCCGGGTTCCTGGAGCGCCTCGGTCGGTTCTCCGTCCGGCGCCGACGGTGGATCGCCCTCGTCTGGCTGGCCGTCCTCGTCGTCACCGGCACCCTCGGGGCCGCCTCGGAGCACAACCTCTCGAACAAGTTCGTCATCCCGGGGACCGGGTCCCAGGACGCCTACGACCTGCTCGACCAGCGCTTCGGCACCCAGAACGCCGCCAGCGCCACGCTGGTGTTCTCGGTCCCGAAGGGCACGACCGTCGACGAGCAGGCCGACGCCATCGCCGCGACCGTGGCCGCAGTGGCCGACCTGCCCGGCGTGCGCAGCATGGCCGACCCGTTGACCACCGATCCGAAGGTCGCCCTGACCACCTTCGCCGGGACCCTGCCGCCCGACGAGGCCCAGGCCGTGCTCGACCTGGCCGCCAACCTGCCCGCCACGGTGTCGGCGAACCGGCGGGTCACCTACACCACGGTCAACTACGACCGTCCGATCGAGGGACTGCTCGACCGGTACCCCGTGCAGACCGGCACCGTGTCGACCACCTACGCCAACCCCTTCGCCCAGTTGCAGCGGGCGATCGACGCCACTGCGACCCGGGGCCTCACCGTGTCGGTGGGCGGGGTGATCGCCGAGACCTGGAACCAGCCCGTCTCGTGGTGGGCCGACCACTCCGACGAGGTCGGGCTCGCCCTCGGGGCCGTGCTGCTCCTCCTCGCGTTCGGATCGGTGTTCGGCATGGCCCTGCCGATCGCGACCGCGCTCTTCGGTGCCGGCACCGCGAGCGGGCTCGTCTACCTGATGGCCAAGTACGTCGACGTGTCGTCGGCCGTCCCGCCGGTCACGCTCATGATCAGCCTCGGGGTCGGGCTCGACTACTCCCTGCTCATCGTGACCCGCTACCGACAGTTCCTCCGCGCCGGCGTCGACCCCCACGAGGCCGTGGCGAAGGCCCTCGGCACCGCCGGGCGGGCGACGCTGTTCGCCGGGATCACCGTGGTCGTGGCCATGCTCGGGCTCGTCCTCGTCCCGGTGCCCCTCGTGCAGGTGATGGGTCTCGGCGCGGCGGTGGGCGTGGCGGTCACGGTCCTGGCCGCGCTCACCTTCCTCCCCGCGCTGCTGGCGATGATGGGTCGGCGCATCGACGCCGTGCGCATCCCCTTCTTCGGACGCGAGCGCGACACACCGCCCGAGCGCACGTTCTGGGGCCGCTTCGCCGCCGGCGTCTCGGCCCGGGCGTGGATCGCGACGATCCTCGGCACCATCGTCCTCCTCGTGATCGCCGCGCCCTTCCTGCGGATCCAGTTCGGCATGCCCGACGACTCCTCCATGCCGAAGGGGATCTCACAACGCACGGCGTTCGAGGCGACCACGCGCGCCTTCGGGCCCGGGGTGAACGGTCCGCTCATCGTCGCCGTCGCGCTCCCGTCGAAGACCCCGGTCGACTTCGCCACCGCACTGTCCGACCTCGGCCCGATCAGCACGGCCGTGGGGGCGCTGGAGCGCCCCGGCACGGTCGAAGGGGTTCGGTACTCGATCGGTCCGATCCCCAACGACGTCGACCGCACCACTGCGGTCATCTACCAGATCACCCCGGACTCGGCTCCCGACGCCGAGGCGACGTCGGCGCTGGTCGAGCGCCTGCGGGCCGACCTCGCCACCGCGACCGACGGCACGCCCTACCGGGCCTACGTCGGTGGAGCGACCGCGACGCTCATCGACCTCACCGACGTCGTCGCGCGCTGGCTGCCGTGGGTGGTCGGAGCGGTGGTGCTCGGCGCGCTGATCCTGCTCCTGATCGTGTTCCGGTCGGTGCCGGTGGCGATCAAGGCCGCGCTCATGAACCTGCTCTCGATCGCTGCGGCCTACGGCGTGGTGGTGGCGGTGTTCCAGTGGGGCTGGGCCAAGGGCCTGGTCGGGCTCGACCAGACCGTACCCATCGTGTCGTTCGTGCCCCTCATCATGTTCGTGATCCTGTTCGGCCTGTCGATGGACTACGAGGTGTTCCTCATGTCGCGCATCCACGAGGAGTGGGAGCGGACCCAGGAGACCCGGACCTCGGTCGTGCTCGGTGTCGCCAACACGGCGCGGGTCATCACCTCCGCGGCCGCGATCATGATCGTGGTGTTCGGGTCGTTCGTGACCAACGCCAACCCGACGGTCAAGCTCATCGGCTTCGGCATGGCCGTCGCCGTGCTCATCGACTCCACGCTCCTGCGCATGGTCCTCGTTCCCGCGGTGATGGAGCTGCTGGGCAAGCGGGCCTGGTGGTTCCCCCGCTGGCTGGGCTGGCTCCCCCACCTCGATCTGGGTGAGTCCGACCCGGCCACCGACGAGCCGGCGTCGCGGCCGTGCTGACCGCCCGCAATCTCACGGTCGAGGTCGGGGCCAGGACCATCGTCGAGCAGGCCTCGCTCGAGATCCGCCCCGGCGACAAGGTCGGGCTCGTCGGACGCAACGGCGCGGGCAAGACGACCCTGCTCAAGGTGCTCGGGGGGGCCACCCGGCCGAAGTCGGGCACGCTGCAGCGGGCCGACGCGACCGGATACCTCTCGCAGGACCCGCGCCACGACGCCGTCCCCGACACCACCGTCGCGCTCGTCCACGTGCTGTCGGGGCGCGGCCTCGACGACCTGGCCACGGCCATGGAGAAGGCCCAGATCGCCATGGCCGAGGACGCGTCGGCCGACACCATCAACCGGTTCACCGAGGCGATGGAACGGTTCGAGGCGGCGGGCGGCTACGAGGCCGAGTCGGAGATCCGCAAGATCGCCGCCGGCATCGGGCTGGCCGACGACCGGCTCGACCTCCCGCTCGGGGCGCTCTCGGGGGGTGAGCGGCGGCGGCTGGAGCTCGTGCGGATCCTGTTCGCCGGGAGCGAGCTGCTCCTGCTCGACGAGCCCACGAACCACCTCGACGCCGACGCCCGCGAATGGCTGCTGCGCTTCCTGCGCTCGTACCGGGGTGCGCTGCTCGTCGTCAGCCACGACCTCGATCTGCTCGACGACGCGATCACCCGGGTGGTGCACGTCGACCGCGAGTTCGAGGCCGCCACGGGTGTGCTGGTCGAGTACAAGGGGACCTACTCGCAGTACCTGACCGCCCGCGACCGCGACGAGGAGCGGGCCCGCAACCAGGCCAAGCGCCAGAAGGCCGAGATCGCCCGGCTCTCCACCCTCGCCAACCAGATGCGGGGCCAGACCGCCAAACGGGCCCGCGTCGCCCGCAACCTCGACGCCCGGGTCGCCCGGATCGAGGCGCAGCGCACCGACGCGCCGGTGAAGCGCCGGAAGCTCGCGGTGAAGCTCCCGACCCCGCCGCACAGCGGGCGGACGGTGCTGACCGCCACCGAGATCTGGAAGGCGTTCGGATCGGTCGACGTGCTCACCGACCTCACGTTCGACATCGGGCGGGGCGAGCGGCTGCTCGTGATGGGCCGCAACGGTGCCGGGAAGACGACCCTGCTGAAGGTGCTCGCCGACCGGCTCGACCCCGACATCGGGACGGTCGAGTACGGAAACGGGGTGTCGGCCGGCTACTTCGCCCAGGAGCACGAGGGGATCGTGGCGGGCCGGTCGCTGCTCGAGCACATGCGCGACGCCGTCGACGCCGGCTCCCCCGACTCGGAGCTACGCGGCCTCCTCGGCATGTTCGCCCTCGCCGGCGACAAGGCCGACCAGGACGCCGCCACGCTCTCGGGGGGCGAGAAGACCAAGCTGGCCCTCGCCCAGCTCGTCGCCGGACGGCACAACCTGCTCCTGCTCGACGAGCCGACCAACAACCTCGATCCGGCGTCGCGGACCGCGATCGGCCGATCACTGGCCTCGTGGCCCGGCACCATGCTCGTGGTCAGCCACGACACCGAGTTCGTCCAGGCCCTCGACCCCGACCGGGTGCTGCTCCTGCCCGAGGGCATCGTCGACTTCTTCGAGGAGTCGATGCTGGAGCTCGTTGACGTCACCTGACCCACGCGCCGGGCTCGCCGTAGGATCCGCCCGACGCGACAGGGCGGGACGAGGTACCGGGCAACGGGAAGGCGGTGGACCACGGTCACGACGGCCGCGGTCCTCACGACCGGGCTCACGCTCGGCTGGGGTCCCGGGGTGGGCGTCGCGGTGGCGGGGCGGGATCCCCGGCACGGCACGCACAGCGCCACGACGGTCAACGGTGAGGTTCCGCCCGGGGTGGTGACGATCGCCGACGTCACCCTGCTGCTGCAGCAACGCCTGGGTGGAGGTCGGGTGCTCTACCAGTACCGCACCGAGCGACCGGTCGGCACCCGCGCCCCGATCCACACGCATCCGTTCGGGGGCTCGTCGTGCGTGATCGGGGGTGAGAACACGTTGCGGATCGAGGGCGTGCCGCGCGCCCGGACCGTCCCGACCGGCAACTGCTACTTCATACCCAGCGGACCGGCCATGGTGAACTACAGCAGCGGAACCGTCCCCCTCGTCGCGATCGACACGTTCATCCTCGAGAAGGGCCAGCGATCCTGGGTCGTGACCGAGCCCGGACGCGAAGACCTCCAGCGCCAGTTCCGCCGCTGAGCCCGGTGCTGCGGGTGCGGTCGCTGATCGCCGGGCACCTCGTCACGCGCGTGGCCGGACATGTGGCCGAACGCGTCGCCGGACACCCGGTGGAGACGATGGGACTCGAACCCACGACCCCCTGCTTGCAAAGCAGGTGCTCTCGCCAACTGAGCTACGTCCCCGGCCCGATCAGCGTACCGGTGACCGTCCCGACC
>VGBI01000036.1 GCA_016870595.1 Actinomycetota bacterium
AACGCGGCGATCGCGGTCGCGGCGGTGGAGGCGTTCACCGACCACGCGCTCCCGGCCGAACTGGTCGCCGACGTCCTCGGGCGGATGCGGTCGCCCGGTCGGCTCGAGGTGGTCGGGCACCAGCCCCTCGTCGTCCTGGACGGCGCCCACAACGTCGCCGGCGCGGAGGCGTTCGCACGGGCGATGACCGAGGAGTTCGCCCCGGCGCCCCGCACCTACGTCGTCGGCCTCCTCCGGGAGAAGGATCCGGCCGAGATGCTCGCGGCCCTGGGGGTCGGCGGGGCCGAGCGGCTCGTGTGCTGCGCGCCGCCGAGCACACGGGCCCGGGACCCCGAGGAGCTGGCCGCGGCGGCCCGGGCGCTCGGACTCGACCCCGGGCGGGTCGAGGTCGTCCACGACGTCGACGACGCGATCGAGCACGCGCGGGCGATCACCGGTCCCGACGGCCAGATCCTGGTCACGGGCTCCCTCTACGTCGTCGGTGCCGCCCGCCGGTTCCTGGGCGTGGGGTAGGGCCCAACCGCCCCGACGTCCCGACCCGGGACGTCGCGACCCCGGGGTGGGTCCGACGGCGGCCGCCGACTAGGTTCCCGGCTCCATGACTGCGAACCGGACCCTGGTGCTGTGCAAGCCCGACGCCGTCGAGCGCGGCCTGGTGGGCGAGATCGTCGGACGGCTGGAGCGCCGCGGCCTGCGCATCGCTGCGCTCGAGCTGCGCCGGATCGACGCCGACCTCGCCGGCCGGCACTACGCCGAGCACGCCGACAAGCCGTTCTTCGGCGACCTGGTGGGCTTCATCACCCGGAGCCCGCTCGTGGCCATGGTCGTGGAGGGCCCCGACGACACCTGGGAGATCGTCCGGTCGATGATGGGCGCGACCAACCCCCGGTCGGCCGCCCCGGGCACGATCCGGGGCGACCTGGCGCTCGAGACCCAGGAGAACCTGGTCCACGGCTCCGACGGGCCCGAGTCGGCCGCCCGCGAGATCGCCCTGTTCTTCCCCGGCCTGGCCGCCCCGGCCTGAGCCGCCTCTCCCGCCGGCGGGGCCCCGGGGGCCGCCGACCGGGCGGGATCCGGGGCGATTTCCGCCGTTCCGACCCTCCCGACTGGGACAATCGGGCAACGGCTGCTTGGTGCGGCCGGGGCGGAGGACCTAGCCTTGATGCCTCATGCTGTCGCAACGACGGATTCCGGGCCGATGAGCGGCCAGCAGTGGCTCACGTCCGTCGTCGGGCGCGACATGGCCGTCGACCTCGGGACGGCCAACACCGTGGTCTACGTGCGGGGCGAGGGGATCGTCCTCGACGAGCCCTCGATCGTCGCGGTCAACACCCGCAACGACCAGCTCCTCGCCGTGGGCGTGGAGGCCAAGCGGATGCTCGGCCGCACCCCCGCGCACATCCAGTCGATCCGGCCCCTGAAGGACGGCGTGATCGCCGACTTCGACATGTGCGAGAAGATGCTGCGGTACTTCATCCAGCGGGTGCACCAGCGCCGTTGGGCCAAGCCCCGCATGGTGATCTGCATCCCCTCGGGCGTGACCGGGGTGGAGCGGCGGGCGGTGCAGGAGGCGGCGGAGTTCGCCGGGGCCCGCAAGCCCGCCCTCGTGATCGAGGAGCCGATGGCGGCTGCGATCGGCGCCGGCCTGCCCGTGCACGAGCCGGCCGGGAACATGATCGTCGACATCGGCGGTGGTACCACCGAGGTGGCGGTGATCTCGCTCGGCGGCATCGTTGCGAGCGAGTCCAGCCGGATCGCCGGCGACGAGTTCGACGCCGCGATCCTCTCGTTCATGAAGCGGGAGTACTCGCTCGCCCTCGGGGAGCGCACCGCCGAGGAGGTCAAGACCAAGCTCGCGACCGCCTATCCCCTCGAGGAGGAGCTCTACGCCGAGATCCGCGGTCGCGACCTCGTGACCGGTCTCCCCAAGACCGTGGTGGTGTCGACCGGTGAGATCCGGGAGGCGATCGAGGAGCCGGTGGCGGCGATCGTGGAAGCGGTGAAGGTCACCCTCGACAAGACGCCCCCCGAGCTGGCCGCCGACATCATGGAGCGGGGCATCGTCCTCGCCGGTGGCGGGGCGCTGCTGCTCGGGCTCGACCGTGTGATCCAGGCCGAGACCGGGATGCCGGTCCGGGTCGCCGACAACCCGCTCTACTCGGTCGTGCTCGGATCCGGATACTGCCTCGAGCAGTTCGACATGCTCCGGCAGGTGCTGATCAGCGGCTCGAACGGCTGACCGGGCGCGTCACGCGCATGGCGGTCTACCGACCGGACTCCCGACGTCGCCCGGTCGTAGTGCTGATGGTGATCACGTCCCTCGTGCTGATCACCCTCGACCGGCGTGAGAACGGGACCATCGCGGCGCTGCGCGGCACCGCCCGCGACGCCGTTGCACCGGTGCAGGACGCGGTCGACGGCGTCTTCTCACCGGTCTCCAACGTCTTCGACGGCGTGACCAAGGTCGACGGTCTCGAGCGCGACAACGCGCGCCTGCGGGCCCGGATCGCCGGTCTGGAGGGCAAGCTGAGCCGTGAGCGGGGCATCGCCGACGAGTACTCGCAGCTGGTGCGCCTGCTCGACATCCCCGACGTGGAGGACGTCACCGGCGTCGTGGCCCGCGTCATCACCGGGCCGGCCGGGAACTTCGAGCGCACCCTCACCATCAACAAGGGGACCGGTCAAGGCGTCATCGTGGGAATGCCGATCGTCGCCGGTGACGGGCTGGTCGGCAAGGTGACCGAGGCCTCCCGGACCCGGGCCACGATCACCCTGATCGACAGTCCCGGCCTCGGCGTGGGCGTCCGGACCGAGAAGAGCAGGGAGGAGGCGGTGACCCAGGGGCGCTCGGGCGACCGCCTGCTGCGGCTCGGCTTCATCGACAACCCCCGGGCCCCGATCGCCACGGGCGAGCTGCTCTTCACGGCCGGGGTGGTCGGGTCGGCCTACCCACCCGACATCCCGGTCGCCCGGGTCGTGCGCATCGACCGCAACCGGGGCGACCTCGACCCCGACATCCTCGCCGAGCCGCTGGTCGACCTCGACAAGCTCCTCTTCGTCAAGGCGTTGCGTGTGGCGTCGACCAACGCCACCGCTCCCGCGGGCGGTTGAGCACCGGTCCATGCGCGCCGTCCGCTACTTCCTCCTCGTCGTCACACTGGTGGTGCTGCAGACCGCGCTGTTCCCGAGCCTGCGGCTGTGGGGAGCCGCCCCCGACCTGCTGCTCGTGGCCACCATCGCCGTCGCCTACGAGCGGGGGCCCCAGACGGGCGCGATCTTCGGGTTCGTGGCCGGCCTCGCGATCGACTGCTTCCTCGCCTCGCCGCTCGGCGTCTCGGCCCTGGCCTTCACCCTGGTGGGCTACGGCTTCGGGGTGTTCCAGGGCGGGCTGGTCCGGTCCTCCCGGTGGATGGCTCCGCTGCTGGGTGGGCTCGGCGGCCTCGTCGGGGGGTTCCTCTGGGTCGCGGTCGCCGCCGTCGCCGGCCAGGACGGCCTGTTCACCGGGGTCGCCGTCCGGACCGTGTTCGTGGCCGCCCTCTACGACGCCGTGGTGGCGTTGGCGGTGTTCCCCTTCGTCCGGTGGGCCTGTGGAGAACCCGAGTACGCCCATCGCTGAGCGGGCCCGACCCGGTGACCCCCCGGGGCGGGACCCGGCGCGCCCCGCCCGGCCGTCCGACCCGCGACAATGGTGGGTCATGCGGAGGCGGTGGGCGTGAGCGACGCGAGCAGCCGCGTCCGGCTGACGGTGGTGGGCGTCGTGGTGTTCGCCTTGTTCAGCACGCTCTTCGCCCGTCTGTGGTTCCTCCAGGTCGGACGGACGGAGGACTTCGCCGCCCAGACCGAGCAGAGCCGCATCCGGGTGGTCCGGGAGCCCGCCATCCGCGGGGCGATCGTCGACCGCAACGGCAAGGTGCTGGTCCGCAACACCCTGGTCGACACGATCACGGTGGACCGCAACCTCACGCCCGAGGAGCGGGCCATCACGGCGAAGAACCTCGCCCGGGTGCTCGCGCTCCCCGAGGACCTGGTGGCAGCGGAACTCGACAGCCCGAAGTACTCGCCGTTCGAGCCGGTGCCGATCGCGCGTGACGCCACCTACGAGACGCTCGTCTACGTCCGCGAGCACCCCGAGCTGTTCCCCGGGGTGTCGGCCGAGCGCCGCAGCATCCGCGAGTACCCCGAGCGCCTCCGCTTCGAGGACTATCCGCCCCTGGGTGCGCACCTGCTCGGCTACGTGGGGCTCATCAACAAGGACGAGTACGAGATCCAGAAGCGGGCCGGCTACGGCCCGAACGACTCGATCGGCAAGCAGGGGATCGAGCAGCTGTTCGAGTCGGAGCTGCGGGGCAAGCCCCGCGAGCGCAAGCTCGAGGTCGACAGCCGCGGTCGGCTGGTCGGGGTGGCCGAGGTGGTGGAGCCCGTCGCCGGGCGCGACGTCCAGCTGACCATCAACGCCGACGTCCAGCGCGTGGCCGAGGAGTCGCTGCGCGACGGCATGGTGCAGGCCCGGAACTACACCGACCGGCTCACCGGCGAGCGCTACAAGTCCACCGGGGGCGCGGTGATCGTGATGAACGTCCAGAACGGCGACGTCATCGCGCTGGCGAGCGCGCCCACCTTCAACATCTCCAAGTTCACGTCCGGGATCCCCACGCAGGAGTTCACCATCCTCACCGACCCGGCCAACGGGCTGCCCCTGGTCAATCGGCCGGTGCAGGGCCTCTACGCGCCGGGCTCGACGTTCAAGCCGTTCAGCCTCTACGCGGCGCTCCGCGACAAGCCCAGCACCGAGGACGGCGCGGTCTTCGACGAGAACTTCCGGTTCTTCGACCGGGGCTTCATCGAGTTCGGCGCGCGTGGTCAGGAGCAGGCATTCCAGAACGCAGGGAAGCGGCCGAACGGCTCCGTCGACGCGACCCGGGCCATGACCGTCTCGAGCGACGTCTTCTGGTACAACCTCGCGCTCCTGTACTGGCGGACCTGGGGCCGGGGTGAGCCGTTCCAGTCGAGCACGAACCTCGCCGACCCGCAGTACGGCATCCAGCAGATCGCCCGGAAGTTCGGCTTCGCCCAACCGACCGGCATCGGGCTCGCCGGCGAGGCCCGGGGCCGGATCCCCGATCTCGCCTTCAAGCGTGCGCTCAACGTCGGGAACCCGGACCGGTCCACCCAGATCTGGCTGCCCGGCGACGGCATGAATCTGTCCGTCGGCCAGGGCGACGTGCTGGTGACCCCTCTCCAACTGGCCCAGGCCTACGGGGCGTTCGCCAACGGCGGGGTCATCCACACCCCCCGCCTGGCCCGGGCCGTGCTCGAGGGCGGGTCCACGCTCGGGGAGCCCCGGGTCGTCCGTGACCTGCCCCGCCAGCCGACCCGGACGGTGGGGGTCGACCCCCGGATCGTCGACCTGATCATGCCCGGGCTCGAGGGTGCGGTCTGCTCCGAGGAGGGGACCGCCAACTCGGCCTTCACCGGGTACCCGTGCGGCGTGGTGATGGGCAAGACCGGCACCGCCGAGGTGCAGGGGCAGCAGGACACCGCCCTCTTCGTCGGGGTGACCCCGCCCCGGGTCGACCCCGCGAACCCGCAGCCCCAGTACGTGGTGGCGGTCGTGGTCGAGCAGGGCGGGTTCGGCGGCTCGGTCGCGGCGCCGATCGCCCGACGCGTGATCGACGCCCTGCGCGGCGACCCCGACCCGCCGAGGGTCGTGACCTTTCGGCCGAACGTCGACTAATGGCCCTCTCGCCCCCCCGCTCCCTCAGCCGGATCCGCTCCCGGGCCGGCGCCCCCACGACCTCCCGCCTCGGGGTCGACTGGCGCGACCTCGACTGGGTCATGCTCGGCGCGATGGGCGGCATCATCGCCCTCGGGCTGGTGATGGTGTACTCCACCACCCGGAACCTCGTCGACAATCCGTACTACTTCGTGACCCGCCAGGCCGTGGCGCTCGGCCTCGGCATCGTCGTGTTCTGCGTGATCCTGCGCATCGATTACCGGAAGTTCCGCGACTTCTCGTTGCTCGCCTACATCGCCGTCATCGTGCTGCTCCTCGGGGTCATCACCCCGATGGGCTCGAGCGCAAAGGGCGCCCAGGCCTGGTACGCCTTCCCGGGGGGCTTCCAGTTCCAGCCCGCCGAGATCGCGAAGTTCCTGCTGATCGTGGCGCTGTGCGGGTACGTCAACGAGCACCGGGGAGACATGGACCCGTGGCGGGTCACCGTGATCGTCGGCCTCGCGGTCCTCCCGATCGGGTTGATCCAGTTGCAGCCCGACCTCGGGACGAACATGGTCCTCGCGGCGATCCTGCTCGGACTCCTCGCCGTCGCCGGGGCCAAGGGCCGATACCTGCTCGTCCTGCTGCTCCTCGCGGTGACCGGGGTCTACGCCGTGCTCACCCTGGGGCTCCTGCAGCAGTACCAGATCGACCGGCTGACCTCGGTGATCAACCCCGATGCCGCCTCGCAGGCCGCCGCGTACAACCAGACCCAGTCCAAGAACACGATCGGGTCGGGCGGGGTCACCGGGGCCGGGCTGTTCCAGGGACCCCAGACCCGGCTCGGCTACGTGCCGGAGCAGCACACCGACTTCATTTTCACGGCGGTGGCCGAGGAGCTCGGGTTCGTGGGCGCGGCCGTGCTGCTCGTCCTCTTCGCCGTGGTGATGTGGCGGACCTGGCGAACGGCCCGGCTGGCGCGCGACTACTACGGGACGCTGGTCTGCTCGGCGGTCTTCGCGATGCTGGCCTTCCAGATCTTCGAGAACATCGGGATGACCATGGCGATCATGCCGGTCACCGGGATCCCGTTGCCCATGATGAGCTACGGCGGATCGAGCATGATCGCGACCCTGGCCTGCCTGGGCCTGGTCACCAGCGTCCACGTCCGCCGGTTCAGCTGATCGGGGGCCGCCCCCGGGCCGTTCCCGGACCCTCCGGCCCGCCCCGGTAGCCTGGCGACCCAGATGTCCAACCTGTGGCCGCGGATCGAGTCCCTCCTGCCCCGGGTGGAGAAGCCGGCCCGTTACATCGGCATGGAGCGGGGCAGCGTCCGACCCGAGCACCACCCCGGGAAGGTCGCCTGGCTGCTCCTGTACCCCGATGCCTACGAAGTCGGCCTCCCCAACCAGGGACTGCAGATCCTCTACGAGATCCTGAACGAGCGCGACGACGCGGTCGCCGAGCGGTCCTACGCGCCCTGGGTGGATCTCGAGGCGGAGATGCGGGCGCACGGCGTCCCGCTGTTCTCCGTCGACACCCACCGGGCCGCGGGCGATTTCGACGTGCTCGCCTTCAACCTGTCGGCCGAGCTCGTCTTCACGAACCTGCTCAACTGCGTGGACCTCGCCGGCGTGCCGGTGCGCAGTGCCCAGCGTCACCCCGAGCACCCGCTGATCCTCGCCGGGGGCCACTGCGCGTTCAACCCGGAGCCGCTGGCCGACTACGTCGACGCCTTCGTGATGGGCGACGGCGAGGAGGTCATCGCCGAGATCACCGAGGTGATCGGCGCCTGGAAGCGGTCCGGCCGGGCCCACCGCGAGCAGGTGCTGCACGATCTCGCCACCGTGCCCGGGGTCTACGTGCCGTCGATGTACGACGTCGAGTACGACGGGCCCCGGGTGGTCGGTGTCACTCCCCGGTATCCCGACGTCCCCGCGGTCGTCGACAAGCGCACCGTCGCCGACCTCGCCGAGTGGCCGTACCCCAAGCGTCAGCTCGTGCCGCTGGTCGAGGTGGTGCACGACCGTCTCAACGTGGAGCTCTTCCGGGGCTGCACGCGGGGCTGTCGGTTCTGCCAGGCGGGGATGATCACCCGACCGGTGCGGGAGCGACCGCTCGAGCAGGTCCGCACCATGGTGCGCGACGGCCTCCGGCGCACCGGGTACGACGAAGTGGCCCTGACCTCGCTCTCGAGCGCCGACTTCTCGGGCATCGACGGGCTCGTGGGTGGGATCGTGGAGGAGCAGACCGCCACCGGCTCGGTGTCGCTGTCGCTGCCCTCCCTGCGGGTCGACGCCTTCACGGTCGGTGTCGCCTCCGAGATCCAACGGGTGCGCCGCACCGGCCTCACCTTCGCGCCCGAGGCCGGCAGCTGGCGCCTGCGCCAGGTCATCAACAAGCTGGTGACCGAAGCCGACCTCTACGCCGCCGTCGACGCCGCGTTCTCGCAGGGGTGGCGCCGGGTCAAGCTCTACTTCCTCACCGGGCTGCCGACCGAGACCGACGTCGACACCCTCGGCATCGCCGAGCTCGCCACCAACGTGGTGGACATCGGCCGCCGGTACACGAAGGGTGCGAGCGCGACGGTGTCGGTCGGCGGTTTCGTACCCAAGCCCCACACCCCGTTCCAGTGGTTCGGGCAGAACTCGGTCGACGAGCTGCGGCGCAAGGTCTCCCTGCTGCGCGACGCCCTGCGGCGCAGCCCGGCCAAGGTGCGGTGGCACGATCCCGAGGCGTCGTTCGCGGAGGGGATCGCCAGCCGGGGCGACCGCCGGATCGGCGCGGTGATCGAGCGGGTGTGGCGGGCGGGAGGGACGTTCCAGGAGTGGAGCGAGCACTTCTCCCTGGGCCGCTGGCTCGACGCCATGGCCGCCGAGGGGCTCGACCCCGACTGGTACGTGACCCGCCACCGGACCGAGGACGAGGTGCTCCCCTGGGACCACATCGCCGCCGGGCTCCACCGGGACTTCCTCTGGCAGGACTGGAAGGCCGCGCTCGCCGAGCACGGGCTCCCCGACTGCCGCTGGACCCCGTGCTACGACTGCGGGGTGTGCACCGGCTACGCCCTCGAGCACGTGGTGGCGGCGAACGTGCCCCCGGCGGGCGGCAGTCAGGGGACCGGCCAGGACCTCGCGACCGGTCACTCGGTGCCCGTGCAGCTGCTCCCGGCCGGGGCGCGCCCGCGGTCCGGAGGAACGGGGGCCCGGGTTGCGGGGTGACACCGGCCACCCGGTTCGGCTGCGCTTCTCCAAGCGGGGCCCGGTGCGGTTCATCTCGCACCGCGACGTCGCGCGCGCGTTCGAGCGGGCCTTCCGGGTCGCCGAGGTCCCGCTCGCCTTCACCGCCGGCTTCTCGCCCCATCCGAAGATCAGCTTCGGACCCGCCCTGGCGGTCGGCTACGAGAGCGACGCCGAGTACCTCGACCTCGAGTGCACCGAGGAGGTCGACGAGACCCGGTGGACCGCCGAGGTCACGGCGGCGCTCCCGGAGGGGATAGCGGTGACGAGGGTTGCCCCCCTCGCCGACCGGGCGCCGTCGCTCCAGGAGGAGATCTCGGTCCTCGCCTACGAGGTCGTGCTGGGCGGGATCCCGGCCGATGCCGTCGGTCCGGTGGTCGCCGACCTCCTCGGTCGGGCGTCGGTCGAGGTCACCGTCAGCCGCAAGGGCGAGGCGCGGATCGACGACATCCGCCCCTCGGTGCTCGCCCTGCACCAGCCTCGTCCCTACGAGGCGTGTGTCGTCGTGGAAGTCGCGACCCGACCCCGCACCCTGCGGGTCGTCGACGTCGTCCACGGCCTCCGGGCCGTCGCGGGGGATGCGTGGCCGATCGAGGAATCACGCGTCCGCCGTACGTATCAGTGGATCGAGCGCGGAGGCGCGCGGCACGAGCCGCTCGACGTCGACCGCCGCTCGGACGCGCGGACGCTGGAGGCGTGCGCGTGATCGGACAAGGACGAACCCATGGAAGACCAGACCACGAACTCTCCGACCAGCCCCGGCGCGCCGAGCGCGCCTCCGGGGCCCTCGTCGGCCCGCCCGACTCCGCCTGAGGCATCCCGGCCCACGCCGGCCGAGGCGACGGGCCCGACGCCGTCCGATGCCCCGGACGGCGGTCCCGGCGCGGCCGGGTCCACCCCCGGCGGGACGGACGCCGACGGGACCCCGCGCCCCCGGCGCCGCCGAGGCTCCCGAGGCGGCCGTAACCGGCGCAAGCCCGCCGGGTCGGGCGCGCCCGGCACCGGTGCGCCGGCCGGGACGGCCGGGACCCCCGCCGCGGCACGCCCCGGGCACCGGCCCGCCGGCACCCGTCCGGTGGGTGACGACCCCAACGACGCCGCCGCCGACCGGGGGCTGACGACCGAGGACCTCGCGCTCGACGCCAAGGAGGACGCGGGTCTCGACCGGCCCCGGATCGGCGACACCCGCCCGGCGCCGCCGCGGCCCCAGATCGGCGACACCCGTCCGGCCCCGGTCGCACCGGCAGGCAGTGGCGCCGCCGGGTCGGGCGCGGGTTCGGGATCGGGCTCGGGCACCGGATCGGGACGGCGCCGCCGTCGGGGTGGGCGCGGTCGCGGTCGGGGCGGGTCCGGCACCGGTGGTGCGCCGACCGCCACCGGCGGGCCGACGCCGCCGTCGCCCCGTGGGGTGGTCCAGGCCGACCTCGGCGTCGGTGACGCCTTCGACGTGGACCTCGACGACGAGACCCTCGAACGTCGTCGGGGCCGCACCCGCAAAGGGCGCCCCGCGGGCCGGTACTTCATGTGTGTGCACGTCCGCGAGGACGGCCACACCCATCTCGCCGTCCTCGAGGGCCGCAGCCTGGTCGAGCACTACGTGACGACGCCCCGCGACGACGCCATGTCGATCGACGGCAACATCTACCTCGGGCGGGTCCAGAACGTGCTGCCCGGGATGGAAGCCGCCTTCGTCGACATCGGCACGCCCAAGAACGGGGTGCTCTACCGCGGCGACGTCTCGTTCGACCCGGCCGAGGTCGAGCAGCGCCAGCCCCGGATCGAGCAGTTGCTCAAGAACGGCCAGAACATCCTGGTGCAGGTGACCAAGAACCCGATCGGGGCGAAGGGCGCTCGGCTCACCCAGGAGGTGAGCCTCGCCGGCCGCTTCGTCGTACTCGTGCCCAATCAGCCCCAGACCTACGGGATCTCCAAGCGCATGCCCGACGACGAGCGCAAGCGGCTGCGCAAGGTGCTCGACGGCCTGCGCCCTCCCGACGCCGGCATCATCGTGCGGACCGCGGCCGAGGGCGCCGCGCCCGAGGAGCTCGAGCGCGATGTCGCCCGGCTGCGCCAGCAGTGGGAGCAGATCTCGGCCTACGCCGCCCAGTCCAAGCAGGCCCGGCTGCTCTACCAGGAGCCGCCGCTCGTCCTGCGCCTCCTGCGGGAGGAGTTCACCAAGGAGTACCGCGGCGTCGCCATCGACGACCGGGCGCTCTACGAGGAGGTCCGCAACTACGTGGAGGCCGTCGCGCCCGAGCTGGCCGACCGGGTCGAGTTCTACGACACCGAGGCCGAGGGCCTCCCGATGTTCGAGCGCTTCCACGTCCAGGAGCAGCTGCTCAAGGCCCTCGACCGCAAGGTCTGGCTGCCGTCGGGTGGCTCGCTGATCATCGAGCGGACCGAGGCCCTGACCGTCATCGACGTCAACACCGGCAAGAACGTCGGCCGCTCGAACCTCGAGGAGACCGTCTACCGCAACAACCTGGAGGCGGCCGAGGAGGCCGCCCGCCAGCTGCGGCTCCGCGACATCGGCGGGATCATCGTGATCGACTTCATCGACATGGAGATCAAGGGGAACCGCGAGGAGGTCATGCGGGCCTTACGGGCCGCCCTGGCCCGGGACAAGACCCGGACCCAGGTCTTCGACATCTCCGAGCTGGGGCTGGTGGAGATGACCCGGAAGCGGGTCTCCGAGGGCCTCCTGGAGTCGGTCAGCACCACCTGCGAGACCTGCTCCGGCCGGGGGTTCACCATCGACGAGGCGTTGCTGGCCTCGCTGGACTAGGCTTCCCAGGTTCCGAATCCCCCCACGAGGCCTGGACTTCCAGAGATGTACGCAGTCATCGCCACCGGCGGCAAGCAGTACCGGGTCGAGCCCGGCCAGACCCTCGAGGTCGAGCTCCTCGGCGTCGACCCCGACGGCGAGGTGTCCCTCCGTCCCGTGATGGTCGTTGACGGCGAGACCGTCCTCGCCGGGAGCGACCGGCTCGCCGGGGCTACGGTCACCGCCCGCGTGGTGGGGGAGGCCAAGGGCGAGAAGATCCGGGGCTTCACCTACAAGTCCAAGTCCAACCAGCGCAAGCGCTGGGGACACCGGCAGCGGTACTCGGTCATCGAGATCACCGCCATCTCCGCGGGCTAGAGCCCACACGCACAGGAGCACGCAGCGATGTCGAAGAAGAAGGGTGCCGCCTCCTCCCGCAACGGACGCGATTCCAACGCCCAGCGGCTCGGGGTGAAGGTCGCGTCCGGCTCGACGGTCAGCGCCGGATCGATCCTGGTCCGCCAGCGGGGGACCAGGTTCCACCCCGGTGAGAACGTCGGGCGGGGTGGCGACGACACCCTGTTCGCGACCTCGGCCGGCACCGTGCGCTTCGGCGAGCGCAAGGGCCGCAAGCTCGTCGACATCGTCCCCGCCGGCGACTGAGGTCCCGCCGACCCGGCGGCGGTGAGCATCGCGCCGTCCGCCACCCGGCGTCGCCATACTCCCCTCATGACCCAATCGGCGTTCGTCGACCAGGTCCAGGTCAACCTCCGCGGCGGCGACGGCGGGGCCGGGGCCATGTCGTTCCGGCGCGAGGCCCACGTCCCCAAGGGCGGGCCCGACGGCGGTGACGGCGGTGCCGGCGGCGACGTCGTCCTCGAGGCCGACCGCAACGTCGCGTCGCTGCTCGCCTTCCGCGACCATCCGCACCGGCGGGCCGAGCACGGCCGTCACGGGGCCGGTGCCAAGCGGCACGGGGCCAAGGGTGCGGAGCTCGTCGTGGCCGTGCCCGAGGGCACGGTGGTGCGGTCCCGCGACGGCGAGCTGCTCGCCGACCTGGTCCAGCACGGCACCCGGTACGTCGCCGCCCGGGGCGGCCGGGGTGGCCGGGGCAACGCCCGGTTCCTGTCGAACGCGCGGCGTGCGCCGGGGTTCGCAGAGCAGGGCGAGTACGGCGAGGAGCAGTGGCTGCGCCTCGAGGTCAAGCTGCTCGCGGATGCGGCGCTCGTTGGCTTCCCCAACGCGGGCAAGTCGACGCTGATCGCAGCGGTGAGCGCGGCCAAGCCCAAGATCGCCGACTACCCGTTCACGACCTTGGTCCCGAACCTCGGTGTGGTGCGGGCCCGCGACCACGAGTTCGTCCTCGCCGACATTCCCGGTCTGGTCGAGGGCGCCTCGGAGGGTCGGGGCCTCGGTCACGAGTTCCTCCGCCACGTCGAGCGGGCCCGGGTCCTCGTGATCCTCCTCGACCTCGCCAGCGTCGACGGTCGCTCCGGCGACGAGCAGGAGGCGATCCTGTGCGACGAGCTCGGCCGCTACCGGCCCGAGCTGCTGGAGCGGCCCCGGCTCGTGGTCGGCAACAAGGCCGACGTCGCGACCGACACCGATTTCACCGGGCTGCGGGTCTCGGCGGTGACCCGCCAGGGCCTCGACGAGCTGGTCGGTCGCATCGGGACCCTCGTCGACGCGGCCCGGGACGCTGAGCCCGAACCGGAGGGGTTCGTGGTGCTGCGGCCCGAGGAGACCGGCTTCTCCGTCCTGCGGGACGACGACGGCGCCTACCGGGTGAGTGGTCGGGCGGCCGAGCGGGTGGTGGCGATGGCCGACCTCACCAACGCCGAGGCCCTCGCCTACGTCCACGAGCGGTTCCGCCGCATGGGGGTCGAGCGGGCCCTGGCCCGGGCCGGCGCCCGCGACGGCGACGTGGTGCGCATCGCCGACATCGAGCTGGAGTATGTGGAGGGGTTCGGGTGAACGTCGTCGTGAAGATCGGCACGTCGTCGCTCACGGCCGAGTCGGGCGAGCTCGACGCCGCCGCGATGGTCAAGCTCTGCGCCGAGGTCGCCGCCACCTGCGCCGACGGGCACCGGGTGATCCTGGTGAGCTCGGGCGCGATCGCCGCGGGCCTCCCGGCGCTCGGCCTCGCCCAGCGCCCCCGCGACGTCAGGGTGCTCCAGGCGGTGGCGGCCGTCGGCCAGCCCCGGCTCATGGAGCAGTTCGGGCGCTGCTTCGGCGCGCACGGTCTCGTCCCCGGTCAGGTGCTGCTCACCGCGCAGGACTTCGGGCACCGCACGCAGTACCTCCACGCCCGGGAGACGCTCGACCGGCTGCTCGACCTCGGCGTCGTGCCGGTGGTCAACGAGAACGACACCGTCGCCGACGACGAGATCCGCTACGGCGACAACGACCGGTTGGCCGCCCTGGTCGCGCACCTGATGGGTGCCGATCTCCTCGTGATGCTCACCGACACGCCGGGGGTGTTCACCGCCGATCCCCGGATCGACGCCGGCGCGTCGCTGATCGAGGAGATCGTCGAGGTCGACGCCGCACTCGAGGCCGTGGCTGGAGGCGCCGGGACCGCGCGCGGGAGCGGGGGGATGGCGAGCAAGCTCGCCGCCGCGAAGATCGCGGCGTGGTCGGGCATCCGGGCGGTGATCGCCGGGGCCCGCGAGCCCGACGTACTCGGGCGGGTGCTCGCCGGCGACGCCACCGTGGGGACCGTCGTCCAACCCCGTGCCGAGCGCCTCCCAAGCCGCAAGCTGTGGATCGCGTTCGCCCGGGCGGCGGCGGGCCGGATCACGGTCGATCCGGGGGCCCGCCGGGCCCTCGTCGACGGCAACCGGTCGCTGCTGCCCGCAGGCGTCACCGGCGTCGACGGCGACTTCGACGCCGGCGACGCGGTCGAGATCCAGGATCCCGACGGTTCGGTGTTCGCCAAGGGGATCGCCGGGGCCGATGCCGCCGTCGTGCGGGAGATCGTCGGCCGCCGCACCGACGACCTGCCCGACGGCGTGCCCCACGAGATCGTGCATCGCGACGACCTGGTGATCCTGCCCGCCTGAGTCCGGACCCCGCACCCCCGACCCCCGGCTCGCCGGATGCCCGGGGGCGCCTTGCACTCGGTCCTCGGACCGGCAACACTCTCCCCACTCGTCCCGGACCGACGGGGGGAGGGCCTTCGGAACCGTTCGGAACCGAGGGCTCGCGACGGTCGGTGACGAGTGGGAGTGGGGCCTGGGGCCGCCGCCGGCGCTCGACGCCAGGCGCGGCCCCGGGACCACCCCGCCGAGGGGGGCGACGCATGGCCCCGCCTATGCTCGGGCGGCATGCCGCACGCCGTGGAGGAGCTCGCTCGTCGGGCCCGACGCGCGTCCCGGCACCTCGCCACCGCACCCACCGGGGTGAAGAACGACGCCCTGCACCGGGCGGCCGACCTGCTCGTCGCCCGGGCCGACGCGGTCCTGGCCGCCAATGCCACCGACCTCACCGCCGCCGAGGCGACCGGGACGGCGGCGTCGGCGCTCGACCGGCTCCGGCTCGACGAGGGGCGGGTGGGCGCGATGGCCGACGGCCTCCGTCAGGTGGCGTCGCTGCCCGACCCCGTCGGTGAGACGCTCGACGGCACCCGGCGACCCAACGGCCTGCGGATCCTGCGGGTCCGGGTGCCCCTCGGCGTAGTGGCGGTGATCTACGAGAACCGACCCAACGTCACGAGCGACGCCGCCGGTATCTGCCTGAAGTCCGGGAACGCGGTCCTCCTGCGGGGCTCGAGCACGGCGCTCGCCACCAATCGGGAGGTCGCGGCGATCCTGCGTGAGGGGGTGGCCGCGGCCGGGCTCCCCGAGGACGCGATCGCCCTGGTCGACGACGTCACCCACGAGGGCGCCCTCGCGGTGATGCGGTGCACCGAGTTCGTCGACTGCCTGATCCCCCGGGGCGGGCCCGCCCTGATCCGGAGCATCCGCGAGAACGCCACCGTGCCGGTCATCATCGACGGCGACGGCAACTGCCACGTGTACGTCGACGCTGCGGCCGATC
The DNA here is from genome assembly GCA_016870595.1 of Actinomycetota bacterium. Classification (GTDB taxonomy): domain Bacteria; phylum Actinomycetota; class Acidimicrobiia; order IMCC26256; family PALSA-555; genus CAIUKV01. Next base: position 15,755 of record VGBI01000036.1, read on the forward strand.
TCGACCAGGCGCTGCGCATCGCGGTGAACGCGAAGACCAACCGGACCAGCGTGTGCAACGCGGCCGAGTCCCTGGTGGTGCACGCCGCCGTGGCCGACGTCTTCCTGCCCCGGGTCGCCGAGGCCCTTGCCGCGCGCGACGTGGTGATGGTCGGCGACGTCGGGGCCCGTCAGCGGGTGCCGACCATGGGCGAGGCGACCGACGACGACTTCGGTCGGGAGTTCCTCGACCTCAAGATCTCGGTCGCCGTCGTGCCCGACCTCGACGGCGCCATCGACCACGTCAACCGGTTCGGGAGCGGCCACACCGAGGCCATCGTGACCGGGGACCTCGCGGCGGCCCAGCGCTTCACCGACGAGGTGGATGCCGCCGTGGTCATGGTGAACGCCTCCACCCGCTTCACCGACGGCGAGCGCTTCGGGTTCGGGGCCGAGATCGGCATCTCGACCCAGAAGCTGCACGCCCGGGGCCCCATGGGGCTGCGGGAGCTCACGACGTACAAGTACGTCGTCTGGGGCGACGGCCAGATCGTCGAGTAGCCGAGCGGGCGAGGAGTCCATCGTGGGAGAGCGGTTCGAATCGGTCGCGGACGTCACCGAGCGTCTGCGGGCCGTCGACTACCTGGCGGACGACGACATCGCCAGCGTCGCCTACCTGGCCGACCGGCTCGAGAAGCCGGTGCTGGTCGAGGGCCCCGCAGGGGTGGGCAAGACCGAGCTGGCCAAGGCGATCGCCGCCGCGACGGGGTCCCGGCTGATCCGGCTCCAGTGCTACGAGGGGCTCGACGAGGCCAAGGCGCTCTACGAGTGGAACTACAAGAAGCAGCTCCTGCGGATCCAGGCCGACCGTGAGCACGAGACCTCATGGGAGTCGGTCGAGTCCGACATCTTCTCGGAGCAGTTCCTGCTGACCCGGCCGCTGCTCGAGGCGATCCGGGCCGAGGACCCGGTGGTCCTCCTGATCGACGAGGTCGACCGGGTCGAGATCGAGACCGAGGCCCTGCTCCTCGAGGTGCTGTCCGACTTCCAGGTCTCGATCCCCGAGCTCGGGACGATCGTCGGGAAGCAGCGACCGATCGTGCTCCTGACCTCGAACAACACCCGGGAGCTGTCCGAGGCGCTGAAACGGCGGTGCCTGTTCCTCCACGTCGACTACCCCGACGTGGAGCGGGAGAAGGAGATCGTCCGGGTGCGCGTACCCGGGATCGACGAGGAGCTCGCCGAGCAGGTCGCCCGGGTCGTGCGGTCGGTCCGCACCCTCGACCTCAAGAAGGCGCCGTCGATCTCCGAGACCATCGACTGGGCCCGCACGCTCATCTACCTCGGTCGCTCCGAGATCTCGCCCGAGGTCATCGGCGAGACCCTCCACGTGCTGCTCAAGTACCAGTCCGACATCGCCAAGGCCCGCAAGGAGCTGGTCGAGAAGTGACCAGCCCGGTCCGATCGACTCCGGCGGGCACGCCCCACGCAACGATGCTCGACGTGTTGCAGGGCTTCGTGCACGAGTTGCGCAGCGCGGGCCTGCCGGTGTCGATGACCGAGAACCTCGACGCAATGACCGCGATGGAGCACGTCGACCTCCGGGCGCGGGAGGTCGTCCGGTCCGTGCTCGCGGCGACGTTGGTCAAGCAGCGGCGCCACCGGCCCGCCTTCGACACCGTGTTCGACGTCTACTTCTCGCTCTTCAGTCCGGCGGCCGAGGACCGAGCCGCCCTCGACCTGCCCGACGAGCTGTTCGGGACCGCCGGCGGCGACGTCCAGGGTGGTGGGGCTGGGGGCGACCTGACCCGGGAGGAGCTCGCCGAGATGCTCCTGCGGGCGCTGCAGTCGATGGACCTCGACGAGCTCCGTCGCCTCGCGGGCATGGCCGTGAGCCAGTTCGCGGGGATGGAGCCGGGGCGCCCGGTCGGCGGGACCTACTACTTGTACCGCACCCTCCGCCAGCTCGACCTCGACGACCTGTCGGCCCGGCTGATCGAGCAGGCCCGGGCGCGTGGGGAGATCCCCGACGACCCCCTCCCGGGTCGACTCGCCCGGGAGGAGCAGGAGGCCCGGCTCCGGGAGCTGCGGCGCCTGGTCGAGGAGGAGATCCGCCGCCGGCTCGTGGCCGACCGGGGGGTCGAGGCGATGGCCCGCACCCTGCGCAAGCCGTTGCCCGAGGACATCGACTTCATGCACGCGTCGCGCGACGAGATGCTCGCGCTCCAGCGGGCGATCCAGCCGCTCACCCGCCTGCTCGCCGCCCGTCTCGCCCAGCGCCGACGCCGTCGGCACCGGGGCAGCCTCGACTTCCGCCGGACGGTGCGGGCGTCGATGAACTACGGCGGCGTGCCGGTGGAGCCCAAGTTCCGCCGACCCCACCCGGCCAAGCCCGAGATCATGGTCGTGGCCGACATCTCGGGGTCGGTGGCGAGCTTCGCCCGCTTCACGCTCCAGTTCGTGCACGCGATGGCGAGCCAGTTCTCCCGGGTGCGGTCGTTCGTCTTCATCGACGGCATCGACGAGGTGACCCGGTTCTTCGAGGACACCGACGACATCTCCGAGGCCGTGCACCGGGTCAACACCGAGGCCGACGTGGTCTGGGTCGACGGGCACTCCGACTACGGGCACGCGTTCTCGGTGTTCCACGAGCGCCACGAGCGCGAGGTGACCCAGAAGACCTCGGTGATCTTCCTCGGCGACGCCCGCAACAACTACCACGCGTCGCAGAACTGGGTCCTGCAGTCGCTGCAGAAGCGGGCCCGCCACGTGTACTGGCTGAACCCGGAGCCCCGCGGCTACTGGGACACCGGCGACTCGATCATCTCCGAGTACGGGCGCTACTGCGACGGCGTGTTCGAGTGCCGGAACCTGCGCCAGCTCGAGCGCTTCGTGAGCACGATCGCCGACGCCTGAGGATCCGACGATGCCCGACACCGACACCCTCGTCTGCAGTCACTTCACTCTCACCGGAGGCTTGGGCCCGGCCCGGTTCGGGTTCGCCGAGCGGGTCGCCGCCGCGGCCGAGGCCGGGTTCGGCGGGATCGGGCTGCTGGCCGCCGATCACGCCCGGGCCGGGGCCGCCGGGCTGACCGATCGGGCCATGGCCGGCGTCCTGGCCGACCACGGTCTCGTGGTCGCCGAAGTCGAGTTCCTCGCGGGCTGGGCCACCGGGCCCGACGACCCCGAGGCGGCCGAGGCGGCCCGGGTGGCCGAGGCGCAGATCTGGGCCACGGTCGACGCCTTCGGGCCCCGGGTGGTCTCGGTCGGGGAGCTGGGTGGGCCCGAGGCGATGCCCCCGCCCGACGTCGTCGCCGAGCGGTTCGCCGCGCTCTGCGACCGGGCGGCCGAGCACGGGACCCGGGTCGCGATCGAGTTCGTGCCCTGGACCGGCATCCCCGACGTCGCCGCCGCAGCGACGATCGTGCGTGCCGCAGGGCGCCGGAACGGCGGGATCGCGCTCGACTCGTGGCACTGGTTCCGGGGGAACCCCTCGGCCGAGACGCTCCGGTCCGTCGCCGATCGGGTCTTCATGCTCCAGTTGAACGACGCCGACCGTGAGGTCGTGGGGACCCTGGCCGAGGACACCGTGCGCAACCGGCGCTGCCCGGGGGAGGGCAGCTTCGATCTCATCGGGCTCCTGCTGCTGGCCCGCGACGCGGGGGTCTCCGCCCCGGTCTCGGTGGAGGTCATGGCGACCGACCACTTCGCCCTCCCGGTGGGGGAGGCCGCCCGGCAGGCCTACGGCTCGACCCGTCGCCTCATCGAGCGCGCCTGGCACTGAGCGCGGCGAGGCGGTCCTTGTAGTCGGCGATCGCAGCGCGGTGGTCGACGACGGGCTCGGGGTAGTCGAGTCCGGCCCGGACCTCCGCGGGCAGCTTCCAGGGCTCGTGGACCGCGCGTCCCGCCACCGTGTCCAGCTCCGGCACGTAGCGCCGGACGTAGTCGCCCTGGGGGTCGAAGCGCTGCCCCTGGACCGTGGGGTTGAAGATGCGGTGCGGGTTGGTGTCGGTGCCCGTGCCCGCCGTCCACTGCCAGTTCAGGTTGTTGTTGGCGATCTCGCCGTCGACCAGCCAGTCGAGGAAGTGCTGCGCGCCCCGGCGCCAGTCGATGTAGAGATCCTTCGTGAGGAACGACGCCACGATCATGCGGGCCCGGTTGTGCATGAAGCCCTCCTGGCGCAGCTGGCGCATCCCGGCGTCGACCACGGGATAGCCGGTCCGGCCCTCGCACCAGGCCGCGAAGTGGGCGTCGCCGGTGTTCCACTCGTCGCCGCGCGCGCGGTAGTCGCCCCACGCCGCGTCGGGTCGCGCGGCGAGGACCTGGGCGTAGAAGTCCCGCCAGCACAACTGGCGCACGAAGGGCTCCGCGCCCGGTCGGTGCCGCAGCTTGTGTTCCACCTCGGCCGGGGACACGCAGCCGAAGCGCAGCGCCGCGCTCACCCGGGAGGTCGCGTCGCCGGGCAGGTCGTCGTGGCGGTCGCCGTACTCGGCGAGGTGCGCCTTCACCCACCGGTTCAGCGCCGCGCGGGCGACCGGCTCGCCGCCGGGGGCGAGGTCGGGGGACGGGTCACCGGCCACCAGGTCGGCCAGGGCGGGGAGCGCAACGCCGGCGACATCGGGGACGGTGAGGGACCGGGGGGGTGCCAGGACCGGCCGGCGGGGGACCTCGAGCCACCGCCGGTAGTAGGGCGTGAACACCTGGAACGCCCCACCCCCGGCCGGCGTGCAGGTGCCGGGGGGGACCACGGTGGTCCCGGGGTGGGCCACGACCCGGAGGTCGGGACCGGCGGCGGTCAGGGCATCGATGCGCCGCCGCGCGTACGGCGTGACGTCGTCGCTCAGGTGGATCGTGCCGGCGCCGACCGCCCGGGCCACGTCGAGCACCTCGTGGGTCCAGTCCCCCCGCCGCAGCACGAGCCGCCCGCCCCGGTCGGCGAGGGCGGTGTCGAGTGCGCCGAGCGCGTCGAGGAGGTAGCGGACCCGGTTCGGGCGGGCGAAGCGCCGACCGAGGATGGCGTCGTCGAACACGAAGAGGGGGACGACGCCGTCGGCGGCGGCCCCGGCGACGAGGGCCGGGTGGTCGTGCACCCGCAGGTCCCGGGTGAAGACGACGACGGCGGGCACGCCCCGCGGAACCGGGGGTGGCGCGGCGGCATTCCCGGTGGGGACGGGGTCAGGGCGACGCGGCATCGGCGAGCAGGCTCCACGTGCGATCGGCGACCCGGGCGAGCATCAGGAGCTGGGCCCGCTCTCGGCGCCGGAACACGTGGCCGTGCCGCCCGACGAGCACGACGGCGTCGTGGGTCGGGAGCCGGGCCATCGCGAGGTCCTCGGGTCCGGCCACGCCGTCGCTGACGAGGGGGGACGCCGCGAGCCCGGCGGCCAGGGCCCGGAGGTTGGCCGGGTCGGGTGGGGCGCCGGTCGCGGCGAGGACGTCGGCCGGGCCGAGCAGGGCGCCCCAGTCGGCGAGGAACTCGCGCTGCACGTGGTGCACGAGACGGTCCCAGAGGTCGGGCACCGACGCGGTCTCGCACAGGGACGCGGCCGACTCCAGCGCGTCGAGCCGGGGATCGGGGAAGATCCCGACCTGTCGCACCTCCTCGACCGACGCGCCGTCGACCTGCTCCACCTCGCGCACGAGGAGGTCGAGCCGACCGTCGTCGGGGACGATCACGGCGAACTCGTCGACCGCCACCCGATCGCCGCGCTCCACGACGTCGACGCCCACGATGTCGCCGCCGACCGCACCGATGCGGGAGGCGACGAGGCCGAGGGCACCGGGGCGGTCGGGGAGCCACACGCGGATCAGCACGTGCACCCGCCCGTCGCCGGTCGGACCGTCGGGCGGCGGGGTTCCGGCGGGATCGGGCATCCCGTGAGCCTACGCACGGGTGGTTTCCGGTACGTGAACGGCGCAAGTCGGGGACGTCACGCGGTCGCGCCCGGTCGGGAGCGCGGTCCGCTGCGTAGGCTGCGGCCGTGACCGAGCGGATCGGCGTCCTGGGCGGCACCTTCGACCCGGTGCACCACGGCCACGTGGCCACCGCCGTCGACGTCCGCCACGCGCTCGGGCTCGACCGGGTCCTGCTCGTGGTCGCGGGTGACCCGTGGCAGAAGCGGGGCCGGGTGGTGGCCTCGGCCGAGGACCGGCTCGCGCTCGTCCGGTGTGCGGTCGAGGGCGTCGACGGGGTGGAGGCGAGCGCGGTCGAGGTGGAGCGGACGGGACCCTCGGTCACCGCCGACACCCTGGAGGCCCTCGGTGGCCCCGATCGGGAGCTGTTCCTCGTGCTCGGGGCCGACGCCGTGGCCAACATGGGGACGTGGCGGCGGCTCGAGGACACCAAGGCGCTCGCGACCGTGGTGGTGGTCGAGCGGGCCGGCGATCTCGACGTCGATCCACCGGGTGCGGGTTGGCGCGCCGTGCACGTGCGGGTGCCCCGGCTCGACGTGTCGTCGACCGACCTGCGGGCCCGCCTGGCTGCCGGACGACCGATCGACGGGCTGGTGCCGCCGGGCGTGATCGCGATGATCCGGTCCCGACACCTCTACACTCCGACCCGATGACCTTCCGGCCCGCCGCGTGACCCAGGTCGCCCCGGGCGCACGTCGTCGGGCTGCGATCGCCGCCGACGCCGCGATCGACAAGAAGGCCGAGGACGTGGTGGTCCTCGAGGTCGGTCCCGTCCTCGGCATCGCCGAGTTCTTCGTGTTGGCCTCGGCGGGCAACGTCCGCCAGGTCCGCACCGTCGTCGAGGCGGTCGAGGCGGCCCTGGTCGCGGCCGACGCCAGCACACCCCGGTCGGTCGAGGGACTCGGCGACGCCTCGTGGGTCCTCATGGACTACGGCGACGTGGTCGTGCACGTCTTCCTCACCGAGACCCGGGAGTTCTACGACCTCGACCGGCTCTGGGCCGACGTCCCCCGGACCGAGGTGGAGCCGCCGACGGCGGCTCAGGCGCCGTCGGCGACGTAGGGCCGCATCGGCACGCCCCGGTCCAGGAGCGCGTCCTTGAGCTCGCGCACCCCGAGGTTGCGGGCGAACCGGGGGGAGTAGAGGATCGAGCTGATGATCGCCGCCTGCGCCCCACCGGCGGTGAGCCCGTCGGCGATGTGGTCGATCGTGCCTGCACCACCGCTCGCGATGACCGGTACGTTCACCGCGTCGGCGACCGCCCGCGTGATGTCGAGGTCGTAGCCCGTGGCGGTGCCGTCACGATCGATGGAGTTGACCACGATCTCGCCGGCGCCGAGGTCCTCGGCCCGGCGCACCCAGTCGAGCGCGTCGAGGCCGGTGGCCAGACGGGCCCCGTCGATGAACACCTCGTAGCCCGACGGCAGCCCGGGCCGCACGCCTTGGTGCTTGACCTGCGTGGACAGGACCACGCACTGGCGTCCGAAGGCCTCGGCGCCCTGGCGGATCAGGTCGGGATCGCGCACGGCCATGGAGTCGATGCTGATCTTCTCGGCCCCGGCCTTGAGGACCTCGTACATGTCGTCGAGGGTGCGGATGCCGCCGCCCACGGTGAAGGGCACGAACACGTGGTGGGCCACGGCCCGCACGGTCTCGAGGTCGATCTTGCGCTTCTCGGCGCTCGCGGTGATGTCGTAGAAGACGATCTCGTCGATCTGGTCCTCGTAGAGCCGCTGCGCGAGGTCGGCGGCGGGTGCGACGTCGATGTTGTCCTGGAACTGCTGGGCCTTGGTGACCCGGCCGTTCACGACGTCGAAGCAGGCGATGAGGCGCTTGGTCAGCACGTGCCGTCCCAGTGGGCGAAGCGCTCGAGCAGGGCCAGACCCACGGGCCCGCTCTTCTCGGCGTGGAACTGGGTCGCGACGATGTTGGCCCGTCCGATCACCGAGGCGAAGTCGGTGCCGTACTCGGTGACCCCCAGCGTGTGGGCCGGGTCGGCGGGCTCGGCGAAGTAGGAGTTGACGAAGTAGCAGTAGGCGTCGCGGTCGAGTCCGTCGGTCACGGGGTGGGGGCGGGTCGCCCGGACCGCGTTCCAGCCGATCTGGGGCACGCGCTGCGTGTCGGGGAAGCGCCGGGCCCGCCCGGGCACCCAGCCCAGGCCCGCGACGTCACCCTCCTCGGAATGGTCGAGCAGCACCTGGAGGCCGATGCAGATCCCGAGGAAGGGGACCCCGTCGTCGAGCACCCGGGCACGGAGCGGCTCGACCAGCCCGGATTCGTGCAGCGACGCAAGCGTGGCCCCGGCCGCCCCCACCCCCGGGAGGACGATCCGGTCGACCCCGCCCAGGCCGGTGGGCTCGGCGACCAGGCGGTGGGCGAGGCCGAGGCGCTCGAGCGCGTACCCCACGCTCGGCGCGTTGCCGGCCCGGTAGTCGATCACCCCGATCACGGGGGGCAGGGTACCGGTGGCCGCCGGATGCGCCGGGCCCGCACGCCGGCGGCGCGCCGGATCGCTCGGGCCGGATCCCGGTGGCGGATCACCGCCGGGACCGGTACGCCCGCAGCGCGCCCTCGATCGCCGCCTGCACGAGGCGGTCGTTGTCCTTCGAGATGAAGCGGTGCACCCGGCGCTCGAGCAGGACCCGCACGAGCGGGTTGAACACGTGGTACTCCTCGTGGAAGGTGACCCGGGTGGTGCCGTCACCGAGGTCGTCGTACCGCTGCCAGCCGAGCGCCTTCGACCACAGGGGCTTGCCGATCGCGTCGTAGCGGGCGTACTCGGGGGCCCGGACCTCCGACACCGTCTCCCACGACTGGGCCACGCCCCCGGAGCACAGGTACTTCGGCACGGCGAACCAGCAGTGCCGTACCAGTCCCTGACCGTCGGCGTCGCCTTCGTGGATGATCTCGATCCGCACGCCACCGTGCTCGATGATCCGGGGTGCGTGGATGGTCCCGGGTGTGGTGATCGGCGGGTGCATCGCCGCCCAGATCTCCTCGCGAGGCGCATCGATGACGAACGAGTACTCGTGGACCTGCACGGTTGGACCCTCCTCGGCGCGACTGCGCTCCTGCACTGTCGCACAGGTGGGCGCGGGCCGTAGGAATGTTCCCGGGACCGAACGGGGTCGGGGCACCGGGTCGTCGGCGGCGGGACCCGAGCATCCGCAGGGCGACGTCCGGAGATTCGGTGGACCCGAGGGGACTTGAACCCCTGACCCCCTCCATGCCATGGAGGTGCTCTTCCAGCTGAGCTACGGGCCCGAACGAGGACCGGACGATACCAGCACGGCTCCGAGGGCCTGCGGCGGGGGATCGCTACGCTCGGGCGCCATGCACGAGCAGGCTCCGGCCGACGAACGGCCGCGGTACCGATACGACGCTGCGCTGGCCACGGCCATCGAGGCCCGCTGGCAGGACTACTGGGAGGACCACCACACCTTCTGGGCCCCCAACCCGGTCGGGCCGCTCGTCGAGGGCTGGGCCGAGGCCGCCGGGCGGCCCAAGCTCTACGTGCTCGACATGTTCCCGTACCCGAGCGGCGCCGGCCTCCACGTGGGGCACCCCC
>VGBI01000037.1 GCA_016870595.1 Actinomycetota bacterium
CCGAAGTCCGACAGGCACTGGACCGGGAGCTTCGCCCGGTGCATCTCCTTCGCGATCAGGCCCGCCTCCGGGTAGTACGCGATGAGGTACGCGACGTCGGGCGCGACCGCCCTGATCCCGCCGACGGTGCCGGCGTACGACTGCTGCCCCGGGGCGATCGGCTCGAACGCCACGATGCGCGCGCCGTTGGCCTGGAGCTCGGTGCGCATCGTCTCGGCCTGTTTCTGGGTGTAGAGGGTGGTGCTGTCGTAGACGATGGCGACGGTCTTCGCCTTCAGCCACTCGGTGATCGCGTCGGCCGCGACCGGTGCGATCTGGGAGGTCATGGGTTGGAGCGTGACCCCGAGGCCCTCGGTGCTGTCGGCCGAGGTCAGCCGGACCGGGACCAGCCCGGCCTGGAGGTACAGGGGCAGGGTCTGCGCCCCGACCCCCGAGTTGTACGGCCCGATCACGCCGTCGAGCCCGGCCCGGATGGCGGCGGTGGCGTTCGCCACGCCGGTGGCCGGAACGGCCTGGTCGTCGATGGGGACGATCTCGATCTTCCGGCCCAGGATCCCGCCGCTCGCGTTGAGCCGGTCGGCCGCGAGCTGCGCGCCTTTGAGCATCCCCTGCCCATAGGCCTGCTGGCTGCCGGTGAGCGGTCCCTCGAGGCCGATGCGGACGGGGCTCCCGGCCGCAACGGTGGTTCCGGGCGTGCCGGTCTGCGCCCCGCCGGGGGCGGCGACGGCGAGGCTGCCGACGAGGGCGCACACGACGAGCAGGGTGGGGACACGGACACGGACACGCACGTACGACTCCTCGGGTCCTCGGAACTCGGACGGCGGCTCGCTAGCGCGGGCGCCCCTTCGGGCCGCCGACCCGCCGGCGTAGTGACCGTGCCGTAGTCTGCGAACGTGGTCCCCGGTCCCCCGCCCGCATCGGCGGCCGACGACTTCGGGCACCGCTACGGCCCCTGGGCCGTGGTCCTCGGGGCCTCCCACGGCATCGGCGCCGCGTTCGCGCACGAGCTCGCGGCCCGGGGGCTCGGGGTCGTGATGGTCGCCCGGCCCGACGACGGGCTCGCCGACGCCGTCACTGCGGTCCGGGCCGCACACGGCGTGGCGGTGGCACCCCTCGAGGTCGACCTCACCGCCGCCGACGCCATCACCGCCGTGGCCGCCGCCACCGCCGACCTCGACGTCGGGTTCCTGGCCTGCGTCGCCGGGGGCACCGAATCGGTCGGCCGCTTCCTCGACCACCCGGTGACCCGGGCCGAGGCGCTGGTCGCGCTCAACTGCCTGGCCCCGGTCCGGGCCTGTCACCACTTCGCCCCCCGGTTCGCGGCCCGGGGTCGCGGCGGCATCTGCACCGTCTCATCGCTGGCCGGGATGTTCGGATCCGACGGCACCGTCGTCTACTCGGCGGCCAAGGCCTTCGACCTGGTCCTCGCCCAGGGCCTCTGGGCCGAGCTCGCTCCGCGCGGCGTCGACGTCCTCGGCCTCGTCCTCGGCAACGTCCGCACCCCGACGCTGCTCGCCAGCGGTGCCCGTGTCGACCCGGACGCGTTCCCCGGGCTCGAGCCCGACGCGGTGGCCCGCGAGGCGCTCGACACACTCGGGGCCGAGCCGGTGTGGGTCGTGGGCGAGGAGACCCGCGCGATCCACGACCTGCTCCGGGGCCTGCCCACCCGGGCGGGCATCGAGGCGCTGAGCGCGGGTATGCGGGCGCAGTACGGCTGGGATCCGCCGGGACCCTGACCGCCCGCTCCGGGCCGGTCAGCCCAGGCGGAGCGTCTCCAGCGGCTCGAGCCGGGCGGCCTTGGCCGACGGGTACAAGCCGGCCAGCACCGCCACCCCGACCGCGAGCCCGATCCAGACCGGCATCATCGCGAGGTCGATCACCACCACCCAGCCCGCGACCGCCGACACCAGCGCGACGACGCCGACCCCGAGCACCGCTCCGGCGATCCCCCCGATGAGCCCCACGACCAGCGCCTCGGCCAGGAACTGGAGCCCGATCAGCGACCGGGTGGTGCCGAGCGCACGCCGGATGCCGATCTCGGCCGAACGCTGGAGCACCGAGATCGACATCACGTTGGCGATGCCGAGGCCGCCCACGGCCAGGGCCAGCAGCCCGGCGAACAGCGCGGTCTGCTGGAGCGTCCGGTCGGCCTGGGCCGACGCCTCCAGCGCTGCGCTCGGGATGCGGGTGGTGACCGAGTCGCTGCTGCCGAGGCTGACCGCAACGGGGATCGCCGCGTCGACCTGCTCCGTCGTGCCCGGCGCCGCCCGCACGTACATCTTCGTCGGCGCGCCCTCGGTGGCGAAGTCGTTCTCGGCCGCCCACTGGGTGATGAACACGGCGTTGTCGAGGTTCGGCTCCAACGGCACCCGCTCGAGCACGCCGACGACGCCGTAGTCGATCCCGTTGAGCCGGATCGTCCGGACCTCCCCCGGGATCAACCCGAACTCGTCGGCCAACCCGCCGCCGAGGACCACCGCCCGGGTGCGGTTGACCCGGTCGGCACGGTCGAGCCAGCGCCCGCTGCGCACCGGGACCTCGAGCACCGCGGGCAGGCGTGAGTCGGCGGCGAGCACCGGGACCGGGAACGTCTCGAAGTAGTCGGCGCCCCCCTCCGAGGGCAGGGTCACCACGCCGGGCACCTCGGCCACCGCCGACGCCCGCTCCACGGCCGGGATGGCCCGGACCCGGCGCACCGCGTCGGCCGGCAGCGTCGGGTTCTGGCGCCCGAAGGCCGTGCCCGCCTCGGCGGTGATGAGCGTCGTGCCCAGCTCGTCGAGCCGGGCCTTCAGGTCGCCCTTGGCCGACTCGGTCAGCCCGACCGCGCCCACCATCGCGGCCACCCCGACCACCGGCCCGAGCATGATCAGCAGCGTCCGGGCCTTGCGGGCCAGGATCCCACCGATCGCGATCCCGAGCAGGTCGCGGAAGCGACTCACGGCGCCACCCCCGACCCCTCGGCGACGAACGGGGTTGGGGCCTGCGCGACGTCGGACACGATGCGCCCGTCGCGCATCGAGACCACCCGGTTCGTGGTCGCGGCGATGCGCGGGTCGTGGGTGACGAGGATCAGGGCCCGGTCCGCCTGGGCGAGGCGGGCGAAGATGTCCATGACCAGCACGGCGTTCACGGTGTCGAGCGCGCCGGTCGGCTCGTCGGCCAGGACGAGGCGGGGCTCGGTCACGATCGCCCGTGCGATCGCCACCCGCTGCTGCTCCCCGCCCGAGAGCTGCACCGGCCGGTGGTCGGCCCGGTCGGCGAGCCCGACCTCGGCCAGTGCGGCGAGGGCCCGCTCCCGACGCTCGGCCCGGGCCAGACCCCGGTAGCAGAGCGCCGTCTCCACGTTGCCGAGCGCGGTCAGGTACGGGATGAGGTGGAACTGCTGGAAGACGAAGCCGATCACCTCGCCCCGCAGCCGGCTGCGCTCGTCGTCGGCCAGGGCTGCGGTGTCGTGCCCCGTGACGACCACGGCGCCCTCGGTCGGCCGGTCGAGCACCCCGAGCAGGCCGAGCATCGTCGACTTGCCCGAGCCGGACGGCCCGATGATCGCCAGGTGGTCGCCCGCCCGGACCTGCAGCGTCACGTCGCGCAGCGCGTGCACCGGTGCCTCCTGCCCGAACACGCGCGACGCGCCGACGAGCTCGAGCAGCGGCTCCCCACCCACCGGCCCGCTCGCCGGCGTGTGCACCGGCGTGCTCACCGACTGCGCTGGAGCTCGACCACCACCACGTCGGTGGCGGTGAGGCCCGAGCGGACCTCGATGTACGAGCCTTCCGACAGCCCGGTCTCGACGGTCACCTCGCGGGTCTTGCCGGTGCGCAGGTCGATGAGCCGCACGACGTCGTTGCCCGAGCCGTTCTGCTTCACCGCGGCGATCGGGACGGTGAGCACGGCGAGGCGCTCGGCCACCACCACCTCGACCGTGACCGGGGTGCCGTCGGCCGCACCCAGGTCACCGCGCACTTGCACGGTCCCCTCGAAGGTCTGCTGGCGGCTCTCGGCGTTCGTGGTCGGGAAGTCGGCGAGCGCGGTGATGACGCCGGGGGCCGAGGGACCCCCGCCCTGCACCTTCACCGTGGCGTTCTGACCGACCTTGAGCTTGGTCCGGTCGGCCGCGCTCACGGCGAGCGTCACCGCGATCGTGGGCTCGGTGATCGTGAACAGCAGTCCACCGGCGGCCACGACGTCGCCCTCCTTGACCCGGATCTGCCCGAGCCGTCCCCCACCGTTGGTGACGATCACGTCGGTGGGCAGGAAGAACACGTTGGTGTTGAGCGTGAGGATGGGGATGTCCACCGACGTCGCCCCGGCCGGGAGCACCACGGTGCCGGTCACCGGCTGGATGTCCCGGCCCTGCTGGGCGGTGCCGGTCACCGTGTACTGCACCGAGGTGTCGCGCACGGGCGCCTGGTCGGCCATCACCGTGAACGTCACCCCGCCCCCGAGCCCGACCGCGCCGGTGCTGCCGACGATCGTCAGCTTGGGCTTGGTCGGGGCCAGGATCGTGATCGCGGCCGACCCCGGAGTGCCGACGGCGTAGGTCGACTGCGGGACCAGCCCGACCACCAGGGTGGTGTCGTTCTGGACGAGACCGTTGTTGAGGGTCGCGACCGGAACGGTCAGGGCGGTCTGGTTGGGCGGGACCGTCACCACGCCCCCCGGCGGGTTGAAGTCGGACCCGGGCACGGCGTCCCCGCCGTACTGCAGCACGAGGTCGAGCGCCTGGCTGAGCGGGCGGTCCAGCCCGATCGTGAACTGCGCAGGCTGCCCACCGGTGACCCGCAGGTTGCCGGCACTGATCGTGACCACCGGCACCACCGCGCCGGCGTCGCCGAGGATGGTCACCGTGGCTGCGCTCTGGCTGCTGAGCGTGTACTGCGCCCCCGGAGTGGCCGCGACCACCACGAAGCGGTCGGGCGTGATCGTCGTGCGGGTCTTCGACTGGACCGTGACGGTCACCGACAACTGCCCGGCCGGGATCACCGCGATCGGCGGGAACGCCACGTAGTCCATGTCGGGCTGGGCCGTGCCGCCCACGTTCAGGTTGACCTGGAGATCGTGGGGTGTCGCCACGTTGGTCGTCAGCGTGACGGCCGCCGACTGCCCCCGGGTGATCGACGTCGTGCCCGAGACGGTGATCTGTGGGATGACCGACGACTGCACCGTCACCGTCGCCACCCCCGGGCTGCCCACCGTGTAGTCGGGGTCGGCGACGACCGTGGCGATCAGCGTCTGGTCGGGAGCGGTGGTGTTGGGCAGCACGATCGTCGAGACCGTCACCGACTGGCTCCCCGACGGGATGGTGACCGTGCGGGGCGTGAACCCGGGCACGAGGTCCCCGAGGGAGACCGTCCCCCCGAACGACAGCGTCACGTCGAGGTCGGCGGTCACCGCGGCGTCGGCGCTCACGAGCAGCGAGACCACCCCGGGCCGGTTCACCGTGGTCGACGCCGACTGCACGGTGATCACGGGGAGGGCCGCCGGACGCGCCGCAGCGCGCGCGGCCGTGCGCCGGGCCGCGGGCGGGCCGATGGTGAGCCCGGCCGAGGTCTGGGCCCCGAGCTCGTAGCCCGCGCCCTGCTGCAGCGCGACCGTCACCGCCTGGCCCGCCGACGGCGCCGCCCCGGGGTAGCCCCGGGCCGCCTGCCACTGCCCGAGCGCGAAGCGGGTCTGCTCGGTGAACCGCGAGTCGAGCGGGCCGGGCGGGAACCCGGCCGCGGCGAGGATCGTCTTCAGCTGGAGCACGTCGGCACCCTCGGCGCCCACGTCGAGCTTCCGGAAGAACGGGAACAGGCCGGGCGCCGCGACCGACACCCGGCCGTCGACCGCGAGGATGCGGTCACCGGGGTTGAGCGGCGCGCCGTCGCGCATGAGCACTGCGTTCACCACGGAGCCGCCGCCCGCGCCGGCACCGGTGGCCCCGCCGCCGAGCCAGTTGACCCGGCGCTGCTCCGCCCGCTCGAGGGTCCCGGGCACCGAGACCTCGTCGCGCAGATCGCGCACGATGGCCACGTCGGTGATGAGCACGGGCCGGGCCTCGTCGCTCCCACCCGAGGACGCGGCGAGCACGATCCCTCCGGCCGCGAGCACGGCGACGACGACACCGATGACGATCCACTTCCGCACCGACGGCCTCCCGGTTGCCGACTTCCCGGCTACTTCGACGACGTGGAGGATTGCGACGACGACCCGCGGCGGAGCCCGACCTGGCGCTGCGCCCGGTCGGCGCACTCCTCGATGTCGTTGCTGGTGAGCAGGTTCTTGCCCGGGGGGCCCGTGATCTGACCACCGGAGTCGGTCCCGAGGCGGAAGAGCCGCCCCTGCGCGTCGGGCACCGGCGCGGGCACCTCCCAGCTCCGCTCGATCATGCAGGTCCGCCAGCGCAGGTACGCCTTGTTGCGGAGCTCGAGCTCGGCCGGGCTGAGCCCCTCGTTCGCGCTCTGCGCGGTCTGCAGCGCCTGCACGACGTTGGAGCGCGCGGCACAGGTGGTGAGGGCCTCGATGTACTTCGGGTCGTTGGTCGGCGAGCTGGGATTCGACGCCTCGGGCGCGCCGATGAACGTGACCCCGAGGCCGTCGAGGCAGCTCCGGAACTTCGCCAGCGCCGCGAACAGCGCCGTGGTCGGGTCTTCGCGCCGGTCGAGCGGAATCGTGCTCGCGGTCGAGCGGCCCGCCGCTGCGCCGCGACCGCTGTCCGACCGGGGCGCCTGGACGTCGATCTGCCCGGCCGGCAGCACCCGCGGCTCCTCCTCGCCGCCCCCGCAGCCGGCGAGCACGAGGGCGACGCCCACCGGGGCGAGGAGCCACGACCACCGTCGTGCGGGGGTCGTCGCACGGCGCGCCCTGCGTCGGCCGTCGCTCGCGTGTGCCACCCCGCCCCTCCACCGTCCGCCCGCGGTCCACCCGCAACCCGTAGGGAACCTATTGCCGCCACCGGCGCCAGGCAAGGCGGGGACGGCGGCCGGTCAGCGGCCGAGCACCGCCGCGACCTCGGCGCCGAACCCGCCCAGGGTGTCGGGGGGCGCGAAGTCGCAGAACCACGCGTAGACCCGCTCGACTCCCCGCTCGGCCAGCCCGGCGAAGTGGTCGACCAGCTCCGGGCCGGTGCCGATCACCGGGCGCGAATACCCGAACCGGCGCATTGCCACCTCGGTGACCGCGTCACGGTGGGCGGCATCGGGCACGTAGGCCACCATCTGCTGGATCGACACCCGGGCCCCGCCGACCTGGTCCTTGAGCTCGTCGAGCCGGGCGAGCACGCCCACGTGGATGTTCCACCAGTCGGCGTGCTCGCGCACGAGCGCGAGGGTCTTCGGCCCCACCCCGCCGATCAGGATCGGGATCGGGGTCGTCGGCACCGGGGCCTGCCGGGCGCCCCCGAGCCGGTGGAACTCGCCGGCGTAGTCCACGGTCTCCCCCGCCCAGAGCGCCCGGAGCACCTCGAGGGTCTCGCGGAGGCGCTCCACCCGGGCCCGGGGCTCGGTCGATCCGACCCCGAACACCGGGAACTCGGTGGGCACCGAGCCCCACCCGATGCCGAGCTCGTAGCGACCGCCCGAGGCCTCGTGGATCGACACCGCCTCCCGGGCGAGCACGGCCGGGTGCCGGAACGCGTCGCAGAGCACGAGCGAGCCGACCGCCAGCGTGCTGGTGTGCGCGGCGATCCAGGCGTTGGTGACCATGGCCTCGTACATCGGCTGGTCCTCGGCCATGGGCGGGGCGAGGTGGTCCATGCCGGTGACCCCGACGAACCCGGCCGCCTCGGCCGCGCGGGCCCGTTCCACGATCTGCGGGAACGACAGCCGCATCTGCGGCAGGAACAGGTTGAACTCCACGGTCACCGACCGTGCCCTCGGGGAGACGTGCGCGACGGCGTCACGAGATCTCGATGTCGTCCCAGTCGACCTCGGTGCACATGCGGTGGTACTCGGGTCCGTACCAGGGGGCGTTCACCTGCATCCGCCCGTGCTCGTTGAGGTAGTAGTTCTTGTCCGGCGCGCCCTCGGGCTGCATCAGCAGGAGCTGCGAGGCCTCGACGTCGAGGGCCTCGTTGTAGCGCCGGAACGCCGCCTCCTCGACCTCGACCCGGGTCTTGCCCTCCTGGAGCATCCGGGTCAGGAGCTTGGCCGAGTAGGCCGACCAGATCACGTACCAGATCGGGAGCCCGGTGCCGCCCGACAGCGGCTGCGAGTTGGGTCCGTAGAGCATGAACATGTTCGGGAACCCGGGCACCATCATCGAGACGTAGGCCCGGGGCCCGTCGGGCGCCCAGAAGTCGTGGACGCTGATGCCGTCACGGCCGACATAGTCGGCGGGCCAGAGGTACTTCATCACCTCGAACCCGGTGGCCGTGATCAGCGTGTCGATCTCGTGGACGGTGCCGTCGGCGGTCTCGACCCCCTCGGGGGTGAGGCGCACGATGGGCTCGGTGACCAGCTCCACGTTGTCGCGCGTCAGCGCCTTGTACCAGCCGTTGTCGACCACCGGACGCCGCGAGAACGGCGCGTACTCCGGCACCAGCTTGGCGATGAGCGCCGGGTCGTCGCCGATCTGCGCGTGGATGTACGCCGTGAGGTCCTTGCGGAGCTGGTCGTTCACCGGGTTCCAGTGCCCACCCTGCTTCACCCACTCCTCGTCGGGGAGGATGAACGCGTGCGTGCCGAAGAGCCCGGCGATCGCCATGTACCGCCACCAGTTCCAGTACCCCGGGAAGTGGTCGAGCAGCCACTGGATCTCGGGCTCGGTCGCCTGGCCGTACTTGTCGCGCGGGCTGATCCACTGGGGGGTGCGCTGGAACACGTACACCTGCGCCGCCTCCGCCGCGATCGGCGCCAGCAGCTGCACACCGGTCGAGCCGTTGCCCACGATGCCGACGCGCTTGCCCGCCGCGCTCCAGCCGTCGGGCCAGCGGGCCGGGTGCACCATCTCGCCGGCGAAGGACTCCGAGCCCTCGAAGCGCGGGAACCGGGGGTTGGCGAAGGTGCCGACCCCGTTGACGATCGCGTTGGCCTCGAGGGTGACGATGCCGTCGGGGGTGTCCACCTCGAGGACCCACTTGTCGCGCGCCTCGTCGAAGGTGGCCCGCTCCAGGTCGTGCTCGAACCGGGTGTTGGCGTGGACCCCGAACTTCTTCGCCACGAGCTCGAGGTACTCGCGCACCTCCTTGCCCCGGCCGAAGTACTCGCTCCAGCGGTACTCCTTCTCGAAGTTGAACTCGTAGGTGATCGAGATGGTGTCGACGCGCACGTCGGGGTAGCGGTTCACGCTCCAGGTGCCCCCGGCCTCGGCCCGCCGCTCCAGCACCACGTAGGGCAGGCCGAGCTGCTCGCACTGCACGGCCATCGCGATGCCGCTGAAGCCGCTCCCGATGATCGCGACGAGGAAGTCGGCGGGGATCTCGGGCTTCTCGCCCTCCCACTCGGTCATGAAGGGGAAGTCGCGGAACGCCGGCAGCTCGCGTCGCGCCGCGAACTCGAGGTCGCCCATCTCCTCCTTGGTGGCGAGGTTGCACAGGCGGCGCAGCTCGGCCTCGGGCGGCTCGGGGGGCATCCCGGTCCGGGCGTTGGCCTCGAGCCAGGCCACGGCCTGGTCGATCAGGAGCGCCCGTTGGGCGTCGTCCATCTGCAGCGCCATCGGCAGCGCCTCGATCTCGGGGGCGTGGGTGTGCATGAACAGCGTCACCCGCACCGCGTTCAGGTCGGCGCGCTCGACCGCCCGTCGGATGAACGCCGAATCCACGTCTGCCATCGCTCCTCGCCCCCCTGGGTCCCCGAGGTCGTCGTCGGCGCCGGCCGGGGGCCGGGCGCCGCCGACACCGTAACCGAACCTGACGGATCGTCAGGACGGCGCCCGGCCTACACTCCGGCCGTGGCCCCGCCCGCGACCCCGGCCGCGCCCTCCCCGCAGGCCCGCTTCGAGCTCGAGACGTTCGGCTTCACCGTGCTGCCCGCGGTGATCCCTGCAGCCACCGCCGCCGACCTCGCCGCGCGGCTCGACGCCGCCGACGCCGCGGTCGGGACCGACTACACCCACGACGGCGCCTTCGCCCGCCACGTCGCCAACCTCCCCGCCTGCGACGGGGCGTTCCTCGCCCTCGTCGACCACCCGGCCGTCCTCGCCCTGGTGGAGGCGGTGCTCGGGACCGACCTCGTGCTCGGGAGCATGAACGCCCGCATCGTGCGTCCGGGCGATCCCGAGCAGGGCTTCCACGCCGACGTCCCGACGGTGCACCGCCGCCTGGTCGGCCCCCCGATCATGGGCCAGGCCGTGTGGATGCTCGACGCCTTCACCTCGGACAACGGGGCCACCCGGCTCGTGCCCGGCTCGCACCGAGCCGCGACCTCCGCCCCGCCCGCCGGGATGGCCGTCCCCCACGTGGTCGCCCCCACCGGCCCGGCCGGCAGCGTGCTCGTGTTCGACGGCCAGGTCTGGCACGGCGGCGGCGCCAACCGCTCCGACGCGATCCGGCGAGCGGTGTTCGCGCACTACCGGGTCGGGGCCTGGATGCGCTTCCAGACCGACCCGACCACCGACTTCCCCGCCGAGCGCTGGGACACCATGTCGACGCGCCAGCGCGAGCTGCTGCGCATGGTCCACGGCGTCGACCAGCGCAACGCGGCCGACTACTACCCCGAGCAGTTCACCGCCCGCTACGACTGAGGGCGTCCGGTCCCGGCCCCGGTGGGCCTCAGGGTCGGCCGGTCGGCCCCCGGGGCACGTCGCGGAAGGCCACGTCGCGATCGGACGCCGCCTCCCGAGGCATGCCGAGCACCCGCTCGCTGATCACGTTGCGGGCCATCTCGACCGTGCCCCCGGCGATGGCGATGGCCTGGCGCACGAGGAAGCCCTGACCGAGGCCGAACAGCGTGTCGTCGGCGTCGGACCACGCACCGCCCGCCGCGCCCGCGAGCTCGAACGGCACGGTCATCGCCGCCTTGGTCACCTCCCAGCCGTGGAGCCGCGCGATCGACGCGGCCTGGTCCGACAGGTGACCGCCGGCCATGCCCTCGGCGAGGCGGCGCTGGAGGGGCTCGCCCACCAGGCTGGTCATGTAGCTCCGGCCGATCAGGTCGCGCGCGACCGGGTCGTCGAGGCGACCCACCTCGCGGGCGACGTCGACCAGCACCGTCGGACCCGAGAACCCAGCCGCGCCGTCGGCGGGCCAGGTCATGACCGGCTCGTTGTGGGCCATGGCCATGCGCTCGTGGAACATCCAGCGGATACCCACGGTCCAGCCCTGGTCCACCTCCCCGATCCGGTCGGTGTCGGGCACCCGCAGATCGGTCATGAACTCCTGGCAGAACTCACGGTTGCCGTTGAGCATCTCGATGCGCTGGATCTCGACCGCGGGCTGGTGGATCGGGAACATGAACACGGTCAGGCCCCGGTGCTTGGGCACGTCCCAGTTGGTACGGGCCAGGCACAGGGCCCAGTCGGACCACCACGCCCCGGTGCTCCACACCTTCGAGCCGTTCAGCACCCACTCGTCGCCGTCGCGCACCGCGCTGGTGAGCGCGCCGGCGACGTCGGACCCGCTGCTCGGCTCGGAGAGGAACTGGATCCAGATCTCCTCGCCCCGCAGGATCGCCGGGATATGGCGGAGCTTCTGCTCGTGGGTGCCGAAGTCGAGCAGGACGGCCATGCATGGCGACATGGTCGGGGTCTGCAGGTGGCGGGGGAACTCGTAGCCGGCCAGCTCCTCGTTGAGCGCCTGCTGGTGGGCCGGGGTCAGGCCGAGCCCGCCGTACTCGCGCGGCACGCACACCCCGGCCAGGTCGTGGTTCCAGAGGAGGCGCTGCACCTCGCGCGCCCGGGCCACGACGGCGAGCTCCTCGTCGTCGGGCAGGTGCCGGGAGAAGTCGCCCCGCCCCCGGCGACCGACGGCCCGGAGGTTGGCCCCGATGAACGACCGGGCCCGGGCCCGGAAGTCCTCGACCGGCTCGGCCGTCGTGGTGTCGACCTCGGCGCTCACGCCGCCTCCCCGATCAGCAACGCGGCGAGGCGCTGACGGTGGTCGGCCGGGGTGCCGTACACGACCCGGTCCCAGGTGATGCGGCGCAGGTAGAGGTGGAGGTCGTGCTCGAACGTGACCCCGATCCCCCCGTGCATCTGCACGCAGTCGTGGGCGAGCTCGGCGCCGAACTCGCCCGTGTAGGCCTTGGCCGCGCTGGCCCGGGCGTCGGCGTCGGGCGCGTCGGCCGACCAGGCCGCCGCCGCAGCGTCGCTCGCCGCGTGGCTCGCCTCCAGCCACACCTTCATGTCGGCGAAGCGGTGCTTGAGCGCCTGGTACGAGGCGAGCGGACGCCCGAACGAGTACCGGTCGAACGCCCACTCGACCGTGAGGTCGAACGACCGCTGCATCGCGCCGGTGGTCTCCGCCGCGCACAGGATCGCGGCGAGCTGCTCCTGGCGCCGGACCGGCCCGGCGGCGCCCCCGAGCGGACCGACCACCGCGCTCCGGGGCAGGCGCACCCCGGCGAAGGCGACGGCGGCGGCCCGGCGGGTGAGGTCGACGGTGGTCAGCGGGGTGACGGTCACCCCGGGAGCGTCGGCCGGCACCAGCACCTGGGTCAGGCCGCCGTCGGTGGCGCCGGTGACCACGAACGCGTCGGCCTCGGCGCCCGCCTCGACCGGGCGCTTCGTGCCGTCGAGCACGACGTCGTCGCCGTCGGGGGTGATGGTGCAGGTCACCGTGCCCAGCCGGTCGGCGGGGGCGGGCTCGCCGTGGGCCCACACGCACCGCGCGTCGCCGGCCACGCCCGCGGCGATGGTCGCGGCGTGGTCGGACCCGGCCGCCGCGAGGGCGGACAACGCGACGTTGGCGGTGATCAGCGGCCCCGGGGCCGCGTGGGCCCCGAACTCGTGGGCCACGAGGGTGAGGTCGGCGAGCCCGTCACCGCTGATGCTCCCCCCACCGTGGGCCTCGCCGACGAGCAGCGAGGTCCAGCCCAGCTCCGCGCCTCGCCGCCAGTACCCGGGCGGGGCGCCGACCGGGTCGTCGCGCAGGCCCCGCAGCGTCGCGACCGGCGCCTGCTCCTCGAGGAAGCGGACGGTCGTCTCACGGAAGAACTCCTGATCGGGGGTGCGGTCGAAGCGCATGCAGCGGCCTCCCGGGCACGGGATCGGTGACGGACGCCCGCCAGCCTGGCCCACCCGGCCGGTGGCCCGCCACCGCCGGTCCCCGATATCCGGGTTGCCCGGGTCGCCGGGCACCGCCGGGATCCGACCCGACCGGCGACCCGACCGGCGACCCGACCGGCGACCGGCGCCCCGAACCGACCGGCGCCCCGAACCGCTACCAGAACAGGTGGTGGCCGTCGTCGGGATCGGTCGGACGCTCCACACCGAAGTCGGCCCGCACCGCCGCGAGGGGCCGGTCGGCGAGGGCGAAGTGGTCCACGAACGCGAAGTCGCCGGTGGTCCGCCCGCCCCGGGCCAGCTCGGCCGCGAGCAGCTCGGCCGCGTACGGGCGGCCGAGCGTGCCGGCGGTGGCGTCGATGGTGTCGACGCCCGAGAACCCGGCCTCGTGCACGATCAGCGGTGAAAGGAACGCAAAGGCGTTGGCCGGGGTGTCGGCCATCGCGACCTGGAAGCCCCCCAGCGCGATCTCGCCCTCGCCGGTGGGAGCGATGCCCGAGATGACGTGGACGAAGTCGTGGGCCACGTAGAGCGGATCGAGCACCGATCCCTCGCTGCCGGGGAGCGCGAGGCCGGCCCGGCGGTAGAGCTCGACCAGGCTCCAACCGACCGTGCCCTCGGGGAGGTCGTGGAGCGCGCGCAACCGGGCGACCAGCGCCGGGTCGGGAGCGGCGGGCCGGGTCGTCATGTCGCGCAGCGACGGCTCGGAGCGGGCCGGGATCATCTCGGCGAAGAACCGCTCGAAGTCGGCCGCGGCCCGGGCCGCACCCTCGGCCACCAGCGTGCGGAAGAGCCCGAGGTCGGGCCCGGCGAGCTCGAGTGCGGCGGCGTAGGCCTCGACCCGCTCGACCTGGGTGGGCGTCACCGGGTGGCGGCACATCTCGACCGTGAACAGCAGCTCGTGGAACCGGGCCCGCACCGCCGGGTCGGGCAGGGCCGCGGCGGTCGCGTCCGGACCCAACCGGGCGCAGGTGGCCGGGTCGAGGTCGGGGCGGTCCCACAGGTGGGTCGCGAGCGCCCCGAGCACGGCGTGCTGCTCGGGCGTCGGCCCGCCGTCGACGTCGCACGCGCCCACGAGCCCTCCGAGGACGGCGGGGACGAGGTCGGCGGGCACCCAGCGCGGCATGGCGCCCAAGCATAGGCTCGGGTTCCGGGCCCGAACCGGCGCGTCGGCGCCCCGAACGAGCCCCCCGAGCGGGCCCGAAGCGCCCCGAGGAGCCCCGATGAAGACCCGGCTGGCCTGCCCGTGCGGAGTGATGATCCGGGGCGAGGACGAGGACGACCTCGTGGAGCGGGCGTTCGCCCACCTGCGCGAGCAGCACCCCGACCTCGCCGACGAGTACGAGCGCGAGCACATCTTGTTCATGGCGTACTGAGCGCCGGTACGCTCCCGGCCGTGACCGCCGACCGCGCGACCCGGCTCGGTGGGTTCTTCCTGCTGTCGGGGGCGATGAACCTCGGCTACGGATCGATCTACACGCTGCTCGCCGACCTGCGCGACCGGTTCGGGTTCAGCGGCGCCCAACTCGGGGCCATCGTCGCCGCCGGGTTCTTCGCCGGCTTCGTGGCCCAGTTGTTCCTCGGCCGCTACTCCGACCGGGGCCACGCCGCGCTGATGGTGCGCATCGGGATCACCCTCGCCGCCCTCGCCATGCTGGCCAGCGCCGTGGCCGACACCTACTGGGCGTTCCTCGGGGCCCGCCTGCTGCTCGGCCTCGGCAGCGGCATGGTGGGCCCGGCGATCCGCCGGGTGGTGATCACCCGCGACCCCGAGCACATGGGCCAGAACCTCGGGCGGCTGTCGGCCTACGACGTGGCCGGCTTCGTCCTCGGCCCCCTCATCGCCGCCGGCGCCGCCGAGGCGTTCGGGATCCGGGCCCCGTTCTGGGTGCTCGCCGCGGTCCTCGGCGTCGTGCTCGTCGCGAGCCTGGGCCTCGACCTCGCCGCCGGGCCGGTGGGCCGGGAGCGGCGGGTGCTGCGGGCGCTGCTCGCCGTCCCGGCCATGCGGGCGACCCTGTGCGTGGCCGTCGCCTTCTACGTGACCGTGGGGATGTTCGAGGCGATCTGGGCGGTGCTGCTGCGCGACCAGGGCGCCGACACCTGGCTCATCGGGCTCACGCTCTCGCTGTTCACCGTGCCCATGATCTTCCTGGCCCCGGTCGGCGGCCGCGTGGCCCAGCGGCGCAGTCCGATGCGGGTCGCGACCATCAGCCTCTCGGTGGCGGCCCTGTGCACGCTGGCCTACGGATTCCTCCCCGGCCTGTGGGTCCTCCTCACCGTCGCGGTGGTGCACTCGGTCGCCGACTCGTTCACGATGCCGGCCAACCAGGTGGCCGCGGCCCTGGCCGGCCCGCCCGAGCAGGCGTCGTCGGCCCAGGGCCTGCTCGGGGCCACCGGCCTGGCCACCGCCGGGATCACCGGGATCATCGCCGGCACGCTCTACGAGCAGGTCGGCCGGGGCGCGGTCGCGATCACGATGACCGTCACGATGGCGGTCTGCATCCTCGTGGCCCACCGCATCGGCGGGCCCCGCCCCGCCCGCCCCGTGACCGTGTGACCCGAGCGTCGGGCCGAAGCCGGGACCGGGACCGGGACCTGCGTTGCGGACGCGGCCGGGTCAGGCCCCGGTGGCCGGGACCGCGGCCGGTGTCGGCAGCAGGGTGACCGGCTGACCGGCGAGCGCCGGGCCCGCGGTGTGGAGATGGCAGTACACCGTGGTACCGCCCGGCGCCGCGAACGGCTCGGGGTCGACCTCGCGACACACGTCCATCGCGTAGACGCACCGGGTGTGGAACCGGCAGCCCGTGGGCGGGTTGGCCGGGCTCGGGATGTCGCCCCGCAGCACGATGCGCTCGCGGCTGCGCTGCACCTCGGGGTCGGGCACCGGGATCGCCGACAGCAGCGCCTGGGTGTACGGGTGCCGGGGCCGGGTCACCACCTCGGCCGCGGGACCGATCTCCACGATGCGCCCGAGGTACATCACCGCAATGCGGTCGCTGATCCGGCTCACCACCGAGAGGTCGTGGGCGATGAACAGGTACGAGAGACCGAACTGCTGCTGGAGATCGATGAGCAGGTTGATGACCTGGGACTGCGTCGACACGTCGAGCGAGCTCACCGGCTCGTCGCACACGAGGAGCTTCGGATTCAGGGCGAGCGCCCGGGCGATCGCGATGCGCTGGCGCTGGCCACCCGAGAACTCGTGCGGGTAGCGGTGCGCGAGGTGGCGACCGAGGCCGACGGTCTCGAGCAGCCGCTCCACCTCGGCGTCGCGCTGACGACGGTCGAGGTCGGTGTGCACCGCGAAGGGCTCCCCGATGCTCTCGGCCACCGTGCGCTTCGGGTCGAGCGAGCTGTAGGGGTCCTGGAACACCATCTGCATCGAGACCCGCACGCCCTGGAGGTCCTTGCGGGAGAGCGCGGTGACGTCGGTGTCGCCGAAGTGCACCGACCCCGCGGTCGGTTCGAGCAGGTGCAGCACCGCCCGACCGGTGGTGGACTTGCCCGAGCCACTCTCCCCCACCAGGCCGAGGGTCTCGCTCTCGGCGATGTCGAACTCGACGCCGTCGACCGCCTTGATCTGGCCGACCACCCGGCGGGTGATGCCCTTGCGGATCGGGAACTCCTGGCGCAGGCCGTGCACCCGCAGCAGCGGCGTGCGGGTCTGGTCGGGCTCGGGCTCGTGGGCGCCGAGGTGCAGCGGCGGGGCGGCGAGCGCGAGCTCGGTGGCGCGCAGGCAGCGAACCACGGCGGTGCCGTCGAGCGCGGTCACCGCGACCGGCGTGTCGATGCAGCGCTCCTCGGCGTGGGCGCAGCGGGGGTGGAAGCGGCAGCCCGCCGGCATCTCGTCGGGTCGGGGCACGGTGCCGGGGATGACCCGCAGGTGGTCGCCCGGCGGGGCGGCCTGGGGCATCGACTCCATGAGCGCGGCGGTGTAGGGATGGCGGGGCCGGGCGAACAGGTCGGCGACCCCGGCGTGCTCGACCGTCTGGCCCGCGTAGAGCACGGTGACCTCGTCGCAGAGGTCGGCCACCACCCCGAGGTCGTGGGTCACGAACACGATGCCCATGCCCAGCTCGTCCTGGAGGCGGCGGAGCAGGTCGAGGATCTGGGCCTGGATGGTCACGTCGAGCGCGGTCGTGGGCTCGTCGGCGATGAGGATCTTCGGGTCGCAGGCCAGCGCCATGGCGATCATGGCCCGTTGGCGCATGCCCCCCGAGAAGTTGTGCGGGTACTCGTTGACCCGCTGGGCGGCGTCGGGGATGCCCACGAGCTCCAGCGTCTCGACCGCCCGGCGCCAGGCGTCCTGCTTCGACACGTTGCGGTGGGCCCGCACCGACTCGGCGATCTGGTTGCCGATCGTGAACGCCGGGTTGAGGCTGGTCATCGGCTCCTGGAAGATCATCGCCATCTCGGAGCCCTGGATGCGGCGGATCTCGTCCTCGCTCATGGCGAGGAGGTCGCGCCCGCCGAGGCGCGCGCTGCCCGCAGCGATCCGGGCCTGGCCCCGGGGCAGCAGGCCCATGACCGCGAGCACCGACACGCTCTTGCCCGAGCCGCTCTCGCCGACCAACCCGGTGGTGGCGCCGGCCCGCACGGTGAACGAGACGTCCTCCACCACCCGGAGCCAGCCGTCGGGGGTGAGGAACTCGACCGCCAGGTTCTCGACCTCGAGCAGCGGCCCGGCCGGCGCCGGAGTGGCCCCGGTCAGCTTGTCGACCTCGTCACGGAACGCCTGCCGGGCCCGAGCCGGGTCCCGGCGGGCCCGGGAGGCCTTGCGCTGCTTGCGCCGCGACAGCCGCACGTTGTCGCGCCCGAGCGCGTCGCGCAGCCCGTCGCCGAGGAGGTTGAATGCGAGCACGGTCAGAGCGATGAGCAGGCCCGGCCACACCAGCTGCCAGGGAGCGACGAACACCGACTGGTACGCGCGCTGGAGCATGCCGCCCCAGCTCGCGGCGGGCGGGGGCTCCCCCAGCCCGAGGAAGGTCAGGCCCGCCTCGGTGAGGAGGATGTAGCCGAAGCTCTGCGACACCGAGACGATCACCGGCGACGCGACGTTGGGAAAGATGTGGGTGCGCACGATGCGGACCGGCCCGGCACCGACGCTGCGCGACGCCTCGATGAACACCTCTTCGCGCACCCCGAGCACCTGGCCGCGCACCAGGCGGACCAGACCGGGGATG
This sequence comes from Actinomycetota bacterium, assembly GCA_016870595.1. Lineage (GTDB taxonomy): Bacteria > Actinomycetota > Acidimicrobiia > IMCC26256 > PALSA-555 > CAIUKV01. The sequence goes on from VGBI01000037.1 coordinate 18,321, forward strand.
AACACGACTGCGATGGCGAGGCTGAGGTTGGTGAGGCTGGGCCCGAGGAGGGCCACGATGCTGAGGGCGAGCACGATCGGCGGGAAGGTGAACATCGCGTCCACCACCCGGCTGATCGCGGTGTCGATCCAGCCCCGGAAGTAGCCGGCGATGAGGCCGATCGGCACCGCGACGACCACTGCGATCAACATCGTCTGCAGGGTGGCCCGCAGGCTCAGTCGGGTGGCGTAGATCAGGCGGCTGAGCGTGTCGCGGCCGAGGTCGTCGGTGCCGAGCCAGTGCGCCCCCGACGAGCCACCCAACGTGTTGCGCAGGTCCTGCACGTCGGGGTCGTAGGGCGCGATCAGCGGGGCGAAGATCGCGACGAGCACCAGGAACACGATGAAGCCGAGCGCGATCATCGCAACGCGGTTGCGCAGCAGGCGCCGCCACATCCGTCGGGACGAGCCGACCGCACGCGGGACCCCGGGCCCGACGCCGGTCTCGTCGACGATCAGTGGGGTCTCGGCGGCCCCCTCGGCGGAGACGGGCGCACCGCCGGGCGGGAGGATGCTGCTCACGATAGGCGCACCTTGGGGTTGACCACGGCGTAGAGGATGTCGACCACCAGGTTGATCACCACGAAGATCACCGCCATCATCAGCACGACCCCCTGGATGACCGGCAGGTCGCGGCCCGAGATCGCACCGAGGACATAGGTGCCGAGTCCGGGGATCGTGAAGATCGACTCCACGATCACCGTGCCGCCGAGCAGGTACGCGAACTGGATCCCGAGCACGGTGATGGCGGGCATCGCCGCGTTCTTCAGCGCGTGCTTGCCCACCACCTTGTGGCCGGCCAGGCCCTTGGAGCGGGCCGTGCGCACGTAGTCCTGGTCGAGCACGTCGATCAGGGCGCCACGCACCTGGCGGGCCACGCTGGCCGCCGCGCCGATGCCCAGCGCGAGCCACGGCATGATCAGGTGCGAGGCCCACTCGACCGGGTTCTGGGTGAACGGCACGTAGCCGATCGAGTCGAGCCACTGCAGGTTCACCGAGAAGATGATGATCAGCATCAGAGCGAGCCAGAAGCTGGGCATGGCGAGGCCGAGACTGGTGCCGAAGATCACGGCCCGGTCGGTGAAGTGCCCCTGTCTGAGCGCGGCGATGATCCCCACGCTCATCCCGAGCACCAACGAGATGAAGATCGCGCCGATGGCCACGCTGAACGTGACCGGGAACCGGCTCACGATCTCGTCGGCCACCGACCGCTTGGTGTAGAGCGAGGTCCCGAGGTCGCCCTGGACCGCGTCGCCGAGCCAGCGGCCGTACTGCACCACGAGCGGGTCGTCGAGCCCGAGCTCGCTGCGGACCTTCTCGATCTGCTCGGGCGCGGCGTCGGTGCCGCCCGCGATCGACTCGGCCGGGTCGCCGGGCAGGAAGACCACGAGCGAGAACACCAGGAACGACACGATGAGCATCAGCGGGATCAGCGCCAGGAGGCGCCGGACGATGAAGGTCAGCACGATCGTCCTCGCGTTCGGGTCGGTGCGGGTACGGGAGTCGGAGAAGGCCCGATCCGCCCGGTCGGCGACTGCGTCACCACCGGCGGACCGGGCCCTCGTCCGTCACTCCTGCGGAGCGATCGGGGCTACTTGCCCTTCTTGACGTAGATGCCCTCGAGCTCGATGTTGTCGGTGACCTCGGTCGGGGCGACGATCGGACCCCCGAGGCGGTTGGCGTCCCAGGCCAGGTTCCGGTTCCGGAAGGCGATCGGGATCTCCACGGCGTTGTCGACCATGTACTTCACGGCCTCGAGCACCGGGGTGACGTCCTTCGGGTTCTCCTGGAACTTCAGGTACAGCGCCTCGACGTTGGGCAGGACGCTGCTCTGGTTGGTCGCCACGAACTGCCCGGCGAAGAACCGGCCCGACACCTGGGTGATCGGGTTGATCGAGCCGACCGTCGTGGCCGAGAAGCCGTTGGACGACGGGTTGTTGTAGTACTGCGCGATGATCGCGGGCGTGTCGGGCGCCGGCAGGAGGTTGATCTTCAGGCCCAGCTTCTCCCACTGCGCCTTGATGATCTCGGCCTGGCGGAGCTGCTCCACGTTGGCCGCCTGCCCCGGGTAGACGATGGTCAGCTGGGTGCCGCTCGGCACCCCCGACTCCGCGAGCAGCTTCTTGGCGGTCTCCTCGGAGTACTTGTAGGCGCCGGCCACCGACTTGTTGTAGTACGGCGACGACTTCGGATAGGGCTGGACGGTGGTCTCACCGAAGCCGGCCTGCACCGCCTCGTCCATGGCCTCACGGTCGAGCATGGTGCTGAGGGCCTGGCGGAACTTCACGTTGGCCATCGGACCCGTGAGCCGCAGGTACACGTTGTAGTAGGTGTTGCCCGGCATCGAGCTGGTGCCGAACTGCTTCTGGCCGGTCAGCTGCTTGAGGGTCACCGCGTCGGTGGTCACCATGTCGATGGCCCCCGAACGCAGCGCCGCCAAGCCCTCCGGGCCGAGCGGCACGTTCACGATGTCGAGCCCCCCGAGCAGGATCTTCTTCGCGTTGTAGAAGTTGGGGTTCTTCTTCATCTTGACGATCTGCTCACGGGTGTAGCTCTCGAACTGGAACGGCCCCGCGCCGACCGGCTTGGTGGCGGTGCCGGCGATCATCGACTTGTGCACCACCATGCCCGGGAGCAGGGTGAGCTGGAACTGCAGCGAGAACGCCTCGGGCTTCGACATCACGAAGCGCACGGTGAGGGGGTCGGGGGTCTGGACCTCGAGGAGGTTCACCCAGGTCTTCATCCGCCGGGCGTCGCCGGGCGCGTTGGCCTGGGCGTAGAGCACGCTGGCCTTGACCTCGGCCGAGGTCAGGGGGTCGCCGTTGTTGAACTTCAGACCCGGGCGGAGCTTGAGCTCGAGCGTGCTCGGGTCGATGATCTTGTAGCTCTCCGCCAACCCGGGGACCACCGCCGTTCCCTCCTTGTTCTGGTTCAGGAGGGTGTCGTAGATGTAGTCGAAGAAGGTGAACTCGGCGTCCACGCTGGTGGACAGCGCCGGGTTGAAGTTGTCCTGGAACAGGAAGTTCACGAAGTTGATGCCGTAGCGGGCGACCCCGTTCGGGTCGACCTTGCCCTTGGACTGGGCGCCGGCGGGTACGGCACCGCCGACCACCGGCACGATCATCACGGCCAACGCCAACGCGAGCACTCGCGTCACGCGGCGGAACGGCGACAACGACATGGATCCCCCTGTGGTCAGACGCGGGGCCCGCGGCCCCGGTTGCCGATCGGCCGGTGCGGCGGCCCGTTCGGACCGGACCGTCCCGGGTCGGCCCCCCCTTCGGTCCCGACGCCGCGTACCGTAATACAAACGATCACACGGCGCACGTCACGATCCGCCGCAGCGGGCCGGGCGAGGCGGGTCGGGCGGGATCAGGCCGGGTGGGCGGGATCAGCGTGAAGCGGGGCAGGGTCGGGCGGGATCAGGCCGGGTGGGCGGCCGGCGACCTGCACGAACCGGGGCAGGGTGGCGACCACACCGGGCTCGTCGGCCCAGGCGTCGAGCCGGGCGACCACGGCGTCGATCTCGTCGGCGGTGGCCAGCCCGTGGGCGAGCACCGGGTCGGCGATGGCCTCCATGGTGCGGGCGTGGATCCGCAGGTCGGCGGGGTCGCGCAGCACCGGTTGGACCACGTCGACGTCGACCGCCTCGGCCCCGGCCGCCCGCAGCGCCCCGGCGAGCTCGGGCCCGACGTCGGGGCGGGCACCGATGGCCCGGGCCGCGGCCACGTAGAACTCGACGTGGCGCACCAACGCGGGCTCGACCGGCGACGACCACACCGCGGCGACTTCGACGTCCTCGACCAGGACCAGTCCCCCGGGCCGGGCCGCCCGCAGCATCGCCGTGACCGCGGGGGCCGGGTCGGGCAGGTGGCTGAGCACGCAGCGGGCGTAGACGACGTCGAAGTCGGCGAGGTCGCCGGTGCCCAGGTCGGCGAAGGTCCCCGTGACGTAGCGCGCCGACCGACCCGAGGCGCGCCGCCCGCGCGGTCGCGCCGGCGACGACCTCGGCGTTGACGTCGAGGCCCACCGCGTCGGTCGCGCCCGCCGCCGCGGCCCGCACGGCCACGTCGCCGATGCCGCACCCGACGTCGAGGAAGCGGAGTCCGTCGCCCGCGCCCGGCCCCACGCCTGCGCCCGCGCCCGGCCCCACACCTGCACCTGCGCCTGCGCCCGGGGCCACACGCAAGGCGCCGGTCCGCTCGAGGAAGGCGAGGGTCGCCGGCGCACAGAGCCGGGCGATCAGCTCGAGGCGCTCGAGCGCCCCCACCCCGCTGCGGATCACGTAGCTCGCGTCGTCGGCCATCGGGTCTCCGGTTTCTGGTCTCTGGTTTCTGGTCTCTGGTCTCTGGTCTCTGGTCTCTGGTCTCTGGTCCCTGGCGCCGGGGGAACTCGCTCGCCTCGGGGGGGGAGTCGCTCCCGAGCCGAGGCGGTGACGGGTGGGATCAGTCGGGCAACGGCCGGGGCGCCATCGCTGCGGCCCCTTCGGCGTCGAGCACGGCCACGGCCCGGTCGTAGAGCTCCCGGGCGTGCTCGGGCGAGTTCCCGATCGCGGTCATCCCGAGGTGGCCCTGGCTGGTGAGCGCCGAGAGCATGTGGAACACCACCCCGACCTGGCGGGCCTTGTCCCAGTGCAGGCCGTGACGCACCACGGCGTCGAACACGTCGTCGGGCGTGAGCCCCCGGTAGTCGGGCGAGTCCACGTGGTCGCTGGCCACGAGGTGCTTCGTCTCCCCCGCCGGCGTGGTGAAGGTGGCGGTCTCGGGGTCGTAGGTGCCGTCGGTGAGGTAGCTCAGCGTGAGGAACGGGTGCGTGGTGCCCCCCTTGCGGAGGTTCACCTCGATCGCGTAGCCCTCCCACTCGTCGGCGTCGTTGCGCACCGCCACGAAGTCGAGCGCGAAGCGACCGAGCACGCCTTCACGGGCCAGGCGCCGACCGACCTTGGCCGCCTCGGCCGAGATCAGCGGGGCGTACGCCGGATCGGCCGGGAACACGCAGCCCAGGTAGGCCTGGCCCGACGGGCCGCCGAGCATCTGGTCGTGGGTCGAGAGCAGCTCGAGCTCCCCGAGGGGCGTGACCCGCAGCTGCACGCTCGGGCTCACGAAGCCGTGGCCCTGGATGCGCTCCTCGACCACGCCACCCCACCGCTCCAGCGTGGCGACGTAGGCGGCGAGGGTGGTGCCCGCCTCGAACTGCATCGCCTCGACCGCCGCCCGCACCGCGGCCACCTCACCGGGATCGCCGGGGGGCGGGACCGCGCCGAGGTCGACGACGGCGTTGCCGTCGCCCGACACCCCTTCGTTGAGCTTGACGATCACCTGGGCCAGCGCCGGCTTCTGGGCCCGCAGCTCGACCACGGCGTCGACCACGGCGTCGAGCGACCACAGGTCGCGCCGGCCGATCGGGTGGGCCACGCCCTCCTCCTCGAACAGGCGGCGCCCGCCGGTCTTGGTGCCGTAGTCGCCGAAGCGGGGGTCCGACCCGTACATGGGGATGCCGAGGTGGAGCGCGAGGTCGCGCTCGAGGTCGGTGGTGATGAAGGGCACGAGGTGCGCCCGGGCGGGGTCGGCGACGAGCCCGCGGATCCGCTCGAGCAGGCGGGGCCGCTCGAGGAGCTTGGCCGACAGGGGCCGCGACGACGGGTCGAGCACCGGCACCAGCTCGAGCCGGCGTCGGGCGTGGTGGTGGGGCACGTCGGGGATCAGGTCGAGGTAGTAGTCGACCACGCTGGGCAGGATCGGCTCCGAGGTCACGTAGACCATGCGGGCCCGGGGCTGGCGGAGCAGGAAGAGGAGGAAGAGCATGCGCTCCTCGTAGGGCTGCACGATGAGCCCCGATCCCTCCACCAGGTCGAGCGACAGCGAGGGCACCACCACGATGGTCTGCTCGTCGTCGGTCATCGACTGCATCGACGACCACAGCGGCACCAGCCGGGCCTGGAGGGCGTCGAAGCGCGCCTGGAGCGCGGCGGCGTCGGCGCCGGGGCCGGTGCCGGTGCCAGGGTCGGCGGACAGGGTCATGACGACCTCCGGGTGAGCACGGTGGCGAACGACGTCGGGCGGTCCCCGACCAGGAAGAAGCGCATCGACATGCGGTTGCGGCTGACGAGGCGGCCCGTGAAGAAGCCGCCCTTCTCGGCGAGGCCGATCTCGCGGCCCGACACCGTCCCGAGGACCGGGATCCGGATGGTCTGGCCGTCCTTGTCGAGGAACTCGTCGTAGCCCCAGAGGTGGACGCCCTCCTGACGCTCGATCACGAGCTTCTGGTACGAGGGGCGGACCACTCCGTCGGGGCTCGGGTAGCTGTACGGCCCCTCCCACGTGCCCTGCAGGTCGGGGGGCCGGGTCGCCGCCCCGGCGGGGGACGCGGGCGACACGGCGGTCGCGCCCACCGACCCGAGCGACACCGCGAGCGCGAGCGTCGCCGCGGTGCGACGTCGCGCCGTCTGCAGGCGGTGCGCCGGCTGCGGGCGTCGCGCCGTCTGCTGGCATCGCGCGGGCTGCGGACGTCGCCGCCCCGATCCCTTCGCGTCGACCTCCACTCGTCGCCCTCGTTCCCTGTCGCGATCCACCCGCCCGGGGTCCCGACGCGGTCGCGTGCGCCGCGCCGCCCCGGCGCGTGCACCGATCTGCACGACCGGTTGTTCCGCGCGGTTGGTCCTCATGATTCTCGCCGACGACCCCCCGTCCCGGTCAATCGCACCCGCCCCCGACCCCGCTCCCACTCCCACTCCCGCTACTGCTACTGCTACTGCTCCCGAGCATGTGACGCTGGGCCACCGAATAGGTGGCTGCCCGTCACATGCTCGGGCGGGGCGAACGACGGGTCCGGGGCGACGGCGTTAGCCTC
>VGBI01000038.1 GCA_016870595.1 Actinomycetota bacterium
CGGCGTCGGGCGGAACGCCCGGGAGCAGGACCCCGCCGCGCAGGCCATGGTCGGCGATCCAGTGGACGTCGGCGACGGCGTCGTCGACGTCGTTGAGCAGGAGCTGGCCGATGCCCGCCCGCTGGTCGGGGAACTCGGCGCACCACGCGGCCAGCCAGCGGTTGTGGGCCCGGAGCCCGGCGAGGCGCAGCTCGTAGTCCTCGGGGGTGGGCGTGAGCGAGGTCAGGCCCCCCTTGGGGAAGAACGGCGGGATGGTGTTGGGGTAGAGCACCTCGGCCACGACCCCGTCGGCCTCGAGGTCGCGCATGCGCCGCGAGCTGTCCCAGTTGCGGTCGGCGTCGTCGCGCACGAGGTCGCCGTACGGGCTGACGTAGGTCCCGGCCCAGGCGTCGAAGTCGTCGTGGTACCGGTCCTCGAGGAACGGCCGGTAGGCCTGCAGGTCGGCGCCGGCGTGGCAGTCGGCCGAGATCACGATGTAGCGGCCGTCGGGGGTGGGGACCGCAGGGGTGGGGGCAGCAGCGGTGGTCGTCATGGGGATACGGTAGCCCCATGCAGAACCTGGGGGGCAAGACCGCGGTGGTCACCGGCGGCGGCGGCGGGATCGGCCGGGCGCTCGGCGAGCGCTTCCTGGCCGAGGGCATGCGGGTGGCCCTCGCCGACATCGACGCGCCGCTGCTCGCGGCGACGGTGGCCGAGCTGCGGGAGCGTCACGGCGACGCCGTCATCGGGGTGCCGACCGACGTCTCGCTGCTCGAGTCGGTCGAGGCGCTGCGCGACGCCGCGGTGGCGGCGTTCGGGGCCGTGCACCTCGTCTGCAACAACGCCGGCATCCCGTCGGGCTCCGACGGGGCGCTCTGGGAGCACCACGTCAACGACTGGCGCTGGGCGCTCGACGTCAACGTGCTGGGCGTCGTGCACGGCATCAACGCGTTCGTGCCGATGCTGCTCGCCCAGGGCGAGGGGCACGTGGTGAACACGTCGTCCTCGAACGGCACCTTCGCCCCGCTGTCGAACAGTGCCGTGTACGCGACGACCAAGTCGGCCGTGACCACGATCACCGAGTGCCTCTACGGGCAGCTGCGGGCGCTCGACTCGCCGGTGCAGGCGTCGTTGATGCTGCCGTCGACCCGGTCGCCGGGCGCGCTCAACACCGGCATCTGGCGACCCGGGCGCAACCGCCCCGATCGCTACGAGCGCCCCGGGCAGGCCCCGGTCGAGGGCCGCGACGCCCTCACCCCGTTCGTGGAGCAGCTGACGCGCCACGGCCAGGAGCTGGTCTTCGCGCCGGTGGAGGAGGTGGCCGAGATCACCCTCGAGGGGATCCTCGCCGACCGCTTCTGGATCTACCTGCCGGGCGACAAGTCGCGCGCGACGATCGACGAGCGCGCCGCCTCGATGCGCGACGCGCTCCCGCCCGGGTACCTCGTCGCCCCGTCGCCCTGGAACGTCCCCAAGACCTGAGCCGGTCCCGTCACCCCGAGGAGCCCCGTGAACCGCTACGCCGCCCTGACCCGAGACCCCGAGACCGCCGACCTCGGCCCCGACGGGCCCAAGATGTGGTCGCTCAACCTCGTCGCCCACTACGAGACCGACGCCGACCTCGTGGCCGCCGTGCTGCCCCGGCCGCTCGAGCCGACCGATCCCGTGGTGCGGGTCAACCTGGCCCGGGTCGACATGCCCAACATGACCGTCCCGCTGCAGGCGGGCACCTTCTCGGTGGCCTGCCGCCACGGCGACGTGCACGGCTACTACGACCTGCTGATGCTGATGAGCACCGAGGGCGCGGTCACCGGCGGCCGGGAGACGTTCGGCGAGCCGAAGAAGATCGGGGCGGTCTCGCTCGAGCGCACCGGCGAGGGTGTGGGCGCCGAGATCGTCGGCGTGATGCAGCGCGCCGGGGTCGACATCGTCGAGATCCGGGGCCCGGTCGCCGAGGTGCTCGACCCGGGACCGGTCAGCGAGCGCTTCGCCTTCTACTACAAGTTCCTGCTCGACCCGGCCGGCGACGGCTTCGACCACGACCCCACCTTCGTGCGCGTGCGCCGGACCCAGGAGAACCGCCGGGCCGAGCGGGTCGACGCCACGATCGTGCTGCGCGACTCGGCCGTCGATCCGGTGGCCGACCTGCCCGTGCGCCGGGTGATCGACGCGGTGTTCACCGAGAGCCACCAGACCCAGATCGGCACCATCGTGGGCACCGTGCCGGGGGAGTGGGTCTGGCCGTTCCGGCACCAGCGCTACGACGGCCTGATGGCCCGGCTGGCCCCGGTGGCCACCGGGTCCCGCTAGGCCCGTAGCCTCGCGGCCATGGGACCGGTGCTCCTGCTCGCCACCTCAATCGGCCAGCAGGTCGCGTTCGTGATCTGCGTGCTCGTGCCGGTGTCGCTCATCGCCGTGCCGCTCCTGCTCGCGCACCGTCGCCGCCGGGCGGCGGAGCGCGCCGACGCCGCCGGGCGCTGAGCCGTGCGGCTCCAGGCCGCGTGCAACGGGGCCCGCCGCCCCGGGGCGCACCCCCGCCTGCCGGTCACACCGGCCGCCCTCGCCGCCGACGCCGTGGCGGTCGTCGCCGCGGGGGCCGACGCCCTGCACGTCCACGTCCGGGGCCCCGACGGCACCGAGAGCTACGCGCCCGCGGCCGTGGCCGCGACCCTCGAGGCGGTCCGGGCCGTGGTCGACGTCCCGGTGGGGTTGTCGACCGGGCGCTGGGTCGTCCCCGACGCCGAGGCTCGCCACGCCACGGTCACGGCCTGGACGGTGCTGCCGGACTTCGCCTCGGTGAACTTCCACGAGCCCGGCGCGCCGGCGTTGGCCCGACTGCTGCTCGACCGGGGGGTCGCGGTCGAGGCCGGGTGCTGGGACGCCGACTCGGTGCAGGCACTCGTGGACGCGGGCCTCGCCGACGACTGCGTGCGCGTCCTGCTCGAGCCCGTCGACCAGGACCTCCTGGTGGCCACGGCGACCCTGGACGACCTGCTCGACGCGCTTCGCGACATCGCCCCGGGTGCCGGACGACTGCTGCACGGGTACGGGACCACGGCCTGGGCGATGCTCGCCCGGGCCGCCGACCTCGGGTTCGCCACCCGGATCGGGCTCGAGGACACGCTGGTGCTGCCTGACGGCACCGAGGCGCCCGACAACGCCGCCCTGGTCGCCGCGGCGCTCGAGATCCTCGGGCGCGCGGACTGAGCCGCGACGCGGGTCGGCTCAGCTGTTCAGGGTGCCGGCGTAGACCTGCCAGGCCAGGGCGCTCTTGGCCACCAGGCTGAGCACCAGGTACACCTGCTCGCCGTAGCGGTAGTCGCGGAACCGGCCCCGACCGCGGTACTGCAGCCACTGGTTGGCGGCGAAGCAGTTGAACAGCAGGAACAGCGACACGAAGATCGCGTAGACGAAGCCGGGGACGCCGTCGCCCTCGGTGGTGGACACCACGATCGCGACCACGATCGCGATCCACGGCACCGCGCCGAGCACGCAGCCGAAGGTGAACGGCCACCACACGACGTCGTCGCGGTCCTGGTTGACCCGCTCCATGCACCAGCCGAAGAAGATCATCCCGGCGTTCGCGGCGAACAGCCCGAGGACCGCGTAGAAGTCGGTGATCCCCGGGAGCATCGCGATCAGGATCACCATGATCGACGCGCTGACCGAGTACTCGACCCAGCGGAACGAGTTGATGCGGCGCTCGAGGCCCGCTTCGTACCGGCCCCGCAGGGGGCCGGCGGTGGCGAGGTGGTCGACGGCCGCGAGGAGCAGGAACGCGGCGATCGCGTACGAGAAGCGGAGGTCGAAGAACGTGCGCTGGACCTCGAGCGGGGTTCCGGGCGGACCCGTCTGGACGAAGGCCACCACCGGGATCGCGAACGCGTTGCCGAGCGCGAGGATCGCGATCGCCTGGACGAGGTGGGCCAGGCCGACGCCGACGTTCCACCGGCGCAGTCGCCGGTCGGTCACCGGGGCAGTGGTCGTGTGCGGTTCGACAGGGGGCTCCATGGGATGACCGTAGCGATCCGGACCGGGGGGCGGCGTCATCCCCGGCCCGTCCCGGCCCGTCACCGTGCCGACCTACCGGAAGACGCCGTCCTCGGCGAGGGCCGCCCGCTCGGCGTCGTCGAGGCCGAGCAGGTCCCGCTGGACCCATTCGTTGTCCTGGCCGAGCGTGGGCCCGGCCCGGTCGTAGTCGACCCCGAGCCCCGAGATCCGGAAGCCGTTGCGCTCGTAGACCCGTGACCCCATGAAGGGGTGGGTCAGGCGCTGGAAGTGGGCCCGGTGCGCGACCTGGGGGTCGGCGTGGACGTCGCCGAAGTCGGCGATGGGCACGGCCTCGATCCCGGCGGCCTGGAGGGTCTCGGCGACCTCGAGCCGGGTACGCCCGGCCGTCCACGCCGCCATCGCGGCCTCGACCTCGTCGACCCGCGCGAGCCGTTGCGCCAGCGTGGCCAGCCCGGGGTCGTCGATCCCGACGATCCCGGCCAGGGTCGCCCACTCGGCGTCGGTCCAGCAGGCCAGGGCCACCCACCGGTCGCCCCGCTCGCCCTCGTCGGCGCACGGGAAGCCGCCGTGGGGCACGGCCCGGTCGGAGCGGTTCCCGTCCCGCTCGACGATCGTGCCGTCGGCGTCGGCCTGCAGCAGCCAGGGCGACAGCGTGAAGATGCCCGACTCCACCTGGCTGAGGTCGAGGTAGACGCCCCGCCCGGTCCGGCGCTTGTAGTGCAGGCCCGCGGCCACCGCCGCCGCCACGTACCGGGGCGCGAGGGAGTCGGTGATGGTCCCGAACGGCCCGATGGGCTCGCGGTCGGGCCAGCCGGTGAGGAAGGTGAAGCCCGAGAGCGCCGAGCCCTGGGAGCCGAAGCCGGGGTAGTCCTTGTGCGGTCCGGTCTGGCCGTTGAGGCAGGCGCTGATCATCACGAGGCCGGGTGCGTCGCCGGCGAGCGACTCGTAGTCGAGCCCGAAGCCCTTCATCGCTCGCGGAGCGAAGTTCTCGACCACCGCGTCGGCCCAGTCGAGCATGAGGCGCTTCACGAGCGCCACGGCGCGGGGGTCCTTCAGGTTGAAGGTGGCGTTGCGCTTGCCCACGTTCAGCACGTCGTAGAGGGGCGAGCCCTCGAGCCCGTGGGGGTTCTTCGGGCCGAGCACCATGACCCGCAGGAAGTCGGGGCGACTGGCCGACTCGATCCGCAGCACCGTGGCCCCGTGCTCGACGAAGTAGCGGGTCGAGATCGGTCCGGCCGCGCCCGATCCGAACTCGATCACCCGGACCCCGCTCCACGCGCCGGGGCCCGGCGTGGGTGCCGTCGCCGGCGCGCCGGCCCCGAGCCAGACCGGCTCGTCGGCACCGAGGGCTGGCGCCGGTCGCGTGGCGTCGGCGGGGGCGACGGCGCCGTCGGCGCTCGTCGCGGTGACGAACCGGTGCGGGAAGCGCGCGTCGTCGCCCAGGGGGGCGAAGAAGTCGCGCGCGTGCAGCTGCTCGTTCACGAGCATCTCGCGCGGCGACATCGCCGGGGCGAGGAACAGGTTGTGCGCGCAGGCGAGCTCGTAGAGCTCCTGGTTGGTGTGGCGGGAGAACCAGTCGCCGAGGGGCTGCTGCAGGGCGGCGAGCTCCTCCTCCGTGGCGTTGGCGGTGTTGAAGGTGCTCCAGTCGACGGTGCCGAGGAACTCGGCGCCGGGGATCCCCTCGGCGACGAGCAGCTCGGTGAGCACCGCCCAGTTCTTGACCCGCGCCGCGCCGGCCCGCACCCCGTAGGACACGAAGCCGTCCTTGGTCGGCCAGATCTCACGGGTCCGGCCGATGCTCGCGCCCATGCGCTGCCCGCGCGCGCCCGTGTAGTCGAAGTCCGAGTTCGCCGACATGCTCGCGACGAACACGACCTCCTGCAGTGACACGTCGACGCCCCGGGGGCCGCCCGCCCACAGCGCGCTCAGCGCGGCGAAGGCGATCTCGCCCCCGGCGTGGGCGTACGACGACGGCAGCGTGCAGCACACGGGGGAGCGGTCGGGGTACCCGGTGGCCCACATGTTCCCGCTCGACGCCATCACGCCGAGGTCGGAGGCCCGCCAGTGCGCCCGGGGGCCGTCGGATCCGAACGGGGTGACGTGCACCCAGACCGCGCCGGGGGCGCGGGCCGGGTCGACGACGAGCGCCCCGGGGAACCCGGGGGTGTCGATCACGAGGTCGGCGTCGGCGAGGAGGGCGTCGAGGCGGGGGTCGGTGGCGGACTCCACCACGACGCTGCGCTTGCCCGCGCCCCATGCGGCGAAGGTGTGGGGGAGGTCCCGCAGCGGTACGCCCCGGGGCGGTTCGACCAGGACCACGTCGGCGCCGAGGTCGGCGAGGACCCGCCCGGCGATGGCGGCGGGCTCCCCGGCGAGGTCGACCACCCGGAGACCGGCCAGCATCCCCTCGCCCGTCGCGCCCGAAGCGGCGTCGGTGCCTGTGCCCACGTGTCCCCCTCCCGGACCGGGCGGTCGGCGCGACCCCGATCCCGTTTCCCTGACGGCCGCGTCAGCGTAGTCTTGGCCCGATCAGCCCGCCGGGGGGCGGGTGCCAGGAGGGGGAGCCATGGCCGACCACCAGTCCGCCCGTATCGAGTCCCGCATCGTCGATGCCGACTGCCACGTCCTCGAGCCACCCGACATCTGGGACAACTGGCTCCCGGAGCGGTACCGCGACAAGGCCCCGCGCCTCGTCAAGGACCACATGGGCGGCGACGCCTGGCTGACCGCGGTGGGGGGCGACCCCGACCCGATCGGGCTGGTCGCGACCCCGGGCATGCCCTACGACCAGTTCCGGTGGTTCGGGGTCACCTACGAGGAGGCCCGCCCCGGGTGCTCCGACGGCGCGGCCCGCCTCGCCGACATGGACGCCGACGGGGTGTGGGCGGAGATCCTGTTCCCGCCCCAGCGCACCATGAGCCACTTCCTCGGCGACGACGACGACGACTTCGTGCTCGCCGGGATCGAGGCGTACAACAACTTCCTGTTCGAGGAGTTCTGTGCGGCGGACCCGACCCGGCTCATCGGCATGGCCCAGATGCCGTCGCTCGGGATCGACCAGGCGGTCGACGCCCTGCGCAAGGCCAAGGCGCGCGGGGCCAAGGGGGTCATCATCTCGAACTGGCCGTCGGGGGGCGATCAGTGCTCACGCGACGACGACCCGTTCTGGGCCGCGGCCTGCGACGAGGGGATCCCGGTCTCGATCCACATCAACATCATCAGCCGCCGGCAGCGGGCGGCGCAGCGCAAGGCGGCCGCAGCCGCCGGCAACCAGCTCTACGACATGACCAGCGAGGCGACCCGGGCCAAGGCCATCGGCGGCATGAGCCACGTGTTCGCGATGGCGGCGGGCGCGCTCACGTCGATGCTCTTCACCGGGGTGTTCGAGCGCTTCCCCGACCTGCGGGTCTGCTGGATCGAGACCGGGGTGGGCTGGATCCCGCACCTGATCGAGTCGATCGACGACCGCTACTGGCGGAACCGGGTGTGGGGTGACCTGCCGATCGCAGAGCCGCCGTCCAGTTACTGGTACCGCAACTGCGCCGCGTCCTACATCACCGACCGGTCGGGGGTGGCCCTGCGCCACGCCGTGGGCGTGGAGAACATGATGTGGTCGAGCGACTACCCGCACCACGGCAACGACTGGCCCTACTCCCGCAAGGTGATCGCCGAGACCCTCGGGCACGTCCCGGTGGAGGAGCGGAACCTGATCGTGGGGGGCAACGCGGCCCGCATCTGGCACCTCGACGGCTGAGCCGGGACCCGGCGGTCCGGGTCAGGGGTCGGAGGAGAGGTCGAGGTCGCCGGTGGCGTCGGGGTCGCCGGGCGGGGGCGCGCCCTGGGCCACGGCGTCGAGGGTGAGGCGCTGCAGCGTGCGGTGGTGGGTGTAGTCGACCAGCCGCCGCATCGAGGGGAGCAGGGTGGTGGCGGAGGCGGCGGCGACCCGCCGGAACTCGTCGAGCTCGCCGGGGGCCCACTCGAGGTCGCCACCGAAGCCGAAGGTGTCGACGATCCGGCGCTGGGTGGCCTCGATGCCTTCGGCGTAGATGCGGCCGATGGCCCGGATGACCTTGACCGGGATGCCGGCCTGCTCGAGGGTGGCCATGGCCCGGAGGACGTCGAGGTCGTCGCCGTCGTAGGCGACCCGGCCGAACTCGACCGGGTCGCGCAGCACCCCGGCCTCCCGGAGCACCTCGGCCAGTCCGGCGCTGGCGCCGCTGCGCTCGACCAGCTCGGGGAAGGCGTACCGGAACCGCTCGTCCTCGTCGGCGAAGATCCCCTCGAGGCGCTGCTCGTCGCCCGACACCAGGGCCCGGATGGCGGCGAGGGAGAACCGGCGGCCCTGCAGCTCGCGGATGCGCTCCAGCCGCTCGACGTGCTCGGGGCCGTAGATCCGGTGGCGGCCGTCGCGCGCAGCGGGGGGGAGGAGCCCCTCGCGCTGGTAGTAGCGGATGGTGTCGACCGTGCACCCGGTCTCGCGGGCGAGGTCGTCGATCCGCCAGCGTGCGGGCGTCCCGGGCTCGGGTGCGGGCGGGGGTGCAGACCCGGGGGCATCCTCGGGCGGTCGACGGTCCACGGTGGCGGGGCTCCTGGGGATGCCGGGGTGGGCGAGGGGAGAGTCTAGGGGTGTGCACTCTCGCTGTGACGACCGTCACAGCGAATATGCTTGTGGAATGACTCTGTGAGTGATTACTCTTATCACCGATGTACCAACACCGCCGCCCCGCCGGGGCGCACCCCGCACAAGGAGTAACCATGGGCACCACCGCAGCCATCGAGCGCCAGCGGGCCCTCGCCTGGATCGTTCGCCAGCTCGACTGGGAGCGGACCCTCGAGGCCCTGCGGGTCTACAACGAGGTCGAGGAGCGGGCCGCCGCCTGAGGGCGGCACCTGATCCCACCCTGTGACACCGCGGCGGGCTCCCCCTCCCGCCCGACGGTCGTCCACCCCAGAGCCCGGCCATCCCCCCCGGCCGGGCTCTGGCGCGTCTGGGCCCGGATGCGGGCAGACTGCCACCCGTGGGCCTGTGCATCGGGATCGACGTCGGGGGGACCTTCACCGACTGCGTGCTGAGCGACGGCGCCACCTCGTGGCGGGCGAAGTCGCCCACCACCCCCGCCGACCTCGGTGACGGCGTGCGGGCCGCCGCCACGCTGGCGGCCCGGCGCCGGGGGGCCGACCTCGCCCCGACCCTGGCCGAGGTCGAGCGCTTCGGCCTCGGCACCACGGCGGTGACCAACGTGCTCGCCTCGGGGACCGGGCGGCGGGTCGGGCTCCTCACCACCGCGGGCTTCGAGCAGATGCTCGACTTCGCCCGGGGGGCCCGGGTCCCCGACGCCGACGGCTGGCTCGTCCGGCCGGGACAGGTGGTCGACCCGGCGGCGGTGGTGGGCGTCGAGGAGCGCATCGACCGCACCGGCACCGTGCTGCGACCGCTGGACCCCGCGGCGGTCGCCGCCGCCGTCCACCACCTCGTCGACGGGCAGCAGGTCGAGGCCCTGGCGGTGTCGTTCCTGTGGTCGTTCCTCGAACCGTCCCACGAGCGGGCCGCCACCGAGATCGCCGCCCGGGAGTACCCCGACCTGCCGGTGTTCGCGGGCGCGGCCCTGCACCCGGCGGCCCGCGAGTACGAGCGCACGACCCACGCGGTGCTCAACGCGTACGTGTCGGGTGCGATCACGGGGATCACCGACCTCGAGGCCCGGCTCCGCGCGCTCGGCCTGCGGGTGCCCCTCCTGCTCGTGCACTCGAGCGGCGGGTCGATCACGCCGGCCGAGGCGGCGCGGGCGCCACTCGGCCTCGCGGTGTCGGGCCCGGCCGCGGGCGTCGCCGCCGCGGTGCGGGTCGCCGCCGCCGCGGGCACCGATGCCGTCGTCACCTGCGACATGGGCGGCACCTCGTTCGACGTGTCGGTGGTGACCGGCGGCGAACCGGCGCGCCGGACCCGGGGCGAGGTCATGGGGGTCTGGACGGCGCTGTCGCACGTCGACGTGGAGTCGATCGGGGCGGGCGGCGGGTCGCTCGGTTGGATCGACGCCCGCGGGATGCTGCGGGTCGGCCCCCGGTCGGCGGGGTCGGAGCCCGGGCCCGCCTGCTACGGGCGGGGTGGGACCGGGGCGACGGTGACCGACGCGCTCGTCGTCCTCGGGTACCTCGCCCCCGACCGCTTCCTCGGGGGTGACCACGTCCTCGACGCGGCCGCGGCCCACGCGGCGTGTGCTGCGCTCGGCGCGCCGATCGGCCTCGACGCCACCGAGACCGCCTGGGGGATCCGCGAGATCGCGATGGCCGGGATGGTCAAGGCGACCCGGGCCCGGATCGCCGCGCTCGGCCTCGACCCCCGTGCGCAGGCCCTGTGCAGCTTCGGGGGGAGCGGCGCACTGTTCACCCCCGACATCGCCGTCGCGGTCGGGGCGCCCCGGGTGCTCGTCCCGGAGCTGGCCTCGGTGCTGTCGGCGTTCGGGGCGGCGGCGACCGACATCCGGCGCGAGCGGATCCGGTCGGTGCCCCTGCGCCTGCCGGGGGATCCGGCGGTGCTGGAGCGCGCCGCGGTGGAGCTGGGTACGGCCATGCGCGACGAGCTGACCCGCGACGGCGTGGCCGCGGACGCAGCGGCGGTGACGTTCGAGGCCGACCTCCGGTTCCTGCGCCAGAGCTTCGAGCTGCGGATCCCGTACGCCCCGGGGGTCACCGGGCCCGATGCGCTGGTGGCGGCGTTCCACGACGAGTACGCCCGCCGGTACGGCCGGGGTGCGATCACCCTCGACGTGCCGGTGGAGGTGGTCGCGGTGCGCGCCGTGGGCACCGGCCGGACCGTCCAGGCGCCGTTGCCCGAACGGGTGCCGGGTCCCGGGGGCGCCGCCCCGGTGGTGGGCACCCGCACCGTGCGCACGGGTCGGGCGGTCCACGAGCACCACGACGTGCCCGTGCACGACGGCGGGGCGCTCGCGGCCGGGCACCGGATCGCCGGGCCCGCGCTGGTGGACGGCGCCGACACGACCGTCTGGGTGCCGGCCGGGGCCGCCGCCCACGTCGACGCCCACGGTGGCCTGGTCGTGGACCTGACTCCCGAGGAGGCGCCATGAGCGTGTCCGACCCCATCGCGCTCGAGGTGCTGCGGGCCCGGCTGGAGTCCGTGGCCGAGCAGGCGGCCCTTGCGATCGAGCACACCGCGGTGTCGCCCGCGGTGACCGAGTCGAAGGACTACTCGGTCACGCTCATGGACGCCGACGGCAACCTCGTGGTGGGCGCGGGCACCGTGCTCTACCACTTCGCCGCGGCGTCGCACTCGGTGCGGGCCACGATCGCCCGCCACGGCGACACGATCCGCCCCGGCGACGTGTTCATCGCCAACGACCCGCACCAGGGCGGCGGGCTGCACCCCCAGGACGTGATGATCCAGCGCCCGATCTTCGCCGGGGCCCGGCGCATCGGCTGGGTCGGCGTCTCGGCCCACATGATGGACATGGGTGGCATGGTCGTCGGCTCCTTCGCGCCGGCGGCCACCGAGTGCTTCCAGGAGGCGCTGCGGGTCCCGGCGGTGCGGCTCTTCCGCGAGGGCGTCGAGGTGACCGAGGTCTGGGAGATCTTCCGCACCAACCTCCGCATGGCCCAGCTCGTGGAGATGGACCTGCGGGGGCTCGTCGCCGGCGCGCACTTCGCCGACACGCACCTTGCCGCACTGGTCGACGAGGTCGGCGTCGAGCGCTTCACCGAGAGCCTCGGGGCGATCCGCGACCTCACCGAGGCCGAGATGCGGCGCCGCATCGCCGGGATCGCCGACGGCACCTACCGCTGGACGTCGTGGACCGAGTTCGGCGAGACGTTCTACGAGGTCCCGTGCACGCTGACCGTGGCCGGTGACCACCTCGTGTTCGACTTCGCCGGCGCCGCGCCCCAGACCGACCACTTCTTCAACTCGAAGCCGTACATCGTCGCCAGCGAGCTCGGCGTGATGATGTGGCTGCTGATGGCGAGCGACCTCCCCTACAACGACGGGATGCTCGCGGTGTTCGAGGTCCGGTGCCCCGAGCGGTCGATCGTCGACGCCGCCCCGCCCGCGCCGATCGGCGCGGCCCACATGCACGTGGGGCTCAACGCGGCCACGGTCGCGCTCACGACCCTGGCCCTGGCGCTGGCCGCGTCACCCGACGCCCCGGCCCGGGCCTACGTGAGCGGGACCGGGGGCGACTCGGGGATCGGCAACCAGGTCTGGTCGTGGACCGGTCCCGACGGCGCCACCGACGCCTTCATCCCCTTCGACGGCAACTGGGTCGGTGCCCCGCCCGGGGCCGGGCGCGACGGGCTCGACCTCGGGATCTTCGCCCGCGGGGTGCGCAGCCACGGGAGCTTCGTCGACGTCGAGGTGCTCGAGGCGTGGTTCCCCATCCTCGTCCACGAGCGCCGCCGGCGCACCGGGACCGACGGCGCCGGGGCGCACCGGGCCGGGGCGGGCAACCACTTCTCGTTCGCCCCCCACGGGGTCGACGCGATGCACGGCACGTTGTTCGGCATGCGCCGCTGGCTCCCGCTCCAGGGCCTGGCCGGCGGCGCCCCCGGCGCCACCGCCGAGATGGTCGTGCGCCGGGCCGACGGCACGACCGAGGTCCTGCCGGTGCACACGTCGGGCGCCCGACTCGGGGCCGGCGACCGCTACGAGATCCGCCTGCCCTGCGCGGGGGGCTTCGGGGACCCGCTCGACCGTCACCCCGACGCGGTGGCCCACGACCTGCGGGCGGGCCGGTTCGGGTTCGACGAGGCCCGGGCCGCGTACGGGGTGGTGGCCGACACCGCCGGCCGGGTCGATGCCGACGCCACCGCGGCCGAGCGGGCGGCGCGTCGGCGGGCCCGGCTCGCGGCGGCGGCCCCGTCGGCCCGGCCCTACGCGGGTCCGGCGCCCGACGCCGGTGCCGGCGCGCTCCCGCTGTACCCCGGCGTCGTGCAACGCGGGCGCGTGGCCGTGGCCGAGGCGAGTGGCACGCCGCTCGCGCTCGCGCCCGACCACTGGACCGACGGGTGCCCGGTCCTCTCCGAGGACCGCTGGGGTGACGCCGGGCCAGCGGTCACGGTGCGGACCTACCTCGACCCGACGACGGGGACCGCCCTCCACGTGGAGGCGGTGGTGGGCGACGCGCCCCGCTCGTTCCTCGTCGCACCCGACCGCTGGTCGGGTGGTCCCGCCTAGGTGTCGACCGGAACCCAGCGGGGGAGGAACATGTCGCCCACCGGGCTGAACACCGCCCGGACCCGCTGCCCGATCTCCACCGCGTGCGGGTCGATGCTGTTCAGCGGCGCGTCGGCCGCGGCGACGACGTTGCCGACCATCCGCAGCGCGGGGTCCTCGTCGAGCTGCACGACCACGACGTTGTAGGGCGCGAGGTCGGTGTAGGCGGGGAGCAGGGGCGGGTGGGGGATGGCCACCGACCACACCGTGCCCAGCCCCGACACCGGCACCCACTCGTACTCGAGCGTGCGCGAGACCGGGTCCATGGGCCGGGGCGGCCAGCAGTACCGGCCCGACGCGGTGAAGCGCTGCATGCGCAGCTCACCGCGCGCGCAGGCCTCCCAGAACGGCTGGGTCAACGGGTCGTCGTCGACCGGGAGCAGGAACTCGCTCATGTGCTCTCCTCTACTTCCGCAGGAGCAGCGCGCTCGTGGGCACGCCCTCACCGCTCGTCACGAGGCTGACGTCGGCGTCGGCGACCTGATTGGGCGACGTGCCGCGGATCTGGCGCACGCCCTCCAGCACCAGGTTGAATCCGTGGACGTAGGCCTCCGACATCCCGCCCCCGGCCGTGTTGGTGGGGAGCCGCCCGTGGGGCCACTCCAGCGCGCCGTCCTCGGTGAACGCCGCCCCCTCGCCTCGTGCGCAGAAGCCGTAGCCCTCGAGCGACAGGGGGATGAGCGGGCTGAACGCGTCGTAGAGCTGGGCCACCTTGACGTCGGCGGGGCCGAGGTCGGCGTAGCGCCACAGCCCCTTCGCCGCCGCCCACGACGGGCCCATCAGGGGATCGTCGTTGAAGTAGTTCGTCATGGTGTTGTGCTGGGGCGGGATCCCCTGTGCGCCGGCGTGGATGTAGGCCGGGACCTGGCGGAGGTCCTTGGCCCGCTCGGCCGACACGATGACCGCGGCGAGGGCGCCGTCGGTCTCGAGGCAGTTGTCGAAGAGGCAGAGCGGCTCGGAGATCCACCGGCCGTTCATGTACTCCTCGCGCGACAGCGTGCGCTCGTACATCGTGGCGGCGGGATTGTTGTTGGCGTGCTTGCGGAAGGCGATCGCGACGTTGGCGAGGTGGTCGCGGGTCGCGCCGTACTCGTGCATGTAGCGCCGGGTCAGGATCGCGATCTCGTCGACCGGGCGGAGCAGGCCCCAGGGGCGGCTCCACTGGCCGTTGTCCTCGATGCGCTGGGCGACGTTGGCCCACGGGCGGCTGGCCTTCGACGCCCGCTTGCGGGCCCGCCAGGCCACCACGACCTCGGCCTGCCCGGTCGACACCGCCATCGCGGCCTGGGTGACCACGCCGCAGCCGGCGCCGCCGCCGTAGCCGACCTGGGAGAACCAGGTGATGTCGCCGAGGCCGACGCTGCGCGCCACCTCGACCTCGCGGAACGGCTCGAGGGTGTACGAGGCGAGGCCGTCGACCTCGCTCGGGGCGATGCCGCAGTCGTCGAGCGCGGCCGAGATCGCCTGACAGGCCAGCGACAGCTCGGAGTCCTCGAGGCCCTTGCCGAAGCGGGTCTGGCCGATCCCGACGATCGCGGTGCGGTCCTTGAGCGGGTTCACGTCGGCTCCCTGGTTCGTCATGCGGTCACCATCCCTTGAACTCGGTCGGGCGGCGCTCGCGGAAGCTCGCCACCCCCTCGGCGGAGTCGCCGCTGCCGTTGATCAGCTCGACCACCATCGCCTCCTCCTCGAACAGCGTCGCCCGGTCGGCGTCGAGCGAGCGGTTGAGCAGCCGCTTGGCCAGCCCGATGGTCTTGGTCGGGCCCTGGGCGAGGCGCTCGGCCCACTCGCGGGCCGCGCCGGCGAGCGCGGGCCCGGGCACGACCCGGTTGACCAGGCCGATCCGCTCGGCGTCGGTGGCACTGAGGTCGTCGCCGAAGAAGACGAGCTCCTTGGCCTTCTGGAGGCCGACGAGCCGGGGCAGGAAGTAGGTGCCGCCGCCGTCGGGGATCAGGCCCCGGCGCACGAAGACCTGGATGAGGCGGGCGTGCTCGGCGGCCACCACGAGGTCGGCGGCGAGCACCATCGACAGCCCACCACCGGCGGCGGTGCCGTTCACCGCGGCGATGACCGGCTTCTCGCAGTCGGCGATCGCTCCGGTGAGGCGCTGGATGCCGGTGCGGATGGTGCGGGCGGCGTCGCCCACGATGCGGTCGGGTGCGCCCTCGGGCTTCTTCGGCATGACCACCCCGCCGGCCCGCAGGTCGGCGCCGGTGCAGAAGTGCTTCTCGCCTGCGGCGGTCAGGATCACGCACCGGACCCCGAAGTCGGTGCTCGCGGCCTCGAGGTGCTCGATGATGCGGTTGCGGACCATGGGAGTGATCGCGTTGCCGGCGTCGGGCCGGTTGATCGTCAGCCAGAGCACCTGGTGCTCGATCGTGGCCAACAGCTCCTGGTCGACGTCGGGGGCGTCGCTCACTGGTTGCTCCTCGGGGATCGGGGACGGGTGACGACGAGGCCGTCGAGGGCCACCGCGCCGCGGGGCCGGACGACGAGCGGATTGATGTCGAGCTCGGCGACGTCGTCGGCGAGGTCCTGGGCCAGTCGGCCGACCTTGACGATCACGTCGACGAGGGCGTCGACGTCGGCGGGCTTCGCGCCGCGGGCCCCCTCGAGCATGGCGAAGCCCTGCAGCTCGCGCAGCATGCGGTGGGCCTCGTCGGCGTCGAAGGGCGGAACCCGGAAGGTGACGTCGCGCAGCACCTCGACGAAGACGCCGCCGAGGCCGACCATCACGACGGGCCCGAACAGCTCGTCGCGGCTGACGCCGACGACCATCTCGACGCCGCCGGTGACCATCTCGCAGACGAGGATGCCATCGAGCTCGCCGGCCCGGCCCACCGCACGGCGGGCGCGCCGCTCGAGGTCGGCGTAGGTGTTGCGCACGTCCTTGGCGGTGGCCACCCCGACCTTCACCAGACCGAGATCGCTCTTGTGGGACAGCGCCGCCGCCGACGGCTTCATGACCACCGGGTAGCCGAGCGTGGCCGCGGCCCGGACGGCCTCGGCGGCACTGTGGCAGAGCACGTCGCGCGACGTGCGGATCCCGTAGGCGCGCAGGATCTCCTTGGACGCGTGCTCCGACAGGGCCTCACCCGGGGGCGCGTCGGCGAGGATCCGTCGGGCCTTCCTGGCCGCGGGCAGCGGCGCGGTGGGTGCGTCGGCGAACGGCGAGCGGTACCGGCGCACGAACGCCCAGTAGTCGAAGTACGCCTTGACCGCGTCGACGCAGTTGCCGAACGTGCGGAAGACGGGCAGCCCGGCGTCGAGCATCTTGTAGTAGTAGTGGTCGTCGGTGCCCGGCGGCGCGCCCCACACCATGAAGATCGGCTTGTCGGTGGTGCGGGCCACGATCGCGCAGTCACGCGACAGTCCCTCGGAGAACATGTCGACCGCGCCGGCCACCGGGACGATCAGCGCCGCGACCTTCGGATCGGCCACGAGCGCCTCGAGGATCTTCAGCCCGCGCTCGTCGCCGATCGGGGGGCCGCCGCAGTCGACCGGGTTGGTGACCTGCAGGTACGAGGGGATCAGGCCGTCGTGGAGGGTCCGCTGGGTCTGCTTCGTGAGCGTGGGCAGGTGCAGCCCGGCCGCGGCGGCCATGTCGGCCATGTGGGCCGAGGTGCCGCCCGACGGGGAGTAGATGCACACGCCGTCGCCGGTCGGGGGCTTCGTGCGGGCGAAGGCCATCGACGTCTCGAGCAGGTCGTCGAGCCCGTCGACGCGGGTCACGCCGAACTGGCGGAACGCGGCCGAGGTCACCGCGTCGGACCCGGCGAGGTGCCCGGTGTGGGCCTTGGCCATGGCCCGGCCCGCCTCGGTGCGCCCGACCTTCACGACGACGAGCGGCTTGCGCAGGCGCGCCGCGTGGTCGGCGGCGAGCATGAGCGTGCGGCCGTCCTTGAAGCCCTCGATGTAGGCGCAGACCACGCCGACCTCGGGCTGGTCGGCGAAGTAGCGGGCGAAGTCGGCGAACTCGAGGTCGACCTCGTTGCCCGTCGGGGCCCAGTGCGACAGGCGGATGCCGATCTCCTGGCCCTGGAAGATGGGCCGCCCCTGGTGCCCGCTCTGGGTGATGAGGGCGAGGGCGGGGCCGGTGAGGTCGGCCCGGAACTCGGAGAACGCGTTCAGGTTGGTGTTGGGCCCGAGGAGGCGGGTGTCGCCCGACTCCACCAGGGCCCGCAGGCGGGCCTCGAGCCGCTCGCCGTCCCTGCCCACCTCGGAGAAGCCGGCGGCGAAGATCACCGCGAAGCGGGCCCCGGCGGCCTGGACCTCCTCGAAGGTGTCGACCGCGGCCCCGGTGAGGATGGCGACGAGGTCGACCGGACCGGGGACCTCGGCGATCGTGCGGGCGACCGGGGCGCCGAAGACGGTCTCGGCGCTCGGGTGGACCGGGTGGAAGGAGGCCCCGTACTTGTCGGAGAACTCCTTGAGGGCCTGGGTCATCAGGGTGTTGGGCCGCCCGGGCCGGTCGGAGGCGCCGATCACGGCGACCGACCGGGGCCGCAGGAAGGTGTCGAGGTCGACGTCGCGCAGGCGCAGGGGGCGGCCGGTGACGTCGAGCGTCGGGGCCGGGGGAGAGGACGGGGTGGAGGGCTTCGCAGCGGGCTTCGGGGCGGGCATCGGTGCTCCGGGTCGGCGGGCCGACACAATGACACGGGAGTCAGGTTTCCGGCCATTCACCGGGCGGTACGGTGCGGGCGTGACCGCAGCCGCCGTCGCCCCCGACGGGACGCCCGCCCGGATCGCCCGGATCGTCGTGGTCGGCGCGTCGCTGGCCGGGTTGCGGGCGGCCGAGGAGCTGCGTCGGCTCGGGTTCGCGGGCTCCTTGACCGTGCTCGGGGCCGAGGCCCACCTGCCCTACGACCGCCCGCCGCTGTCGAAGGCCTTCCTCGCCGGCACCGCCGACCGCGCCGCGGTGGCCCTGCGGCGTCAGCCCTACGAGGAGCTCGGGGCCGACTTCCGGCTCGGGGTCCGGGCGACCGGCCTCGACCTCGAGCGGCGGGTCGTGCGCACCGACGGGGGCGAGGTGCCCTACGACGGGTTGGTGATCGCCACCGGCGCGGTGGCGCGCCGACTGCCCGACCAGCCCGACCTCCCCGGGGTCCACACCCTGCGGACCCTCGACGACGCCGAGGCCCTCCGGGACGACCTCGCCCGCTCGGGCCCGGTGGTCGTGGTGGGCGCGGGCTTCGTGGGCGCCGAGGTCGCCGCGACCTGCCGGGGGCTCGGGATCCCCGTCACCGTGCTCGAGGCCGCGCCCACGCCGATGCAGCGTGGGCTCGGCCCCGTGCTCGGCGACACCCTCGCGGCGCTGCACCGCGACCACGGGGTCGACCTGCGGACCGGGGTCGAGGTGGCGGGGATCGAGGGCGGGGACCGCGTGGAGCGGGTCCGCCTCGCCGACGGCGCGGTGATCGAGGCCGACGTCGTCGTGGTGGGCGTGGGCGCGGTGCCGGCCACCGACTGGCTGGAGGGGTCCAGGCTCACCCTGGACCAGGGTGTGGTGTGCGACGAGACGCTGCTCGCTGCGCCGGGGGTGGTGGCCGCGGGCGACGTCGCGCGTTGGCCCAACCCGCTCGCGGGCGGCGAGCGGGTGCGCCTCGAGCACTGGACCAACGCCAGCGAGCAGGGCGTGGCGGCCGCAGCCCGGGTGCTCGTGGGCGACGGTCCGGGGGAGCCGTTCGCGTCGGTGCCGTTCGTGTGGTCCGACCAGTACGACGTCAAGATCCAGGTCGTCGGGCACGTGCGGGGCGACGACACCGTCGAGCTCGTCGACGGGACCCTCGACGATCGGCGGTTCGTGGCGATCTTCGGGCGGGACGATCGGCTCACGGGCGCCGTTGCGTTCAGTCGCCCGCGGCTGGTGATGCAGTACCGCCGCCTGCTGGTCGAGGGTGCGACCTTCGCCGAGGCCCGCGCCTTCGCCGCCTCGTGACCGGGCGCCCGCGGCTCGTCACCCCGCGCTTCGTCCTCGTCGTCGCCGCCGGGGTCTGCTACTTCCTCGCCCTCGGCGTGGTCCTCCCCGAGGTGCCCCGCTACGTGAAGGGCGAGCTCGGGGGCGGCAGCCTCGCGGTGGGCATCGCGGTCGGGGTGCTGTTCGTGGGCGCGGTGCTGGTCCGGCCCCTTGCCGGGCGCATCGGCGACCGTCGGGGGCGCAAGGCGCTCATCGTGAGCGGCGCGCTGGTGGTCGCGGTGTCGCTCCTCGGCTACTCGCTCGCCGACTCGGTGGGGGCGCTCGTCGTGGCCCGGTTCTGCACCGGGCTCGGTGAGGCCGCGTTCTTCGTGGGAGCGGCGACGATGATCACCGACCTCGCGCCCGTGCAGCGACGCGGCGAGGCGATCTCGTACTGGTCGATCGCGGTCTACAGCGGCTTCGCGTTCGGTCCGATCATCGGCGAGCGGGTGCAGGACACCTGGGGGTACACCACGCTGTGGTTCGTGGCCGCGGGCTTCGCCTTCGCCAGCGCCGCGCTCGGGTGCGCGACCCGGGAGGTGGAACGGGTCGCCCGCGAGGGGCCGCCCCAGCCCCTGATCAACCGCCGGGCCCTCGGCCCCGGGGCCGTGCTGTTCAGCGGCCTCGTCGCCACCGCCGCGTTCGGCGCGTTCGTGCCGCTCTACGGGGAGGACGTCGGGTTCACCGACGTGGCCGTGATGTTCACGGTGTTCGGTCTGCTCGTGCTGGGGGTGCGGATCTTCGGCGCCCGCCTGCCCGACGTCCTCGGCGCCTCACGGGCGGGAACGGTCGCGCTGGTCGCGACCGCGGCGGGCATGGGCGTGATGGCCGTGTGGGCGAGCGCGGTCGGGCTCATGACCGGGGTCGTGGTGTTCGCGATCGGGTCGGCGTTCATGTACCCGGCCATGCTCCTCATGGCGCTCGAGGGCTCCACCGAGGCCGACCGGGGGTCGGCGGTCGGCACGATCAGCAGCTGCTTCGACCTCTCGCAGGGTGTCGGGGCGCTCCTCGTGGGGGTCGCGGCCGCCGCCGCGGGCTACCGCGCCGCGTTCGCCACCGGGGCCGTCGCCGCTGCGGTCGGGGTGGTCGTCCTGTGGCGGTGGGTCGTGCCCCGGCTGGCCCGGGCCCGCCTCGCCGACCGCGCCTGAGGGGACCGGTCGGTGTCGTCGCTGCTCGTCACCAACGACTTCCCGCCCAAGATCGGCGGGATCCAGTCCTACCTCCACGAGCTGTGGCGGCGCCTGCCACCCGAGTCCACCCACGTGTACACCACGACCTACGCAGGTGCCGGCGTCTTCGACCGGGACCAGGCGTTCTCGGTGGAGCGGTCCCCCGAGCGGCTGCTCTGGCCGACCGCAGCCCTCGCCCACCACGTGGACGCGCGCGCCCGTGCGCTCGCCGCCGACGTCGTCTTCCTCGACCCGATGCTCCCCCTCGGTCGCATCGGCCGGCGACTCACCGCCGCGCCCCACGTGGTCGTCGGCCACGGAGCCGAGGTGACCGTCTACGGGCGTGTCCCCGGTCCCGCTGCGCTGGCCCGGTCGGTGCTGACCGGCGCCGCGGGGATGGTCGCGGCGGGGGAGTACGTGGCCCGGGTCGCGGCCCGGGTTGCGGGACGCCCGATCCCGACCCTCGTGGTGCCCCCGGGGGTGGACCCCACCCGCTTCGCCCCGGTCGACCCCGAGGTGCGCCGGGCGGTCCGGCGCCGGCACGGCCTCGACCCCGACCGGCCGCTCGTGCTCGGCGTGAGCCGGCTCGTGCCCCGCAAGGGCTTCGACGTGCTGCTCGAGGCGGTGGCCGGGCTCGACCCCGACGTGCAGGTGGCCGTCGCGGGGCGCGGCCGCGACGCCGACCGCCTGGCCCGCCTGGCTGCGCCCCTCGGCGCCCGGGCGCGCCTGCTCGGGCGGGTGCTCGACGCCGACCTGCCCGCGCTCTACGCGAGCGCCGACGTCTTCGCGATGCTGTGCCGCGACCGTTGGGGTGGGCTCGAGGCCGAGGGCTTCGGCATCGTGTTCGTGGAGGCGGGCGCCTGCGGGGTGCCCGCGGTTGCGGGCCGCAGCGGAGGCGCCCACGAGGCGGTGATCGACGGCGAGACCGGGTTCTTGGTCGATCCCCGCGACCCGCTCGCGGTGCGCGGCGCACTCGACCGCGTGCTGCGCGACGACGCGCTGCGGGCCCGGATGGGCGCGGCGGCCCGGGCCCGGGCCGTGACCGAGCTCTCGTACGACGGTCTCGCCGCCCGGCTCGCCCCGCTGGCCGCGGGCGACCTCTCGGTGCTCGTGCCGCTGGCGTGACCCGGAGGATCCGCCGGTACGCTCCGCGCCGTGGACGGAACCGCTGACCCGCTCGACCCGCTCGACCCGTCCGGCCCGCTCGACCCGTCCGACCCGTCCGGCCGGGGCCGCCTGATCGAGGTGGGGTCGTGGGCGTCGGTGGCGGTGTTCGCCGCGACCGCCGTGCCCGCCGCGCTCGGGTCCGAGCCGTTCGACGACGCCGCGGTGACGGTCACGCTCGTGTCGTTCTTCGCCGCGATGGTGGTGTGGCTGTGGGCGCTGGCGGCCGCGGCCGTACGCACCGCCCAGGGCGACGACCTCGCGGTCGGGACGCTGTTCCTGCTGGAGGGACCGGTACCGCGCCGCATCCGCTGGTCGCTCTACGGCGCGCTCGGCGTGTGCATCGCGGTGGCGGTGGTGACCGCGGCGGCCAACCCGTTCGGGGTGCTCGTCCCGATGCTGCCGATCGGCTGGATCGGCCTGTGGGGGGCCCGCCACCAGACGTTCCCCCCGCGCCGGGACGTCGGCGCCCGCTAGCGTCCGGGGCCGACGCACCGGGAGGTCCGGTGCCCGACGGGAGGACGCCGCCCATGCCCGATCCGTCGTCCGGTCCGTCGTTCGATCCGTCGTCGTCCGCGGGGGAGCCCACCGGCGCGCCGTGGGGTGACGAGCTCCCGCTCACGACGGTGGAGTCGTTCGTCGCCGCCTTGATCGAGGCCGGTCCCGAGGTGGCCGAGCACATGGTGCGGGCGGCCAACGAGCTCCTGCTCGCCGCCCAGGCGATCACCGCGGCGGCCGAACGGCGCCTCGCCGAGCAGCGGCGCCAGCGCGAGCAGGCCGAGGCCGCGGCCGCCGGGGGTCCCGGGCCGGACGCCCACGGTGCGCCCACCGCCGCGAGCGACTCCGGCCCGGTGCTGCGGTCGGTCGACGAGGTCGCGTGAGCGCCACGATCGGCATCGACCTCGGCGGCACCCACGTCCGGGTCGCGGTCGTCGACGCCGACGGCACGGTGCGCCACGAGCACCGGGCTCCGAGCCCCTCGGCGACGCTCGCCGGCCTGGTCGACGCCATCGCCGGCACGACCGGAGCGCTGCTCGCCGAGGCCGGGGCCGACGGGACCCGGGTCGGGGCGGTGGGTGCCGGGGTCGCGGCCATCGTCGATCCCGACGGCGTCGCCCGCTACGCGCCCAACGTGCCGGCCCTGGTCGACGCGCCGCTGCGCGACGAGATCGCGCGTGCGACGGGCCTTCCCGCGGTCGTCGACAACGACGCCAACGTGGCCGCCTGGGGCGAGCTCGCCCACGGTGCGATGCGGGGCATGCGCAACGCCCTCCTCCTCACCCTCGGGACCGGCATCGGCGGGGGCATCGTCCTCGACGGACGCGTCTACCGCGGCACGAACGGGTTCGCCGCCGAGGTGGGCCACTGGCAGTTCGACCCCCGGGGCCGGACCTGCGCGTGCGGCGAGCCCGGGCACTGGGAGGCGTGGGCGTCGGGCACCGGCCTGGGCGTGCTCGCCCGCGAGGTCGTGGCCCGGGGCGACGCACCGAGCGTGCTCGCCGCCGCCGCCGGCGACGCCGCAGCGGTGACGGGTGAGCACGTCGGCCAGGCGGCCCTCGCCGGGTCCGCCGACGCGCTCGCCGTCCTCGACACCTTCGCCGACCTCGTGGCGATCGGCTTCGCCGGGCTGGCCAACCTGCTCGACCCCGAGGCCATCGTGATCAGCGGCGGCCTCGTGAACATGGGCCCGGTGCTGGTCGACCGCATCCGCACCCGCTTCCCGGTCCATCTCGAGGGTCGGGCCCACCGGCCCGAGATCCCGATCCTGGCCGCCGCGCTCGGGGACCGGGCCGGTGTGATCGGCGCTGCGGTGCTCGCCCGCCAGGTCGCACCCACGTCGTGACCCGGCCGGCGGTCGGGATCACCCTCCCGGCCTTCGTGCGCGATCCCGACGAGGTCTTCGCCGTGGCCCGGGCCGCCGAGGTGGCGGGGCTCGACGGCGTCTTCGTCTACGACCACCTCTTCCGGGTCGCGGCCGACGGCTCCCGGCGCCCCGCGCTCGAGATGACCGCGCTGCTGCACGCGGTGATCGCGGAGACGCGCCGCGTCGCGGTGGGCGTGCTCGTCGCCCGGGCGTCGCTGCGCCCGGCCGCGGTCACCGCGCTCACCTTCGCCACCGCGGCGCGGGTGTCGGGTGATCGGGTCATCGCCGGCATCGGGGCCGGTGACTCCGAGAGCGCGCGTGAGAACGAGGAGTTCGGCGTGGGGTTCGGGAGCTTCGCCGACCGGATCGCCGACCTCGGCGCGGCAGTGCATGCGACGCGCGACGCGGGCGTCCCGGTCTGGGTCGGGGGCCGACACGCCGAGGTGCGGGCCCTCGCGGCGGCGACGGCCGACGGCTGGAACTGCTGGGGCGCGGACCCGACGCGCTTCGCGTCGGAGGCGGCCGCGGTCCGGAACGCCGCGGCTCGTGCGCCGTTCGCGTGCTCGTGGGGTGGGCTCGTCGTGATCGACGCGTCCGACGCCGATGCCGGGGCCAAGGCCGCGCGCCTCGGTGCCCGACCGGGAACGGTGGTCGGCGGCCCGGCGACGGTGGCGGGCACGCTGGCCGGGTACGTCGATGCGGGAGCGGACTGGGTGGTGGCCGGGCCGGTCGACCCGAGGAACCCGGCCAACGCCGCCGCGCTCGCCGCCGTGCGCGACCGCCTCGCCTAGTCGGGGGGCAGGGCGTCGCCGAAGTACCGGGCCCGGGTCTCGGGGCGGGGGCGCACGAACAGCCCCTCGGCCTCGGCGGTGAGGGTCTCGCCCGCGTGCAGCGCACCCCGGACGTGGGTCCGGCGGCCTTCGCGCGACGCGAGCCACGCGGTCATGGTGAGGTCACGGTGCAACGGAGTGGGGGCCCGGTACCGCAGGGTGAGGCGGCCGGTGAGCCCGCCCTGGCCGTGACACACGTTGCACATGCCGAACAGCTCGTCGAAGGCGAGGGCGACGATGCCGCCGTGCAGGTACCCGGGCGGCCCCTCGTAGGTCGCGCCGAAGCGGACCCGGACCGTGAGCACGCCGTCGGCGAACTCGGGGGTGCCGAGCGGCGCCAGGGGGTGGGCCTGGCCGACCAGGAGGCTCGACGGGAGGTAGTGGTGGTACGCGCGCGGCACCGCGGACCGGTTCCCCTCC
The DNA here is from genome assembly GCA_016870595.1 of Actinomycetota bacterium. Classification (GTDB taxonomy): domain Bacteria; phylum Actinomycetota; class Acidimicrobiia; order IMCC26256; family PALSA-555; genus CAIUKV01. Next base: position 24,617 of record VGBI01000038.1, read on the forward strand.
CGCAGCGTGTCCGGCCCGGCGAGCCCCGCGGTGGCGGCCTCGACCGCGGTGGCCGCCTGCGCGAGCGCACCGGGGTCGGCGTCGTCGCGCACCCGGGTGACCGCGTCGACGAGGGCCCGGGTCGCGTCGGCGAGGCGGCGCCGGGCGGGGTCCACGGACTGGGTGAGCGACGGGGCGCGGTCGGACGGGGCGCGGTCGGACGGGGCGCGGTCGGACGGAGCGGACACGGCGGCGGAGGCTACCCAGTCCCCGGACGGCCCGCGGCCGGGCCGGGAACGGTTGCCGGCCGGTCGC